>JBMTXX010000049.1:0-17361 GCA_049453935.1 Rubrivivax sp.
CGGGCTCGTTCAGGCGCTTGAACTTGGCCTTGTGCTCGGCCCAGGGGAACTTGCCCGAGTCGACGATGGCGCCGCCCAGCGAGTTGCCGTGCCCGCCCAGGTACTTGGTCAGCGAGTGCACGACGATGTCGGCGCCGTGCTCGAAGGGCCGCAGCAGGTAGGGGCTGGGCACGGTGTTGTCCACGATCACGGGCACGCCGCGCGCGTGCGCCACCTCGGCCAGCCGCGCGAAATCGGTGATGTTGCCCAGCGGGTTGCCGATGGATTCGCAGTACACCGCCTTGGTGCGCTCGTCGATCAGGCGCTCGAAGGCGTCAGGGTCGCGGTAGTCGGCAAAGCGCACCTCGATGCCGTACTGCGGCAGCGTGTGCGCGAACAGGTTGTAGGTGCCGCCGTACAGCGCCGACGAGGCGACGATGTTGTCTCCCGCCTCGGCGATCGTCTGGATCGCATAGGTGACGGCCGCCTGCCCCGACGCCAGCGCCAGCGCGGCGATGCCGCCTTCCATGGCCGCGACGCGCTTTTCCAGCACGTCCTGCGTCGGGTTCATGATGCGGGTGTAGATGTTGCCCGCGACCTTCAGGTCGAACAGGTCGGCGCCGTGCTGGGTGTCGTCGAAGGCGTAGGCCACCGTCTGGTAGATCGGCACGGCCACCGCGTGGGTGGTCGGGTCGGGGCTCTGGCCGGCGTGGACGGCGAGGGTTTCGATGCGCATGGGGGTCTCCGTGTGGGTGGGGCAGGGTGGAGAGAGCTGCGAGCGCTGGTGCTCACAACCGCGACGGAACGAGTCGATTTTGCGCTGGCAGGTGCGTCTGGGGTCGCGCTTGTCGCGCTTTCGGCAGGCCTGCGGGATTCGACGGGCCCAGGGGGCAGCGGACTCCCGACGGGCTCAGCGCACGTCACCTTCGACGTAGAGCCAGCGGCCGTCGACGCGCTCGAAGCGGCTGGTCTCGTGCAGGCGGTGCGCGCGTCCGCCGAGCTTGCTGCGCGCGACGAACTCCACCGTGGCATGGTCGTCGTCGACGATCTCGACGCGGCGCACGTCCAGGCCCAGCCAGCGCAGGCCGGGCGGGTCGGCGTCGATGGCCACCGGGCGCGTGCGCGGGTGCCAGGTGTCGAGCACGTAGTCGCGCAGGCCGCGCACGTAGGCGCTGTAGCGCGAGCGCATCAGCGTCGGGGCGTCGGGCGCCTGCAGGTGCAGGAGCCCACCGTGCCAGCGGCCGCAGCAGGCCTCGTAGGCCTGGGGCAGGCCGCAGGGGCAGGGGTCGACGGGGGCAGTGGCGGGCATCTGTCCAGGCTACCGAGCCAAGCCCCGGCGCAGCGCCGCGCCGCACAGCGCGATCGCCAGATCGGCCTCCGGGATGGCACGCGGCATGGCGGCGAAGCCATGCACCTGACGCTCGAAGCAGGCGTAGTGCGTGGCCACCCCCGCGGCCGACAGCGCGTCGGCGTACTGCCGCCCTTCGTCGCGCAGCGGGTCGTAGCCCGCGGTCAGCACCAGGGCTGGCGGCAGGCCGCGGTGGTCGGCCGCCAGCAGCGGCGAGGCGCGCCAGTCGCCCCATTGCGACTCTTCGGGCGTGTACAGGCGGCGGTAGTGCGCCATCGA
The DNA here is from genome assembly GCA_049453935.1 of Rubrivivax sp. Classification (GTDB taxonomy): domain Bacteria; phylum Pseudomonadota; class Gammaproteobacteria; order Burkholderiales; family Burkholderiaceae_C; genus Rubrivivax. The sequence continues at coordinate 1,607 of JBMTXX010000049.1, forward strand.
GTCGCGCGTGAGCAGGTAGCCCTGCGCGTTGGTGGTGTAGGACGGCGCGCCCTGACGCATGTCGGTGACGGGGTAGATCAGCAACTGGAAGGCGGGCAGGGCCAGCCCGGCCTCGCGCTGGGCCAGGCAGACCACCGCCGCCAGGTTGCCGCCGGCGCTGTCGCCGCCGACCGCCAGGCGCGAGGCGTCCAGATGCAGCGCATCGGCCTGCGCCTGCACCCAGCGCGTGGCGGCGACACAGTCGTCCACGGCAGCCGGGAAGGCGTGCTCAGGGGCGAGGCGGTAGTCCACGGCGACCACGGCCACGCCAGCGGCCAGCGCCAGCTGGCGGCACAGCACGTCGTGGGTTTCGAGGTCGCCGATGACCCAGCCGCCGCCGTGGAAGTAAACCAGCACCGGCTGCGGCTGCCCGGGGACGACGGGCTGCGAGCGGTACAGGCGCAGCGGCACGCCGTCGGCCGACAGGTCGCGTACCTCGGCCACCTCCGGCGCGTCGGGCTGTGTGTAAGGGCGCCGCTCGTGGTAGGCACGGCGCGCCTGCTCGGGCGTCATCAGGTGCGCGGGCTGCGCGCCACGCGCGATCATGAAATCGATGAAGGCGCGGGCCTGGGGGTCGAGCATGGGGCACTCCGTGTGGGCATGCAACAGCGAGCGGGGCGTGCAAGTGTAGGGGCCGGTGCCTCGGTCTCCAAGCCCGACGGGCCGGGATGGAACGCCCAGGGGATGGACCAGAAGACTGTATGAAGATACAGTATTCGGGTGTCTTCGACGAATCTTTCCTCCATCGATGCCGGCGCCGCGCGGCACGACCCCGAGGCCCTGCACCCCGCGCTGTGGCGCGCGCATCGGCTGGGCCGCGCCGGCGCGGCCGCGGTCTGGCGCAGCGGTTTCGCCGCGCTCGACGCCGAGTTGCCCGGCGGCGGCTGGCCCTGCCAGGCGCTGACCGAGTTGCTGCTGCCGCGCCCGGGCATCGGGGAGGTCCGGCTGCTCGCGCCGGTGCTGGCTGCGGCGCGGCAGGCCGAGCTCGGTGCCGCGCGTCGCGCCATGCTTTTCGCGCCTCCCGCGCTGCCGTGCGCGCAGGCCCTGGGGCAGATGGGGGTCGATGCACGTCATCTGGTTGTCGTGCCCGGGCCCGCGCCCTGCGATGCCTCGGTCGCGCGTGGCCGGCCGCCTGTGGCGACCGATCTGCTGTGGGCGCTGGAACAGGCGCTGCGCAGCGGCGCCGCAGGCCTGCTGCTGGCGTGGCTGCCGGGCCCGCTGTCCGGCGATCGCTTGCGCCGCCTGCAACTGGCCGCACAGGCGCACGACGCCCCAGCCTTCGTGCTGCGCGGCCTTGACGCCCGCTTGCAGCCCAGCCCGGCCCCCCTGCGCCTGGCCTTGCAGCCGCTGCCCGACCCGGATGCCTTGTCGGTGCACCTGCTCAAGCGGCGCGGGCCTGCGCTGGCGCATCCATTGCGCCTGGCACTGCCCCCGGTGCTGGCGGGGGTCGTCGGTGCGCGGGCCAGGGCGCGTCAGGCCGCGGTGCTGACCGGCCCGGGAGCGCCACGCACGGCCGCAGCGGCGGTGTCGCGCGCCAACGCGCGGCCGGTTCCGGCCGCGAGCCTGCATCGCTGAAGCCTCATGCAGGGCCGGGACTGCAGGAACGTGCACGATGCAGCATCGCCGTCGCCTGTCCTTTGCCAGCCAACTGCCCGCCCCCGACCTGTTCGGCCACCCGCGGTCGGCGCCGGAAGGCGTGCCGCCGGCACAGGGGCGCGGTTGCGGCCATTCCAGCGTCTGCGCGCCCCGGCAGGCCCTGTCTGTTGAAGGCGCTGAAGCGGCCGTCAGGGCCCCCATCGCTGTGCCGGCGCCAGCAGCGCGTGTGCCGGCGTGCTGGGTGGCGGCGCATCTGCCCGACCTGTCTCTGGAAGCCTTTGTCGCGACGCTCGATGCCCGGGCGCGCGAGCGCCCTGTGGCCTTGCAGACCCGCAGCGGCATCGTCGCGGTCGACCGGGCCGCGGCAGCCCTGGGGGTGCGGCCCGGTCAGCGACGCGCCACGGCCCTGGCGCTGGCGCCGACGCTGTGTCTGGCGCAGGCCGACGAGGCCCGCGACACCCAGGCCTTGCGCGTGGCCGCGCTCGCGGCCCTGTATTTCACGCCCTCGGTGACGCTGGACGGTCCGTCCACGGTGCTGCTGGAGGTGGCCTCGACGCTGCGCCTGTTCGGTGGGCTCGAGGCACTGGCCACCGATCTGCGCCGCAGGCTCGCGTTGCTGGGGCATCGCGCTGTCCTCGCCTGCGCTCCGACGCCACTGGGTGCAGCGCTGTTGGCACACCACAAGACGGTCATTTCTGATTCATACCAGTCACCTACGAAAACAGCCTCAACTCAAAACCCAACCTCTACTTCAACCTCTACTTCAACCTCTACTTCAACTTCAACTTCAACTTCAACGTCTTCAGCTATTGTCAGGAAAAGAGAAACTTCAACCGTTCCCGTGCCCGCACTCGACGAAGGCGCGGGCACGACGCCCCCTGTCCTGGCGATGCCGCAGCCCGAGGCCTTTCTGCAGCATCTCGACCGCCTGCCTGTGGCCCTGCTTGCCGGACCGCAGGCCGCGCAGGACCTGCAGGCCATGGGCGTGCGCACGCTGGGCGGGTTGCGGGCCCTGCCGCGTGCCGGGCTGGCCCGCCGTGTCGGCCCGGCGCTGCTGCAGGCGCTGGACCGCGCGCGCGGCGAACGTCCCGACCCGCGCGCCTGGCTCGTCGCGCCCGAGACCTTCGAGTCGAGTCTGGAACTGCAGGCCCGTGCCGACAACGCCGAGCAGTTGCTGCAGGCCGCCGACGTGCTGCTGGCGCGCCTGCTGGCCTGGGCTGGGGCGCGGCAGGGTCGGGTGCCGCGCTTCGAGCTGATCCTGCGCCATGAACCCAGGCACCGTGCCGATGACGATCGCGTGCCCCCGCAGACGGTGTTCGAACTCGCGCTGGCCACGCCGTCGTCCGACGCCGCACACCTGCAGTCGCTGCTGCGCGAGCGCCTGGGGCGTCTGGCCCTGCCGGCGCCGGCACTCGAGTTGCGCATCCGCTGCGCCCGACTCGTCCACGAGGCCCCGCCGCCCCAGGACCTCTTCGCCGTGCGTGCCGATGCCCACGTCGGCTTTGCCCAGTTGCTCGAGCGCCTGCAGGCCCGGCTCGGGCCCGATGGGGTGTGCCAGTTGCGCGATCTCGACGACCACCGCCCCGAGCAGGCCACGCGTGCCGAACCCGCGTCCGTGTCGGTGGCAGCGTCGGCGCGATCGACGTCTGCGTCCCAGCCCTCGTCCGGCGGCTCGAGGCCTCCGGGAGGGCAGAGCGCTTCCAAAGATGCCCGGCGCGAAGCGGGGCGGTCGATGGACGGCGGCCCGGGCGCGCCATCGGCTGCCCTGCTGACGCGGCCGGCCTGGCTGCTGCCCGAGCCTCGCAGGCTGCGCGAGCAGACGTCCCGCCCGCTGCTCGACGGCCACCCCCTGCAATTGCTGGCCGGCCCGGAACGCCTGGAATCGGGCTGGTGGGACGGTGCGCTGGCCGTGCGCGACTACTTCATCGCCCAGGCCGGCGACGGCGCGCTGGTCTGGGTCTACCGTTCACGCTTGGCGTCTTCGGCCGACGAGACGGGCTGGTTCCTGCATGGGTGGTTTGGTTGAGGGTGCCACCACCGAGGGTTTTCACTGAGACAATCGCCACTCGCGTCGGTGCGGCCGTTTACCCGTGGTTTCTGCGCCGTTTCCGTGGCCCGCCTCACGCGCCGCGGCCCCGCAACGCCAGGCCTCTGGCCCGGACCTTGCATCCCATTGCCACTGCATCCAACCGGGTCTCGACACCCGCTCCGAGGGAGTTCCCGTGTCCATCCACGCCGCCCTGCATCACGTCACGCGCTACCGCTACGACCGGCCGGTGAACCTCGGCCCGCAGGTGGTGCGGCTGCGCCCTGCACCGCACTGCCGCACGCCCATCGTCAGCTATTCCTTGCGCGTGGAGCCGGCCACGCACTTCATCAACTGGCAGCAGGACCCGTTCGCCAACCATCTGGCGCGCCTGGTGTTCCCAGAGAAGACCACCGAATTCACCGTTACCGTCGATCTCGTGGCCGAGATGGCGGTCTACAACCCCTTCGACTTCTTCCTCGAGCCCGAGGCCGAGCACTTCCCCTTCGCCTACGGCGCCGACACCCTGCCGGATCTCGCGCCCTACCTGGCGCGCGGGCCGCTGACGCCGCGCTTCGAAGCCTTCCTGGCCAGCATCCCGCGCGAGCGCACCCGCACCATCGATTTCCTGGTCGGGCTGAACCAGCGGCTGCAACGCGAGATCGCCTACCTGATCCGCATGGAGCCAGGGGTGCAGACACCCGAGCAGACGCTGCAGAACGCCTCGGGCTCGTGCCGTGACAGCGGCTGGCTGCTGGTGCAGACCTTGCGGCACCTGGGTCTGGCGGCACGCTTCGTCTCGGGCTACCTGATCCAGCTGAAGCCTGACGTGAAGGCCCTCGACGGCCCCTCGGGCACCGAGGTCGATTTCACCGACCTGCATGCCTGGTGCGAGGTCTACCTGCCCGGAGCGGGGTGGATCGGCCTGGACCCAACCTCGGGCCTGATGGCCGGAGAAGGGCACATCCCGGTGGCCTGCACGCCCGAGCCTTCGAGTGCGGCGCCGGTCAGCGGCCTGGTCGACGAATGCGAGGTCGCGTTCGAGCACGAGATGCACGTCACGCGTATCCACGAATCGCCGCGCGTCACGCAACCCTACACCGAGTCCCAGTGGGCCGACATCGTCGCCCTCGGCCATGCGGTGGACGCGCAGCTGCAGGCTGGTGACGTGCGGCTGACCATGGGCGGCGAGCCCACCTTCGTCTCGGTCGACGACCGCGAGGGCGCAGAGTGGAACACCGACGCGCTCGGGCCGACCAAGCGCGGGCTGGCCACCGGGCTGGCGCACCGCCTGATGGCGCGCTACGGGCAGGGTGGCTTTCTGCATTTCGGCCAGGGCAAGTGGTACCCGGGTGAGCAGTTGCCGCGCTGGGCGATCACGCTGGCGTGGCGCGCCGACGGCCAGCCCTGCTGGACCGACCCGTCGCTGTTCGCCGACGAGCGCGAGCCCCAGCACTACACCAGCGCCGATGCGCATGCCTTCATCGGCGCGCTGGCGCAGCGGCTGGGTGTCGAGCCCGCTCACGTGCTGCCCGGCTACGAAGATGCCTGGTACCACCTGTGGCGTGAGCGGCGTCTGCCGGTCAACGTCGACCCGCTGGACTCGCGCCTGGACGACGAGCTCGAGCGCGCTCGGCTGCGCCGCGTGTTCAGCCAGGGTCTGGACCGTGTGGTCGGCTACGCCCTGCCGTTGAAGCGCGAATGGGTGGCCGGCGCGCCTGCGCCGGCGTGGATGAGCGGCAAGTGGTTCCTGCGTGACGAGCGCATGTACCTGATCCCTGGGGATTCGCCGATGGGCTGGCGCCTGCCGCTGGAATCGCTGCCATGGTCGGCACCGGGTGACCGCCAGGACGAGCCGGCCGTCGATCCCTTCACCCCGGCGGTCCCGCTGCCGGGCGTGACGGTGCTGCGTGCGCAGGTCCCGGGCCGGCCCGAGCCCGAGCCGCCGGTGCGGGGCCGCTCGGCCGCCGGCGTCACGCGCACCGCGTTGTGCGTCGAGGTGCGCGACCCGCAGCGCGCCAACGGCCCCAAGGCCGAGGCCGCCCAGGGGGGGCACAGCGGTGTGCTCTACGTCTTCATGCCCCCACTGCAGTACCTGGAGGACTACCTGACGCTGCTGACGGCGGTCGAGACCACGGCACGCGAGCAGGGGGTGCGCCTGGTGCTCGAGGGCTATCCCCCGCCGCGCGACGCGCGCCTGAAGACGCTTCAGGTCACCCCCGACCCGGGGGTCATCGAGGTCAACATCCATCCGGCGCACGACTGGGCCGAGTTGCTCGATCACACCGAGTTCCTCTACGACGCGGCGCACCGCACGCGCCTGTCCAGCGAGAAGTTCATGCTCGATGGGCGCCACACCGGCACCGGTGGCGGCAACCATTTCGTGCTCGGTGGCGCCACGCCGGCCGACAGCCCCTTCCTGCGGCGGCCTGACCTGTTGGCCAGCCTGCTCGCCTACTGGCACAACCACCCCTCGCTGAGCTACCTGTTCAGCGGCCTGTTCATCGGCCCGACGAGCCAGGCCCCACGGGTCGACGAGGCGCGCGACGACCAGGTCTATGAGCTGGAGATCGCGCTGGCCGAGATCGAGCGCCAGATGGGCCCGCGCGCGCCGGGTCAGCCCGCACCCCCGCCGGGGACGGTGCCGCCCTGGCTGGTCGACCGTACCCTGCGCAACCTCCTGGTGGACGTCACCGGCAACACCCACCGCAGTGAGTTCTGCATCGACAAGCTGTACGCGCCCGAGGGCCCCGCCGGACGCCTGGGCCTGCTGGAGTTGCGTGCTTTCGAGATGCCGCCGCACGCCCGGATGAGCCTGGCGCAGCAGTTGCTGCTGCGGGCGCTGGTGGCCCGCTTCTGGCGCGAGCCCTACACCGGTGGCACGCGCACCCGCCTGACGCGCTGGGGCACGGCCCTGCACGATCGATTCCTGCTGCCCACCTTCGTGCAGCAGGACTTCGAGGACGTGATCACCGAGCTGCGGCGCGCAGGCTACGCCTTCGACGCCGCCTGGTTCGCGCCGCACTTCGAGTTCCGCTTCCCGGCCATCGGTTCGATGGCCGCACTCGGCGTCGGCCTGGAACTGCGTGCCGCGCTCGAGCCCTGGCACGTGATGGGCGAGCAGGGCGGCGCCGGAGGGACGGTGCGCTACGTCGACTCCTCACTGGAGCGGCTCGAGCTCAAGGTCACGGGGCTGAACGACAACCGCCATGTGGTCACCGTCAACGGCGTGGCCGTGCCTTTGCAGCCCACCGGCCGGGCAGGCGAGCATGTCTGCGGGGTGCGTTACCGGGCCTGGCAGCCGTCATCGGCGCTGCACCCCACCATCGGCGTGCACGCGCCGCTGACCTTCGACATCGTCGACGCCTGGCTGCAGCGCTCCATCGGGGGCTGCCGATACCACGTCGCCCACCCCGGCGGGCGCAACTACGAGACCTTCCCGGTCAACGCCTACGAGGCCGAGAGCCGTCGCCTGGCGCGCTTCTTCCGTTTCGGCCACACGCCCGGGCCCATGCAGGTGGCACCCGCGCATCCCAGCCTGGAGCTCCCGTTCACGCTCGATCTGCGACGGGCGATGCAGCCTGTAGGATGACCGGCTGCGTCCACGGGACTTGTCCGATTTGTCGCCGAACCAGATTGCGCTTCCGCTGATCGCCGCGCCGCCCCTGCCGCCCGGGCAGGTGCTGCTGCGGCGTGCGGTTCCGGCAGAGGCGGGCGTGTGGGACGAGTTGCGTCTGCCCGACGGCGGCTTGCGGCCGGCCTGGCAGCGCTTTTCTCGCCACGTGGGGCTGTCCGCTGCGGCGCCGGCGGCCGACCTGGACGTGCGTCGTGCGGCCTTGGCCGACCGTATCGCACGCGATGGCATCACGCACAACGTTTTCGGCCCCGACGGGGTGGCGGCGCGCGCATGGTCACTGGAACTCTTGCCGCTGCTCATCGAGCCCGGCGACTGGGCGGCCATCGAAAGGGGCGTGCGGCAGCGCGCGGCGCTGCTGCAGGCCATGATGGCCGACCTGTACGGGCCGCAGCACCTGCTGCGCGAGGGCTTGCTGCCGGGCGCGCTGATGATGCGTCACCCGGGGCATGTCCCGGGGATGCACGGCGTCACCCCGGCCGGCGGCCTGGCGCTGCGCATCGTGGCCTTCGACATCGCCCGCGGCCCGCAAGGCGACTGGTGGGTCGTGGCGCAGCGCACGCAGGGGCCCTCAGGCCTGGGCTACGTGCTGCACAACCGCCTGCTGGTGTCGGCCCAGTTCCCGCAGGCGTTTCGCGAATTGCGGGTCCAGCACATCGCCTCGGCCTATCGGGGCCTGCTCGCCGGGCTGGAGGAGGCCTGCCAGCCCTTGGCCGGCGAGGGCGTCCCACGCATCGCGTTGCTCACGCCTGGGCGTTACAGCGAGACCTGGTACGAGCAGGTCTATCTGGCGCGCTACCTGGGTCTGCCGCTGGTCGAGGGGCAGGATCTGACGGTGCGCGGCGAGTGTGTCTACCTGAAGACGGTCGAAGGCCTGGAGCCCGTGCACGGCCTGCTGCGGCGCGTCGACGACGACTGGATCGATCCGCTGGAGTTGCGACCTGATTCGACGCTGGGCGTGCCCGGCCTGCTGCAGGCGGTGCGTGCGGGGCGGGTGGTCATGGCCAACGCGCCAGGCAGTGCCTTTCTGGAGTCCCCGGCCGTTCAGGGCTTCCTGCCGGCGATCGCGCAGCGCCTGCTCGGCGAACCGCTGCGCCTGCCGTCGTTGCCAACCTGGTGGTGTGGCGAGGCGGCAGCCTGGCACGACGTGCGCGACCGCCTGGACGGCAAGCTGCTGCGCAGCACGTTCCCGCACGGCGAACGCACCTCACAGGTGCATGACCGGCAGCGCGTGCGCGTCGAGGACGATCCAGACGCCTGGACGGTGCAGGGGCGCCTGCGCTTTTCTCGTGCCCCCATCTGGGGCGAGGGCACCCTGGTGCCTCGCCCCGCCATGGTGCGCGTCTATGCGATGGCCGGGCCAGGCGGGCGGTGGCAGGTGCTGCCCGGGGGCATGACCCGGGTGGCCAGGCGAGAGGACCAGTCGGTGTCGATGCAGCGCGGCGGCACCAGCCTCGACACCTGGGTGCTGACCGATGGCGAGATCGACACCTATTCCATGCTGCCGCGGCCCTTGCGCGTGGAGGACATCGCCCAGCGCCGCAGCCCGGTCAGCAGCCGCACCGGCGAGAACCTGTTCTGGCTCGGCCGCTACACCGAGCGCACCGAGCAATGCACGCGGCTGGCGCGGCTGGTCTTGCCGCTGTGCGAGGGGGCTGGGCTGCCGGTGCCGGCACAGCGTGCGCTGAGCGCGCTGTGTGTGCGTCTGGGCCTGGCACCGGTGGGGGTGCCCACGCTCGCGCAGTCGCCGGCCCACTTCGAGCGCGCGGTGCGGTGCGCGCTGGCCGATGCCGACGGCGCCTGGAGCGTGGCCTTCAACCTGCGTGCCCTGGAGCGCGCGGCCAACACCCTGCGCGAGCGCTTGTCGTCCGAGCAATGGGCGCTGGTGCGAGCCATGCGGGAGGGCTTCGAGACCACGCTCGCCACAGATTCGATCGCCCCGGGCGCCGGGCCTGACCCGGGCCGAGCAGTCGAGGCCCTGGACCGATTGGCATTGGAGCTGACCGCACTGACCGGCCAGCAGACCGACCGCATGGCGCGTGACGTCGGCTGGCGGCTGCTGACGGTCGGGCGCCTGCTCGAGCGTCTGGTCTGCATGACGGCGGCGCTGGAGGAGTTCCTGCTGGGGCGCGGCGCCGCCAGCGAGGTCGGGGTCGACCTGCTGCTGGAGATCTTCGACAGCGCCATCGCCTTCCGCGCACGTCACCAGCGTCACGAGGACCTGCTGGCGCTGCTGGACGTGCTGCTGCTGGACGACACCAGTCCGCGCAGCCTGTCCGGCGCGCTCAGACGGCTGCGCACCGAGTTGCGCAAGCTGCCCGGCGGCGAGCCCGGCGCGCAGGCGCTGCTGGCGCGCCTGCCATCGGTTGGCGCCGGCCTGACGCTGGAATCGATGCGTGGCGCCGACGAAGCGCGCATGACCCAATCGGTGCTGGCGACCTGCCGCAGCCTGCATGCGGCGGCGCTGACGATCGCCGACGAGATCGGCCACCGCTGCTTCGCCTTGTCAGGCGGACTGTTGCAGGTCAGGGGATGAACGGCGCGACCGCCTCCCTTCCCACGCCGGCGTCGCCGAGCTTGTCGGCGGCGCCTGCCGGGGAAGCCGGCACACCGGATTCGGGCGTCGGCCGGCGCATCGAGGTCGTGCACGACACCCGCTACGACTACGCCGCGCCGGTGTCGGCCTCGCATCACTGCGCCTGCCTGCAGCCGATGCAGGACCCCTGGCAGCAACTGGAAGACTTCCGGTTGCAGATCGATCCGGCGCCCACCGCGCGCAGCGACCGCATCGACATCCAGGGCAACGCCTGCGTGCATTTCCAGATCGATCGGCCCCACGGCGTGCTGCAGGTGCAATCCATCAGCCGCGTACGGGTGCACGCACGCTACACAGGCCTGCGCCCGGACGAATCGCCGGCCTGGGAGACCGTTGCCACACGCCTGCGCTACGTGGCCGCCAGGCCTTTCGAGGCGGCGGCGGCCTTCGCGCAGCCCTCGCCCTACGTGCCCCGGCTCGACGCGCTGCGCGCCTATGCCGCGGCGTCGTTCGCGCCCGGCCGCCCGGTGGCCCAGGCGGCGCTCGACCTGATGCGACGCGTGCACCACGACTTTGCCTACCGCAGCCGCAGCACCGATGTCGACACACCCCTGGCCCAGGTGCTTGCGCAGCGCACCGGGGTCTGCCAGGACTTCGCCCACCTCACCTGTGGTGCCCTGCGCATGATGGGCCTGGCCGCGCGCTACGTCAGTGGCTACCTGTTGACGCGCCCGGCAGGGCAGGGCCCGGCACTGGTCGGCGCCGATGCGTCGCATGCCTGGGCGCAGGTCTGGTGCCCGGGCACGCCCGGTGTCCCGGCCGACGGCTGGCTGGACATCGACCCCACCAACGACCAGGTGCCGGCGCTCGACCATGTGCGCGTGGCAGTGGGACGGGATTACGGGGATGTTGCGCCGCTGCGCGGGGTCATCCGCGGCGGTGGCGCGCATCGGCTGACGGTCGGCGTCACCACACGCCTGTTGCCGGAAGACCCCGGCCCGAATGTTGCTTTTCCGGATTGGACACGGAGCCCCCCATGAAGCACGCCTTCGATGAGATGTGCCTGGACTTGAGCGGCGATTGCGCGGTTGCGGCCGACGCGACCGCGCCCTCGGCGGTGCGCGCGCACTACCGCACCTATGCCCGCTGGCTGCAAAGCCAGAGCGCGTCGGTGATGCGCGCTCGGCGCGAAGAAGCCGAGATGATCTTCCGCCGCGTCGGCATCACCTTCGCCGTCTACGGTGCCAAGGACGAGGACGGTTCGGGCACCGAGCGGCTGATCCCCTTCGACCTGATCCCGCGTGCGATCCCGCGCCAGGAGTGGAACCGGATGGCCGCGGGCCTGCGCCAGCGCGTGACGGCACTGAACCGTTTCATCGAGGACATCTATCACGGCCAGGAGATCCTCAAGGCCGACGTCATCCCGGCCGAGATGGTCTTGCGCAATGCACAGTACCGGCCGGAGATGGCGGGGGTGCAGGTGCCAGGGGGCATCTACTCGCACATCAGCGGCATCGACATCGTGCGCGCCGGCAACGCCGACGGTTCGGGCACCTACTACGTGCTCGAGGACAACCTGCGGGTGCCCAGCGGCGTGAGCTACATGTTGGAAAACCGCAAGATGATGATGCGGCTGTTCCCCGAGCTGTTCAGCCTGCACCGCATCGCACCGGTGGCGCACTACCCCGATCTGCTGCTGGAGACCCTGCGGGCGGTGGCGCCGACGACGGTCAACGAGCCGGTGGTCGTGGTGTTGACGCCGGGCATGTACAACAGCGCCTACTTCGAGCACGCCTTCCTCGCGCAGCAGATGGGGGTGGAACTGGTCGAGGGCCAGGACCTGTTCGTGCGCGACAACTTCGTCTACATGCGCACCACCCAGGGCCCCAGGCGCGTGGACGTGATCTACCGCCGCGTCGACGACGACTTCCTGGACCCCAGCGTGTTTCGATCCGACTCCACGCTGGGTTGCGCCGGACTGCTGGACGTCTACCGCCGCGGCAACGTCACGCTGTGCAACGCCATCGGCACCGGCATCGCCGACGACAAGAGCATCTATCCCTACGTGCCGAAGATGATCGAGTTCTATCTCGGCGAAACCCCCATCCTGCAGAACGTGCCGACCTGGCTGTGCCGCGAGGCCGACGACCTGGCCTACGTGCTCGACCACTTGCCGGAACTCGTCGTCAAGGAAGTGCACGGTGCCGGCGGGTACGGGATGCTGGTCGGCCCGGCCGCCAGCCGCGCCGAGATCGAGCATTTCCGCGGCCTGCTGCGGGCGCACCCGACGAACTACATCGCCCAGCCGACGCTGAGCCTGTCGACCTGCCCGACCTTCGTCGACCGCGGCATCGCCCCGCGCCACATCGACCTGCGTCCTTACGTGCTGTCGTCGGGCAAGGGCGTGCAGACGGTGCCCGGGGGGTTGACGCGCGTGGCCCTGAAGCAGGGCTCGCTGGTCGTCAACTCGTCGCAGGGCGGTGGAACGAAGGACACCTGGGTGGTGGAGGATTGATGATGGTGTCGAGAACTGCTGCGCACGCCGCTGAGTGGCGCACCAAGGAGATCTGAGATGTTGTCCAGGACGGCAGACCATCTCTTCTGGATGGCCCGGTACATGGAGCGGGCCGAGAACACCGCCCGGATGCTCGACGTCAACTACCAGACGTCCTTGCTGCCGCAGTCGGCGACGACAGCCGAAGAGGGCTGGCGCGGGCTGCTGAGCATCTCCGAACTGACAGGGCTGTACTCGCAGCGCTACGGTCAGGTGCAGCCGCGCGAGGTCATGGAGTTCATGGTGCGCGACGAGTCCAACCTGTCGAGCATCTGGAACTGCCTGCGCGCCGCGCGCGAGAACGCGCGGGCCGTGCGCGGCACCTTGACCACCGAGGTCTGGGAGACGCAGAACCAGACCTGGCTCGAGTTCAACCGGCTGCTGAAGGACGGCGCCTTCGAGCGCGACCCTGGCGCCTTCTTCGAGTGGGTGAAGTTCCGCTCGCACCTCAGCCGGGGCGTGACCGTGGGCACGATGCTGATGGACGAGGCCCTGCACTTCATCCGCATCGGCACCTTTCTGGAGCGGGCCGACAACACCGCGCGACTGCTGGACGTCAAATACCACGCCTTGACCGCGCACGAGTTCTTCGGGCCCGTGGGCGTCACCCCTTCACCGAATCGCGCCACGCCGCTGGAAGTGGACTTCTATCACTGGAGCGCGATCCTGCGGTCGGTCTCGGCCTTCGAGATCTACCGCAAGGTCTATCGCAACGTGATCCGGCCCGAGCGCGTGGCCGAACTGCTGATCCTGCGGCCGGACATGCCGCGGTCGCTGGCGGCCTCGGTCAACGAGGTGGTCGCCAACCTGCAACTGGTGGCCAATCAGGACAGCAGCGAAACGCTGCGCCGGGCCGGTCGGCTGAAAGCCGATCTTCAGTACGGCCGCATCGACGAGATCCTCGCCACGGGCCTGCACGCCTTCCTGACGCAGTTCCTCGACCGCGTGAACGACCTGGGCGCCGGGATCAGCCGCGACTTCCTGGTGCCGATGGCGGCTTGAACGGCCGACATCGGCCCGTGCCGCGATGCGCCACGGCCACCGTCAGGGTCGCGGCGCCGACAGGCAGATGCCTGACTGGCGACCGCAGTGGCCTCGATCGGCCGGCGTCTTCAAGCCGCGTCGGCAGGCCCGGTGGCCACCGGCGCATCCGGCCACGACGACCACTCGCTCCAGGAGCCCGGGTACAGCGCGCCGCCGCCCAGCCCGGCGATCTCGGCGGCCAGCAGGTTGTGGCACGCCGTCACCCCGGAGCCGCACTGCATCACGACTTCAGCAGGGGCACGCGCGCCGATCACCGCTTGCCACTCCTGACGCAACTGTGCCGCGGGCTTGAAGCGGCCGTCCGGCCCGAGGTTGTCACGGAAGAAGCGGTTGACCGCCCCGGGAATGCGCCCGCCGATCGGGTCGAGCGTCTCGTTCTCGCCGCGGAAGCGGTCGGCCGCACGGGCATCGACGATGTGATGCTGCCGTTGTGCCAGGCCTTGCAGCAAGGCCTCGCGGCCGACCCAGCGCACCAGCGATGGCCGCAGGGGCAGGGCGCCCGGTGCCGGCATCCGCGCAGGCCCGCTCTCCATCGGCAGGCCGGCGGCGCGCCAGGCCGCCGCCCCCCCGTCGAGCAGGGCGACGGCCTCGTGACCGATCCAGCGCAGCATCCACCACAGCCGCGCGGCATACATGCCGGCGCTGGCGTCGCACACCACCACCTGCGTCTGTGCGTGCACACCGGCAGCGGCCACCCTGCGTGTGAAAACCTCGCGATCCGGCAGCGGATGGCGACCGTTGCGCCCGGTCTTCGCGCTGCTGAGGTCCTCATCCAGGTGCAGGTACTGCGCGCCGGGCACATGCGCGCTCTCGAAAGCGCGCCGCCCAGCGGCTGGATCGGTCAGGTCGAAGCTGCAGTCGAGCACCACCACCCGATCGGGGGCGGTCTCGAGCAGTCGGGCCAGTTCCTGTGGCTGGATCAAGGTGTGATGCGTCGACATGGGCAGGTGACTCGGAAGGGGTCGGGAAGCGGAATGTGCAGCCAGTTTGACCGCCGGCGCGGACGCTGGCGGCAACCGCGGCGCTGAAGCTCGGGCCTGCCTGCGCAGGGCACACCCGTCACCGTCGATCTTACGCGGCACATCAGACGCTGGGGCGGAGCCCTCGGAGACCTGCGCGGGCCCTTGCCATCGGCCATGTCGGACCGCTAGAATTAACCGACCGATTGGTCGAATAATTTTCTCGGCGGTGCCTGGCACTGTCGAAGCGCTGCCCTTCTAGGAGACGCCACCTTGTCCCAGACCCCTGCATCCGCTGGCAACGCCGACACGGCGTCGGCCGCGTCCATCCTCGTGCAGACCACCGACGGCGTCTGCACCGTGACCCTGAACCGGCCCGCGGCGCTCAACAGTTTCACCGCCGAAATGCACGCCCGGCTGCTGCCGGCCTTGGAGGCGGCCGCAGCCGATCCGCAGGTTCGCGTCGTGGTGCTGACCGGTGCCGGCCGCGGCTTCTGCGCCGGGCAGGACCTGAACGACCCGGCCATGGCCGGCGTGGCGGGGGCGGCGCCCGACGTCGGCGCGGTGGTCGAGCGCTTTTATCGCCCGCTGGCCAACCGGGTGCGCACCATGCCCGTGCCGGTGGTGGCGGCGGTCAACGGCGTGGCTGCGGGGGCGGGTGCCAACCTGGCGCTGTGCTGCGACATCGTCGTCGCGACCCGCAGTGCGAGCTTCATCCAGGCCTTCAGCAAGATCGGGCTGGTGCCGGATTGCGGCGGCACCTGGCTGCTGCCGCGTCTGGTGGGCCGAGCACAGGCGCTGGCACTGGCCATGACCGGCGACAAGCTTCCAGCCGAGGAGGCGGCCCGCATCGGCCTGATCTGGCGCTGCGTCGACGATGCAGCTTTCGCGGCCGAGGTGCAGGCACTGGCCGCGCGGCTGGCGAAGATGCCCGCGCGTGCACTTGCGCAGACGCGCGACCTCATCGACGCGGCGACCACGTCGGCCTTCGACGACGCGCTCGTGGCCGAGGCACAGGCGCAGGGCGCGCTCGGCGCGGCGCACGATTTCGCCGAGGGCGTGGCCGCCTTCCGCGACAAGCGCGCGCCGGTGTTCACCGACCGCTGAAGCCGCGCCGCACCTGCCTGAGGACACACCGATGAACGACAACGCCCAACACGTTGCCCAGGCCGCGCGCGACGCGATGTTGAAGGACGACCATGCCACCAAGGCCCTGGGCATCCGCATCGAAGCCGTCGGCCCGGGGACGTGCACCGCGACGATGACGGTCCGCCAGGACATGCTCAACGGCCACGCCATCTGCCACGGCGGCCTGATCACCACGCTGGCCGACAGCGCCTTCGCCTTCGCCTGCAACGCCTACAACG
>JBMTXX010000050.1:0-17329 GCA_049453935.1 Rubrivivax sp.
CGATGTCAGGTCGCGGGATCGACTTCGATGCGAAGCTGGCGCCCGTCCCACTGGCGTGCGGACTGCGCCACCTCGGCATACAGACGCTGTAGCCCGGAAGTCGGGAAATAGACTTCGGTCATGTGCCCGAGCAGGGCCCGGGTGTCGACCAGTGCGGCGCCCCGCCCTGCCCGGGCGTGCATCTCGGTGACGACAGGACATCCCAGTCCACCGAAGCCGGCGATGCAGGCCTCGTAGTCGTCTGGAACGATGGCCACGTGATGCAGCCCGTGCTGGCCACGCGCGAACATGTCGCGAAAAGCCGAGGGCTCGTCGTCGTGCTGTTGCACCAGCTCGATCATGACCGGTCCGGCCTGCACGTAAGCAGCAGAAAAGTCCAGTCGCGCAGGCCGCCCTCGATAGAGGACGCGGTCCAGGCAGAGATGGCGGCGCATGAAGAACGGCCCCAGTCCCAACGCCGCGTGCCACTGGTCGACGGCCGAGTCCAGGTCATCGACCACGTAGGCGTTCTGGACGATCCGGTGAGTCAGTTGCATGGACGTGTTCTCGCTCGGTTGCCGCACCGGTAGCCCACCCCGCGCTGCCTCCCGCGGGTCGGCCTCATGCAAGCGACGCCAGGGCCGAACGATCGAAGGGCACGAGCTCGTGTGCGCGTCCCGACCTGACAAGATCGACCCAATCAGGGTTGCTCAACAGTGCGCGGCCGATGGCCACGAGATCGAAATGACCCGCCTCCAGACCGGCTGCGAGCATCTCGAGGTGATCCGCCGCGACGGCGGCATGGACCTTGCCGGTCGGGGCCTTGAAGTCCGTGCCGAGGGTCACCGAGCCGACGGTGATCGTGGGCACCCCCGACAGCTCGCGCACCCAGGCCGCAAAGGTGCGCGGATCGGCGGAGAACTCGGGCTCCCAGAACCGACGGGTCGAACAGTGGAAGAGGTCTACCCCGGCACGGGCCAGGGGCTGGACGATGGCGGCCAGTTCCGCCGGCGTGCGCGCCAACCGTGCGGCGTAGTCCAGCTGCTTCCACTGCGAGATGCGAAACGACACGGGGAAGTCGCATCCCGCCCGGGACTTGATCGCCTTCACGAGTTCACAGGCGAAGCGCACGCGGCCGGCGACATCGCCCCCGTAGCCGTCGTCGCGCACATTGGTGCCGGCCCACAGGAACTGGTCGGGAAGATAGCCATGCGCGCCGTGCACCTCCACGCCGTCGAAGCCTGTGTCGCGCGCCGCGCGCGCGGCCTGCGCAAAAGCCTCGAGGGTGGCGTCGATCGAGGCCTGCGACATCGCCTGGCCGAAGGGCCGGCCAGGTGCGGCCAGGCCCGAAGGGCTCACACGCACCGTGGACGGGTCCATCGTCTCGGCCATGCCGATCATCGAGGGCGAGAACGCCCCGACATGCCACAGCTGCGGAAAGATCGCCGCACCGTGCGCGTGGACGGCGTCCACCACGGTCTGCCAGCCCCTCAGCGCATCGTCGCCGAAGAACCTGGGCACCTGGGCGCCGAACTGTCCGGCCGCATCCGGTGGCGTGCCTTCCGTGAGGATCAGGGCGACCCCTGCCGCCGCCCGTCTGGCGTAGTAGCGCGCCATCGCTTCGGTGGGCACCCCGCCTGGCGCCTGCTCGCGCGTCATCGGCGCCATCACGATGCGGTTGCGCAGTCTCAGACGGCCGAGATCGAAAGTCGAGAACAGCGGCTGCCGTCCGCCAAACGTCGCCGCCCGCGCAGGTGCCTCGGCGGGCTTCGCCTGGGCCTGCGCAAATACCTGCCCACCTGAAGGATCAACAACCATGCCTGAAACCTTTGCTCCTGTGGACCCCAACGCTGCCGATCCAGCGTGGCACCGATGGCTGGCCGAGCGCGACATCCAGCACACGCAGGCACGGTACTGCCGGTGTCTCGACGAATACGACATCGATGGGGTGGCTGCCTGCTTCGCCCCGGACGCCAGCAGCGATTACGGGCCCGGGCGCGGCGGTGCGGTGCAAGGGCGAGAGGCGATCGCAGCGCGCATCGCCCGCGGGCAGGCGGTCTTTCGGCGCACACATCACCAGATCGGCCAGACACTGGTGACGCTGGAGGCGCCCCAGGCCGAGGTGGCCTCGTCGATCACCTACGTGACCGCCTGGCACGAGCGCTGGGACCAGGGCCGGGACGTGCTCTGCCTGCGCTATGTCGATCGGCTGCGCCGGGTCGATGCCCAGTGGCTCATCGCCGACCGGCGCGTGGAGGTGTCGTACTGCGACGGGTTTGCGGGCGTTCCGTGGCATTGGGTGCGTCGGGCGAACGCAGACGGCGCCCGCGGCCCCGTCTGAACCCGCCGTCGGTGCTGACCGGCGGATCGGCTCAGCTCGCGCCATCGAGCTCGATGCGCAGGGTGCGCCCGTCCCAGCGCGCGGCCTCGTCCGCCACACGCCGGTACAGGCCGACCAGGCCCTCGCTGAACGGATAGATCTCCACCATGTGCCCGCACAGCGCCCGGGTGTCGACGAACGAGGCACCGCGCCCACTGCGCGTGCGCAGTTCGGTGGCCACCGGGTAGCCCAGGGCGACGAAGCGGTCCACGGTGGCCCGGTAGTCGTCGGGCATGATCGCCACGTGGTGCAGGCCCTCCTGCCCCGGGGCAAAGGCATCGCGGAACGCCGAGGGCCCGTCGTTGTGCTGACAGATGAACTCGATCTGCAACTCACCGGCCTGCACAAAAGCCGCGGAGATGTCCAGCAACGCAGGCTCGCCGCGGTAGAACACCTGCTCCATGACGATGTGGCGGCGCACGATGAAGGGCCCGGTGCGCCAGACACGATGCCATCGCTCGATCGCCTCGTCGATGTCGTTGACGACGTAGGCGTTCTGGATGACGGCTGCGCCGGCGATCCTGCCGGCCGGGGCGCCGCGCTCGGGCGCGGCCGAAGGGTCATGGGGAGGGGCAACGCTCATCTGAGACCTCGCTCTGGCTATTCGGTGGCCTGGCGCAACAACGGATGCGGGCCATGTTGTCGCTCGATCACTCTTGTCCGCCCACCGCGTAACGCTGCTCCAGCGCCTCGGACTCACGGATGCCGGACAGGCGCTTCCATTCGTTGAAGTCGACCATGCGGTCCAGCCAGGGCGCCAACGTGCCGTGCTGGTGCAGGTCGGCGAACATGGCCTGGATCTGGCGCAAGGCAAGAAACAGAGCGTGCGCCGGAAAGATGACAACCCGGTAGCCCAGTTCCCGCAGGCGATCGGTGCCCAGGTGCGGGCTCAGGCCGCTGGTCGAGACGTTGTAGATCTGCGGGCCCGGGATCGCGCGGGCCAGCCGCTCGGCCTGGGTCTCGGTGGTCACACCGTTGCAGAACACCATGTCGGCCCCGGCCTCGAGGTACCGATTGGCGCGCTCGATGGTCTCGTCAAGCCCGGATGCCCCGAACATTTCGGTACGCGCAATGATCATCGTGTCCTCGCTGCGTCGAGCCTCCAGGGCCACCCGAAGGCGCACCACCATCTCGTCTGCCGCCACCAGCTCGTGACCCCCGAGAAATCCGCAGCGACGTGGGAACTGCTGGTCTTCGAGGTGCAGCGCAGCCACCCCTGCCGCCTCCAGGTCTCGCACGGTCCGCCGGACGTTGAGCACGCCGCCGAAGCCGGTGTCGGCGTCACAGATCAGGGGCAGTCCGCAAGCCTCGACCGTCCTGCGGGCGACGTCGACCAGCTCGGTCTGGGTGACCACCCCGAGGTCGGGCAAGCCGTAGGCGCCACCCGCCACACCCGCGCCCGTGAGGTAGACCGCCTGAAAGCCCGCCTCCGCCGCCAGGCGGCCGACCAAGGGCGCGAACACCCCCGGGACCACCACGGGCCCGCCGGCGGCGACCAGTTTCCGCAGCCTTGCGCCGTGCGGATTCATTGCAGCCGCTCCAGCACGACGCGCACGTCGTCGAGCGACCCGAGTTCGGCGAGCAGCGGCAAGGCCGACCGCACCCGCTCGCGGCGCGGGTGGCGGCCCAGGCACTGCTCGAACTTGGCCGCGATGCCACGGCAGTCCACCGGATGGCCACGGCTGCCACGGTTGTCCAGGCGCATCACCCGCTGCACACGTTCACCACCGTCGCGCAGCCGGATGCGAAGTTGCGTGAACTCGCGCTGCAGGAAGGTGTCGGGCTGCGTGAGATCCGGGTGGACCTCGGTGCGGATCCGGCTCATCAGGGCCAGCAGCTTCGGGTCACGGGTGCGCTCGTCGGTGAAGTGCGCAAGCCGTACATCGCCCTCCTGGAAGGCCGTGGCGATGCAGAAAGGCGTGGAGAACTTGGCCTCGTAGCCCGTGGCGGGCCGATCGAACTTCATCGTCGGGGGCACCAGCGCATGGACCTGGACGGTGACGTCCTCGATCGACGCCGGGTCGAGCTGCGGGATGCCGTTGCCACCGGCGCGCAGCGCCAGCGCCGCATCGATGCCGGAGTGGATCAGGCCACAGCACGGGTACATCTTGACCACCAGGCCCGGGTCGACGAGGTCCCAGCAGCGGCCGACGTGGCGGCTCATCGCCTCCAGGTCGAAATTGCCCTTGCCGTTGAAGGCCACGGCGAAGCCATGGGAGTGCTCGATCACCTGCGGCTCGGCGACGAAGCCCCGGCTGGCCAGCACGGCCGCCGTGACACCGTTGCGCGCGGCCTTGCCCACGTGGAAGGGATTGGTCATGTTGCCGATCATCGTGCGCAGGCCCGAGGCTTCCGACGCCGCAATGCCTATGGCATGCTGCATCTGCCGCGGTGTCAGCCCGAGCATCCGCCCCGCCGCCACCGCGGCACCGAAGTGACCGAGGGTGGCTGTCGAGTGCCAGCCGCGTGCATAGTGATCGACGCCCAGGCCTGCGGCCATCGCGGCCTCCACCTCCCAGCCCGCGACGAAGGCCTGCAGCACCTCTTGGCCACGGACCGCGCGATCCAGCGTCTGCGCCACCGCCAGCAGCGCAAACAGGGCTGGCGAGGCCACGAAGCCGCTGACGGTCAGGCTGATGTTGTCGAAGTCCAGCGCATGCGCTGCGGCGGCGTTGCACAAAGCCGCCGCTGCCGGCGAAACCTGCCGTCCCAGACCGATCAGGGTCGCCGCACCCGCCCCTGCCTCGCCCAGCGCATAGTCACGGACATGCTGCACCGACACCTCGTCGAGGCCGGCGTAGACCGTGCCCAGGGCATCGATGATCGCCACCGTGGCACGGTCCCTGACATCCGCGGGGATGTCGTCATGCGTGAGCCGGCAGGCAAAGGCGGCGAGTTCGGCAGTCGGGCTCAAGGGGGCCATGCGAAGTAAGGCTGTGCACAGAAGTGCAGATTCTCGGGCCCGGGGCGGTGTGCGCAAACACCGCGGCCGCCAAACTGTTTCATCTGCCGAACTGACAGCGCACACGCTGCGTACGGGCTATCGAGCACACCGGACCGACACTAAACTGCAACGGATGAATCTCCTGGACGGACGCCCTGCACGATGACCGCACTGACGGTTCGACGGATCGCCGGTGCCCTCGGCGCAGAGGTTGCAGGCCTGGACCTGCGCCACCCGCTGGATGACGCCGCAGCCCACGCAGTACGGCAGGCCTTTCTGGAGCACCAGGTCCTGTTCTTCCGGGATCAGGACCTGTCACTCGAGCAGTACATGCGCTTTGCGCAGTCGATGGGTCAGCCCATCGAATACCCCTTCGTCAAGGGCCTGGAGAGCTACCCCTGCGTGATCGAGGTCAAGAAACTCGAGCACGAGCGGGTGAACTTCGGCGGCATCTGGCACTCGGACACCACCTACCTGGAGCGTCCCCCGATGGGGTCGATGCTGCTGGCACGTGAAGTCCCCCCCTATGGTGGGGACACCCTGTTCTCGAGCCAGACCCTGGCCTGGGAGAGCCTGTCTTCGACCATGCAGCGCCTGCTCGACGGCCTGGTGGCGATCAACAGTTCAGCCAAGGCCGATGTCAGCCGCACACGCGAGGACCGTATCCGCAGCGACGGGAAGCAGGCGAACACCGAATACCGGGCCGCCCACCCGCTGGTGCGCAGCCATCCGCAGACCGGTCGCAAGGCCTTGTTCGTCAACGTGGCACACACCGTGGGCATCGAGGGGATGTCCGAAGCCGAATCCCGGGCCCTGCTGAACTTCCTGCACGAACACCAGAACAAGGTGGAATTCACCTGCCGCTTCGTCTGGCAGCGGCATTCGCTGGCCTTCTGGGACAACCGCTGCACCCAGCACAACCCCATCAACGACTATCACGGCTTTCGTCGCGTGATGCACCGCATCACCCTCGAGGGCGATCGCCCGCACTGAACGGCGAAGAGCGCCGACGAACGGCGAAGGCACAGGAGAACCCACAGCGTGTTGACCGAACAAAGACTCAAGTCCTTGATGACCGAGCACTTCGAAGCGGAGGCGCAGCGCGATGTCGACTGGATCAAGCGCACCGTCTCGCAAGACTGCGAATATGAAGTCATCGGCCCTTACTACCCAGACGATCCGGTGAAGAAGGCCAAGACCGCCGACGGCCGCGCCGCGGTCGGCGCACTGTGGGAAAAGTACTTCCAGAAGTTCTCCAGCTACGAGATCGACTGCCCGGAAGACCAGATGCTCGCCTGGCCCGAGCAGCGCGTGGTCTTCGCGCAGGTGCGCATCCGCGCCACCCCCGCGCAGGACTTCATGGGCTTTCCGGGCGGCAAGCCCTTCTGCTACCAGACCGGGGCGCTGTGCTGGTTCAACGACGCCGGCGAGATGACCCGCGAGAAGGTCTTCGGCAGCCTCGGGCAGGTGCTGATGGACCTGCAGCGCATGCGCGACTTCCTCGACAGCGCGCCGTCGGCTACGACGGCGCAATGAGCGAAGACCTGACCACGAACGCTTCGATGCGCCTGTCCCACCGCACGACGCTCGTCACGGGCGCGGCGCGCGGCATAGGCCAGGCCATTGCCCTGCGGCTGGCACGCGAGGGGGCAGCCATTGTGGCGCTGGACACGAATGGCGACGGCCTCCAGGCACTGGCCAGCCAGTTGACGGACCAGGGCGCAAGGGTGCTGACGCAGGTGATCGACATCGCACGCCGAGAGCAGGTCCAACACGCTCTGGACCATGCTGCAGCCAGCGGCTTCGCCCCGATCGACAGCCTGGTCAACAACGCGGCCGTCGGCAGGCCTGCCCCCTTCCTGGAGATCGAGGACGCCGACTGGGACCGCATGCTGTCGGTCAACCTGACCGGCACCTTCACGGTCGCGCAGGAAGTCGCACGCCGAATGGTCCGAGAGGGTAAGGGACGGATCGTCAACATCGGCTCGCTGGCCGCCCACACCGCCAACGGCCACCAAGCCGCTTACGCAGCGACCAAGGGCGCGATCGCCGCCATGACACGGGTGATGGCGTTCGAACTCGCCCCTCTGGGCATCGTCGTCAACTCGATCTGCCCGGGGCCCATCGACACCGAACTCGCCGCGTCCATGATCTCTGCGGAGGCCCGTCGAGCACGGGAGCAACGGATTCCACTGCGCAAGCTCGGGCAGCCTGACGACGTCGCGGGGCTGGTGGCCTTCCTGCTCAGCGATGATGCGGCCTACATCAACGGCGCCGACCTGGTGGTGGATGGTGGCTTGCTGATTGCCGGGATCGAAGCCCAATAGCACCCGGCGCGATCTTCCCGGCAACGGGACTTGGCCCCACGAACGTCCGCCCCTGCAACTCCCCTCTCTGACACCGGAACGCCCCATGCCCACGACCCTGCCCCCGTCCGACCCACGGCTCGACCCACGCATCGACCCGTCACGCACCGCCATCGTCCTCATCGACCTGCAGAACGACATCGTCCGCAACGACCAAGGCCCCTTTTACGGGGCGATCTTCAGGCAGGTCCGTGAGCGCAACATCATCGGCAACGCCGTCGCACTCGTCGATGCGGCACATGCCACCGGCGCCACCGTGTTCTACATCACCGTGGTGCGCCGCGACGACTACGGCGACGTCGTCAACCAGCTGACGGAACTGGTCCTGGCCGGTCGGGCCGTGCCGGCCAAGCAACAGCGTTCGCTGATCGCCGGCACCCATGGGGCGCAGCTGGTCGACGAGCTGCAGCCCACGGCGCAGGACTACGTGCTCGTGAAGAAGCGGCGCGGCGCCTTCCATGCGAGCGAACTCGACTTCCACCTGCGCAGCCTGGGCATCACGACGATCGTCATCGGCGGTGTGGCCACCGACCTGGGCGTCGAGAACACCGTGCGGGAAGCCTGGGACCGTGACTACAACCTCGTCGTGGTCGAGGACCTGTGCACCGCCGTGCCCCTGGCGGCCCACGACTACGCCATCCAGTCCGTCTTCCCGCGGATGGCCCGGGTGATGCGTACCGCCGAGGTCATCGAGGCCCTGCGCGCCTGAAGCATCCGCTGCGCAGACGCGCTCGGCCAGGCGGCCTGCAGGCGCCGGTCAGGACACAGCCGGCCGTGCCGGGATGTCGATCACGATGTTGTGGTGCGCATCCAGGCATGCCGTACAGCCCGGCGGGACAACGACGGTCGTGTCGTACTCGACGACGAGCAAGGGGCCCGGCGTCGGCATGGCCGACAGGTCGACGCGGCGCCGCACCGGCGTGTCGATCCAGCCGTTCGCGTCGCCGAACCAGGCCTTGCGCGTGGGTGACGACTGTCCTGCGGCACCGGTCTCGTCGGCCTGCCAGCGCAACTGCACCGGCAGATCACGCGGTGTCCCCCCGACGATCCGGGCCGTGACGAACTCGAATTCCCGCCCCGCCCCCCGGTGCCCGTAGGTGCGGGCGTACTCGGTTTCGAAGGCCTCCTCCAGAGTGCGCAAACCGTCCTCGTCGAGATGCACCGGGTCGAAGGGCACGGTGATCTCCGCAGACTGCCCCCGGTAACGCAGGTCGGCGAAGGTGCGCATCGACAGCCGCGACATCTCGAGCCCCTCAGCCTCGAGCCGGTCTTGCATGTCGGCGCGCAGGCGGTCATAGGCTGCGGCAATCCGGTCGGCGTCCTGTGGCCGGGTCGAGCACAGCACCGAGCGTGCGCCATGCTGCTCGATCGGGGCCGCCAGCAGCCCAAAGGCGCTGAACACCCCTGGGGAGGGCGGGATCAGCACGCGCCGTATCCCCAGATCCTGCGCCACCATGGCCGCGTGCAGCGGGCCTGAGCCGCCGAACGCCATCATCGCGAAGTGTCCGGGGTCGCGGCCGCGCTCGACCGACACCGTCTTGATGGCGCGGACGATGTTGGAATTGGCCACGAGGTGGATGCCCCAGGCCGCCGCCTCCAGGCTCAGGCCGGAGGGCTCACAGACGTGGCGCATGACGGCTTGGCGGGCACGCTCGACATCGATGTGGACGTCCCCGCCGGCAAGCGAGCCTGCCTCGAGGTAGCCAAGCACGAGGTTGGCGTCGGTGACCGTCGGTCGGTCGTTGCCCTGACCGTAGCAGGCCGGCCCGGGGACGGATCCGGCGCTGCGCGGCCCCACACGCAAAGCACCGGCATCGTCGATCCGAGCGAGCGAGCCCCCGCCCACGCCGACCTCGGAGATGTCGATGACCGGGATCTTCAGCAGATAACCGCTGCCGCGCACCAGGCGGCTGGACACCGAGATCTCCGAGCCGACCTCGTACTCGCCGGCGCGCAGCATCTGGTGGTCTTCGATCATCGAGGCCTTGCTCGTGGTGCCGCCCATGTCGAGGGTGATCAGGTCGGCATAGCCGCTGGCACGCGCGACACCGGCCGCCGCCACCACCCCGGCCGCCGGTCCGGACTCGATGATGGTCACGGCATGGCTGCTGGCCGCACGGGCGCTGATCAGCCCGCCGGCGGACTGCATCACGAGCAGCGGCGCGCGAACGCCCAGTTCGCTGAAGGCCTCGCGCAGGCGCTCCAGGTAGCGCCGCACCAGCGGCATCACGTAGGCATTGACGACGGTGGTGCTGGTGCGCTCGAACTCACGGACCTCGGGCAGCACCTCGTGCGACAGTGACAGCGGGATCTCGGGGAAGGCCTGCCGCAGCAAGGCCGCAACCGCCTTTTCGTGCGCAGGGTCGCGGTAGGCGTGCAGCATCGACACGGCGATCGACTCCACCCCAGCCTGCCGGATCGAGGCAAAGGCCTCGCGTACCGACAGCTCGTCCAGCGGGACCAGCACCAAGCCGTCGGCCGCCAGGCGCTCGCGTACCTCGAAGCGCAGATCCCGCGTGGCCATCGGCACGGGCTTTTCCCATGAGAGGTCGTAGGAGTAGGGGATCCGGATGCGCCTGAGTTCGAGGACGTCGCGAAAGCCCTCGGTGGTGAACAAGGCCACCTTGGCTCCACGGCGCTCCAGGATGGCATTGGTGGCCACGGTCGTCGCATGCAGGATCTCGGTGACATTCGCCGGTGGCAGGCCCTTGTGCGCGAGCCATGCGGCCACCCCCTGCACGATGGCTCGACCGAAGTCGTCCGGCGTGGTCTGGACCTTGCGCTTGTCCAGCGTGCCATCGTCCGCAAGAAAGACCAGATCGGTGAAGGTTCCCCCGATGTCTGCGCCCACCTGGACCGACTTCACGCCTGCTTCTCCTGCGACGGCACGCCATCCTCTGGGGCATCACGCAAGGCCTTTGTCGCCAAGGCGTCGACCTGCCAGGGGTCGGGCCGCACGACGACGCGGTAGAGCTCGAGCGCGGCCCGCGCGGACACCCGCCCCTGGCGAACATCGTCGAGCACACGTTCAGGGTCGCGCGCCAGCGGGTCTCCGGCCCCGCCCCCGCCCGCCGTGACGTGACGGATGCGCTGGCCGTTCTCGAAGGTGCGGATGAACTTGGTCGGCAGCGTCTGCCAGCCGTCGGACGTCCACACACTCGTCGAGGAGGCCGCACCGGGACATCCGCCCACGATGCCGTAAGGCCGGTGCGCGCGCCGATCCGAGCGCCACTGCAGCGTCGCGCGCTCGGCCAGGATGCGGAACTGCCGCTCCACCCCGAGACCCCCACGCCTGGCGCCGGCCCCACCGCTGTCCTGGGCGAGGGCATAGCGCTCGATCAGCACAGGCGCCTGGTGCTCGACGATCTCGACCGGGGCGTTGCTGATGTTGGCGGCCGGGTTGGCCACACCGTCGACCCCGTCCCATCGCAGTCCGGCGCCCCAGGCGCCCATGACCGCCTCGCGGAACAGGTTCAGGCGGCCCTGTGCGTCACGGCTGGCCAGGCTGTAGCTGGTGGTGCCGCCCTCGCCAGCCGCACGCACCCGGTCCGGCACCGCCTGCGCCAGTGCGCCGAAGACGGTGTCGATGACACGAAAGCCCGTGACGCCCCGCGCGGCGCATGCCGCAGGTGGCCGCGGGTGCAGCACGGTGCCCAGGGGCACCCGGACGTCGATCGTGCGGAAGAAGCCGTCGTTGTTCGGCAGGTCCTCCTGGAGGACGGAGCGAACCGCGAAATACACGGCCGAGCGCGCGAACGACAAGGTGGCGTTGATCGCACCCGGCACCTGTTCCGACGTGCCTGAGAAGTCGGCCACGATGCGATCGGGCTCGATCGTCAGGGCAACTTCGATGCGCACCGGACGGTCGGGATGTATCCCGTCGTCGTCCAGATGATCGACGAACCGATAAACACCCTGGGGCAGGGCCGAGATGGCTCGTCGCGCAGAGCGCTCGCTGTAATCGAGCAATGCCTCGAAGGACGCCTCGAGTTCCTCGGCGCCATGGCGTGCGACAAGGTCTGCCAGCCCGCGTTGCGCGATGTTGCATGCCGCCAACTGGGCCTGCAGATCGCCGTGGACGGTCTGCGGCACCCGCACGTTCAGCAGCAGCGTGTCCATCAGCGCTTCGTTCAGGCGCCCCCGGTCGTAGAGCTTGACCGGCGCCAGGCGGATGCCCTCCTGGAAGATTTCGGTGGAGTCCGCCGCGCTCGAGCCCGCCACACGGCCACCGACATCGTTGTGGTGCGCCACGATCACCGCATGGCCGAGCAGTGCGCCGGCGACGAAGATCGGCTTGAACATGAACACGTCGGGCAGATGCATCCCGCCGTGATAGGGGTCGTTGAGGATGACGACGTCGCCGTCGTGCAGCTCGTCGCCGAAACGCGCCTTCACCGCGGCCATCGCGTCCGGGAAGGAGCCCAGGTGCAGCGGGATGCTCAAGCCCTGCGCGACCATGCGTCCGTGGCGGTCGAAGAAGGCACTCGACAGGTCCATCGTGTCCTTCATGATCGACGAGAAGGCGATGCGCACCACCGTGACCACCATCTCGTCGACCACCGAGCCGATCGCGTTCTTGATGATCTCCAGGCGGACGGGGTCGTGCCGCCGGACAGCTTCGGCAGGCCTCGACACCTTGTCGCCCGCGGACCCCACCGCTTCACCCATCTGCGCCAGGATCCACCTTCGCGGCTCGCGTCGCACGCGGGGCTGGCTCGGGAACGTCGGCGGCATCCGGGCCGGGTTCGACCGAACCCAGATAGCGGTCCTGCATCTGCGTCAAGCGTTCGTTGACCAGATGCAACGCGCGGAAAGTCGTGTCCCGCTGGGCCTCGTCGAGCGTGTCGATCATCTCGATGTTGGCCTGCAGACTGACCTCGTTGCAGGCGCGTGCGATCGACGCCCCTTTGGGGGACAGCGAGATCAGCACCGAGCGGCTGTCCGTCTCGGAGCGGCGCCGCACGATCAGCTCCTTGCGTTCCATGATCTGAAGCTGGCTCGAGATCGTCGACTGCGGCAGCACGAGGAAGTCGACCAGATCGCTGATTCGAAGCTCGCCACGCTCCAGCAGCAGCACCAGGATCCGGGCCGAGAAGTGGCTGATCCCGTTCTCGCGGAACATGCGGTAGCCGATGAGCGCGATCCGGGTGCTCAGGACGTGGATCAGGAAGGAAAGCCTGCCCAGCGCCGCGTGCGGGTCGTGACTGTCGTGAGGCTCTTCCTTCATCGCCACGCCCCAGGCCACCCGCGACGGTCTCCGGACGTCAACGCCCGGTAAAGCCGAACGGTGCGAGGACACCGGATGCCGGCGCCACGGCTGAGCATGCGCACGTCAGATCGCATCGACGATACGGGGGTTTTGCAACCGCCCGCCCATCGTCGCCACGGTCCAGCCCTTCAGCGGGCGTCGCACGCGCGGCGGCGACAGGTCCACCGGCCGACCGTCGACCCAGACCGAGGAGATGTGGTCCCCATTGCCGAGCACGCCGACGTCGATCGAGGGATCTGATCGCACACTCACGAGATCGGCCCGCATCCCTTCGGCGACGACGCCCACCTGCCCCTCCATCTTCAGCGCGATCGCGCCGTTGCGGGTCGCGCAGGAGAGAGCCTCCAGCGGCGTCATGCCGAAGTACTTGACGAAGACCTCCATTTCCCGGTGGTGCCAATGGCCGTAGGGCACCATCGAGAAACCCGCCTCGCTGCCGCACAACAGGGGCACACCCGCCCGGTGCAGGCGCTTCATCGATTCCGCCGAGTCGACGATCTCACGCTCGAACAGCCGCACGAGGGCCGGATCGGTGCCGATGGACGGACCGTGATCGACCAGGTTGGCCTGGAAGGTGAAGGCCGGACATACCGGCGTGCGACGCTCGATCAGGCGCTCGAGCGTCTGCTCGGACATGCCAGTGGCATGGAAGATGAGGTCCATGCCGCTGTCCACCGCACGGCGCACGGCCAGGTCGCCGCGGCAGTGGCCCATGACCGGCACCCCCAGGTCATGCGCGACGTCGCAGATGAGCTGCAACTCCTGCGGCAGCCAACTGCACTTCTCGCCCTGGTGGGCGTACCTCGGCGCGACGCCGGAGACGTGCACCTTGATCCAGTCGGCACCGACCTTGATCTGTCGGCGGACCTCTGCGGCGATCTCGTCCGCGCCGTTGACCACCTGATAGTAGCCTGTGGTGCCGGTGTCGCGGATCAACCCGCCTGCCGTGCCGCCCAGGCCCGGAATCAGCGCATAGCAGCCGCTGGCGATGCGGGGGGCCTCGATGAGCCCGGCCTCCTGGGCGTCGCGCACGTCGACCATGACCTCGAAGACCGAATCCGGGTCGAGGATGCCGGTCACGCCGGCACGCAGCAGCTTGCGGGCGTTGTAGACCGCTGTGATGGCCGCCAGGGCCGGTTTGCGCTGGAAGAAAAGCTCGGAATTCGAACTCGCGTCGTCGAAGGACAGGTGGCAATGGGCATCGATGAGGCCGGGCATCAGCCATTGGCCGGTCAGGTCCACGCGCTGGACGCCGGGCAGGTGGCGCGCCCGCTCGTCCGCCGCGGGACCGACCGCAGCGATGCGCCCGTCGGACACCAGCACAGCGGCGGCAAAGGGCGGCGCCCCGGTGCCGTCGATGACCTGGCCGTGCTCGAACAGATAGGTGCTCATGCATGCCCCCCTGCAGCACTCGACGAGCCACCCGCGCGCAGCCAGCGACGGGCGTTGTCGGCCAGTACCGGGAACACATCGTCCGGGATGTCGCTGCCGTGGCCGACATCTGGCTCGTCCCAACCCGAGAAGTTCGTCCCGTAGATCAGTCGGTCTCGGCCGACAGCGCGAGACAGCAGGTCCAGCACTTGCGGATGCTCGACGTGGGTGTCGAACCACAGGCGCGCCAGACGCTCCTCGAAGGCACCGTCGGCACGCAGCGCAGCCGGCGACCAGGGGCGCTTGCGCGCCGCACGCGCCATGCGCCCCATCAGCAACGCCGTGGCCCCCCCGCCATGGCTGATGCACAGATCCAGGTGCGGATGCCGGTCCAGCACCCCGCCGTAGATCAACGTGGCCACGGCGAGCGTCTCCTGCGCCGCGAAGCCGGAGATGATGTCCAGATCGAAGCGGCGCAAGGCCGGGTCTCCGGCTGGGCCGTCGATGCCAGCCGAGCCGGGATGGATGTAGATGGGTACGTCGAGCTCAACCGCCTTGGCCCACAGGACGTCCATCCTCGGATCGTCCAAGGGCATCACCGTGTCGGTGCCGAACGCAGCCCCTCGCAAACCAAGATCACGCACGGCGCGCTCGAGCTCGTCCGCGGCACGCTGCGGATCCTGCAGCGGGACCGCGGCCAGTCCGGCAAGTCGATGCGGATAGGGCGCAATCGTGCGGGCCATCGCGTCGTTGTGCACCCGACAGAACCGCACGGCATCCTCGGACGGGATGAAATGGAAATAGGTCAGGGGGTTGGGCGAGACCACCTGGAAATCGATGCCTCGCTCGTCCATGCGGGCGAGCCTGCGCTCGACGTCCATGAAAGGCCCACCCGCATACCGCACGCCACGCAGACGATAGGTCGTCCCGATCCGGAAGACCGGCGTGCCGTCAGGTTCCTGACCCAGCCATGGGCCGAAATCTCCCGCGGCCCCCATGGTTTCGGCCAGCACGATGTGGGCGTGGATGTCCACGACGCGTGCAGATGTCAAACCAGACGCCATGAGTCTCCCCCAATCTTGCCCTGGCACGCGCCGGGCACGGACTTGTTGTGCACCCGCGGAATTCAGCGACCCCGCCGATCATCACGAATTCGTTGCAATGTAAGCGCTGGCGTCAACAGGTGTCAATCACGGTGATGCAAGCCGTCTCTGCCCGAGGGCCACCACGCGAGTCGCACGTCTGTGCATCCGACAAGAGCAACGCAATTCACGGGTGGCTCCATCTGCGCACCGGCGATCAGGTTGCGGCCGGTGGGGCGCCGGCGTATTGGGCCACCATCCTGTGGAAATGCTGCACCGCCGGCTCGTTGCGGCCGATCGTGAAGGCCTGGTTGGCGCCGCTGAGGATCGCCGACTGCACGCCGGCACCGATGGCGTAATCCTCATCCCTTACCGCCTTGAGCGCAATCTGGCTGAAGGCTGCCGTGGCAGCCTTCTCCTGCTCGGTGCGCGGCTCACGGGCAGACAGCACGGACTGACGCGTCAAGGTGGTGTCTGGGGTCGGGCCGGGAAAGACCTGGCTGACAAGGCAGTGATCCCCCAGGATCCCCGAGACCGCCAGGTTGGGGAAGCCCAGGTGGATGCGACGGATGTGGGCCTCAGGCTCCCACTGCTCGGGAGGCTGGTCGAGCAGCTCAGGCAGCGAGCGGCGCCCGAACACGATGCGCTGGTGCGGGCCGTAGGTGTCGTGCAGCGTCAGATTGCCGATCGTGAACTTCCCGACCGTGTTGGGGTGCACGGTGTTGTGGTGGTAGGACTCGAGATAGCCTTCCCAGGCGATCTTCCAGCCCGGCCCGGGGATGTCGCGTTGCTCGTACAGGTGCCAGTCCGCCAGGCGCAGGCCCTCGAGCTGCGCGGCGAAGTCACCCAGCCAGTCGTCGATGTCGAAAGTGACGCCCGGCGTCAGCACGACCCACACCAGGCCGGCGCGCTCCTGGCAGGCGAGCTCGGTCATCGAGTGGGTCTCGGCACTGACCTCACCGAAGGTGCTGGCCCCGAACAAGCCCGTCAGCCGTCCCTTGAGGTCGTACTGCCAGGCGTGGTACGGGCAGACGAAGCGCTCGATCTCACCGTGCCCGTCGCGGCACAGCAGTGCGCCCCGGTGGCGGCAGGCGTTCAGGAAGGCACGCGCACGGCCATCGTCACCCCGCACCAGCACGAGCGGAATGCCCATCACCGTCATCGCGCGGAAGGTCTTGGGCGCCGGCAGTTCGATGCTCAGCGCCAGCCCCAGGGGCAGGCGCATGAACAGCGCCTGGACCTCGTGCTTGTAGCGCTGCGGGTCGGTGTAGGCGGCAATCGGCTGGCTGAGCGTGTCCGGCGCCTGGTCGGTGGTCTTGTGGCGCACGTGGGTCAGGGCACGGCGCACCAGGCTCATGGCCTGCGGATCCTGTGGCGTCATGGGTCCTCCCTCGGTCACTTTGCAGAGCCGTGTTCCCGCAGGAAATCCTGCCAGGCCGGCAAGCCTTCGGGGAAGTCGGCCGGAAGCTTGCGGCCGCCCACCGTCACCCGCATGGGGTCCGTCAGGCACTGGGCATATTCCTTGACCGGCACGTAGTACAGGAAGTTCAAGACCCGCTTGGCAAAGACCCAGCGGCCCTGGTGGCGCACGTATTCGTCCTGATAGCGCATCGCCGCCAGGCTGTTCTGCCCGTCGGGACAGGTCTCGGCGTGGCTGAGGACGGTGCCACTGGCACGGCCGGGGTCAGACGGGTCGAAGCGCAGGAAGTGATCGTGCGTCCAGTGGTAGCCCGGGCCGCGGATCTTGAACAGGCGCACGAACATCGCGATGATCTCGTCAGCCCCGTCAGCCTTCAGCAAGCCGCTGGGAGAGTCGAGCACGGCATCCGGAGCAAACAGGGAGCGAAGCCGAGGCAGGTCGTGCTCGTCACAGGCGACCGCGTAGGCACTGACGAGTTCCGAGATCTCGACGCGGTGCTCCAGTTGCTCGACGCGGCG
>JBMTXX010000051.1:0-17209 GCA_049453935.1 Rubrivivax sp.
ACGCCATCGACGACGCCCTGACCCTGCCCTTCGAAGGCCAAGTTTCGGCGAACGTCATCCAGCGCAACGACGGCCCTGCGCCTGGCACCCATCTGTCCATCCAGCGCATCCAGTACGTCGACGCCTTTGGCTCCGTGGTCGACAAGGCCTTCGCCGCGCTGGACGCCGCCCCGGCGGACAGCGGGTTCACCAAGCAGGCTGTGCTCGGTGACGGCACGCTGTACCTGGACGCTGACGGCAAGTCCCTGTACCAGCACGCTGGTCGGCGCTTCGAGGTCACAGCCGTCAGCCCGAACGGCACGCTCGAATACAACCCGGACGGCAGTGCCGGAAGTTGGCGCACGGTGGCGGTGGGCGAGAAGATCATCATTTCACTCGCCGACATCGAGAGCGGGCGGCTGCGCTACACGCCGAATCCCGTCGGCAGCGAGATCGGCACCCCGCTGACCACGGTGGCGCAGGTGGTGGAACTGGACTGGCGGAGCGACGGGTTCAGCTACACGATTGCCGACAGCAATCAACTGGCCACCGACACGGCGCAGGTCACCTATGGGGTGACGGGCGGTGTGAAGGACGACTTCCAGGACCCGATCGACCTGGGCGGCGACGCTGATGTGGACGGCATCACGACGGCAGTCGAGTCCGTGCTCGCCAACCGCGCACGCGGGCTGGCCGGCATCCAGGCGCAGACCTACACCCTGGATCTGGCCAACCTGATCGGCACCGGCAATGCGGGCGAATCGGTCGCGCAGATCGGTGCGGCCTATGACGGCGACCTCAACGTCGACCTGCCGACATCCGTTGGCGATGGCTTCCAGAACGCCGTGACCACGTTTTCGTGGATCAACAGCGGCTACTTCGCGGCGGCCAACGCCGATCCTTTCGACGTCGACACCAAGTCGATCGTCGCCCTGGTGGCCGAGGACACGGGAGCGTCGCTCGGGGTGCCGGATCCAGCCATCCAGATGCGCGGCATCGTCGTGCCCGCGCTGACGCAGCAGCAAAGGGATGCACTCCTGCCTCTGGTGCAGTTCACTCCCGGCTGGAGCCCCATGGGCTTCTCCGCCGAGCTGCGCGCCGACGCACCGGCCGGCACGGTCATCGACCACGACCCCGACCGCCCCGGGCAGCAATGGCGCTTCACCGTCGACATCTCGCGCACCGGCGAGACGGTGGACACCTTCATGGCCTTCTACAAGTGGATCGACCAGGCCACCATCGATGCCTACGCGGCGGCCGACCTGCCGCTGCTGGATCTGCAGGGGCAGGCGATCACGAAGGTGGGATGGGTCGATTTCACCCGCGTCGAGACAGGTGGCGATGGCGTGGGCATCGGCCAGTCGGGCGACGGCAAGATCCTGTTCCTCGACTACATCGTCACCGACAACGCCTTCGGCGACAGCGATCCGGCGCTCGGTCGCCTGACCGATCCGGGCATCCCGGTCTTCTTCACCCGCACCGTTGACGTGTCGGGCCCCAGCGACGTCGCCGAGGGCTCGGATGCCGTGTTCGAGGTCACGATCGACGTGCCGAAGTCGGGGCCGACCGAGGTGAACCTGGAACTGCGCGACGGCACGGGTGACGACGGGACCGATTCGGCCGGTGGTCAGCCCCTGGACTACACCCCGCCGCTGCAGGCCTACTACTTCGACGCCGACGGTGCGCGCCAGATCCTGCCCGTGAACGACGGCAAGGTGGTGCTGCCAGCCCGGCTGACCAGCTTCTTCGTCAGCGTGCCCACGGTGGACGACTTCGAGCTCGAGCGGCGCGAGGTGTTCACGCTGACCGCCACGCTGGCCGAGGGGGCCACGGACACCGCCGAAGCCACCATCCTGGACGAAGGCAACGGCAAGGTCTACCGCCCGGACGGCACACCCGACCCGGATGCGGTGCCGAGCGACGACCGTCCGAAGCCGCCGCCCGAACCGCCACCCGCGCCGCCTCCGCCGCCGCCTCCTCCGCCCCCGCCGCCGCCGGTGGAAGCGCCCGCACCGCCCCCGCCGCCGCCCTTCAACTCGGCGCTGGTGGTCGATGCACCCACGCCGCCCGCACCCGCGCCTGCACCAGAGCCCGCGCCGGCTCCACCGCCGCCTGCCGGGGCCGGCATCGGCGAGACCCTGACCAGCGCCGCAGGCTTCCGTGCCACGGTCATCGAGGCGCCGCAGCCCGCGCTGGTGGTGTTCAAGGGGATCACCGACCAGTTCGTCGAGGGCAACCGCTCGACGACCTTCAACCTGCCGGCCGACGCCTTCGCCCATACCCGGCCCGAGGCCGTGGTGACGGTGGAGGCCAAGCTGAGCGATGGGCAGGCACTGCCGTCCTGGGTGCAGTTCGACGCCCAGGCCGGCACGTTCACGGTGGCGCCGCCGGCTGGCTACACCGGCACGCTGGAGATCCAGATCACCGCACGGGACAACGAAGGTCGCGCTGCCGATGCGATCTTCAAGTTCAACGTCGGTGAAGGCGTCCAGCAGCCACAGGAGCCCGCCGCACAGCCGCCGCAACCGACGCCGGCGCCTGCACCCGACGCGCCACGGCCCCAGAGCCGCTCCGGCCTGTCCGAGCAGATCCGGCTGGCGCAGGGCCGCAACGCGCTGTCGGCGTCGGCTTGGCGCGCGGCCTTCCTGCGCGGCGAGGTCGGCCTGCTGCCTGAAGGCCTGGAGGCCGATCGATCCGCGGCCGAGGCTGCAGCGCCCGCCCGCCCGCAAGGCCTGCTCGAGCGCATCCTGGCCTCTCGCGGTGTGCAGCAACGGCTGGCGCAGGCCGCACAGGCCGGGCCGGGCGCGCTTGGGCGTGACGGCAATGACGCATCGGCGCTCGAGGTCGGGTCTGCACCCGGCCTGCCGACGGCGACCGACCCATCGCCCAGGCTGCGTGCGGCGCCCACACCCTCCCGGACCGACGCCGGATGACCGAGCCGCCCACGGCACCCGTCTCCGGCCTGGAACGCGCGCTCGCGACGCTGCTGGACCTGACGCGTCAGGCCCAGCGGGCGCGGACGGCCGCCGAGCTGAGCTTCGCACTGGTCAACGACAGCCACCGCCTGGTGCCCTACCGCATGGCGGTGCTCTGGCGCGCCGGGCGCGGCATCGAGGCGCTGTCGGGGCTGGTGCAGCCGGAAGCCAACGCCCCCTATGCCCAATGGGCGCAGAAGCTGTGCCGACACTTGCACCGCACCCTGCCGTCCGACGGCCAGCCCCAGGCTTTGACGAGCCTGGATCTGCCCTCCGATCTGGCCGAGCCCTGGGCCGAGTGGTGGCCCGCGCACGCGCTGTGGCTGCCGCTGCCGCCCGGCGATCCGCCGGGCGCGGCCCCGACGCCCGGTGTCACCACATCGGCCGCTCGCGCGCCGGTGTCGCCGCCGGCCGCCCTGCTGCTCGTCCGCGACGACGCCTGGGCCGAGGCCGACCAGGTGCTGCTGCAGGAATGGGCCGCCCTGTGGTGGCATGCCTGGGCCGCGCTGCAGCGCCAGCCGCGCCGCAGCTGGCTGCGCCCCTGGCGCACCGATCCGGCCGCGCCGCCCGTGCGCCGCTGGTGGCTGCGCCCGGGCCCCTGGCTGCTGGCTGGGATGGTGGGGCTGGCCTTCGTGCCGGTGCGGCTGTCGGTGCTGGCCCCAGGTGAGCTGGTGCCGCGCAGCCCGACCGTGGTGCGCGCGCCGCTGGACGGCGTGATCGACGCCTTCCACGTCCAGCCCAACGAGGATGTCGCCGAAGGCCAGCCCTTGTTCGGCTTCGACGAGGCGCTGATCCGCAGCCGGCTGCGTGTGGCCCAGCAGGCGCTGGCCACGGCCAACGCCGAGTACCGGCAGATCGCCCAGCAGTCGCTGGTGGATGCGCGCGTGCGCCCGCAGCTGGCAGCGCTGACCGGCCGGATCGAGGAGCGCGCCGCGGAAGTCACCTTCCTGCGGGAACAGCTGCAGCGCAGCCGGGTGCTGGCACCTCAGGCCGGGGTGGCGCTGTTCGACGACCCCACCCAGTGGATCGGCAAGCCGGTGGTCGTCGGCGAGCGCATCCTGCGCATCGCCGCGCCCGACGATGTCGAGGTCGAGGCCTGGCTGCCGGTGGGCGACGCGATCCGGCTGGCCCCGGGCACACCGGTGCGGCTGTTCCTCAACGCCAGACCGCTGGAGCCGGTGCCCGCCACACTGCGCTTCATGGCACACGAGGCCGTGCAGCGCCCTGATGGCAGCCACGCCTACCGCCTGCGCGCCACGCTGAGCGCGCCGGACGGGCAGCGCGTGGGCCTGAAGGGCACGGCACGGCTGGAAGGCGAACGCGTGCCGCTGGCCTACTGGGTGATGCGCAGGCCCATCGCCACCGCGCGCACCTGGCTGGGGCTGTGAACAAGGCAGGACCCTGGCCGATGCCGCTGCCCCCGCTGCGCGAAGAACTGGCCCTGCTGCCCGGCCCGGTGCTGCCCGACGGCCAGCCCAGCTGGACGCTGCACGACCCGGTGCGCAACCTGTTCTTCCGCATCGACTGGCCCACCTTCGAGGTGCTCAGCCGCTGGGCCCTGGGCGATGCGCGTGCAATCGCCGCGTCGATCGGCGACGCGACGACGCTGGCGCTGGACGCCCGTGCCGTGGAGGGGGTGGCCGCCTTCCTCAACGGCAACCAGTTGCTGCGCCCGCAGGGCGATGACAGCGCGCGCCGGTTGGCCGAGCGCCGCGCTGCGATGCGGGGCAGCGCCTGGAAGTGGCTGCTGCACCACTACCTGTTCTTCCGCGTCCCGCTGTTCAAGCCTGACCGGATGCTGGGCCGCACGCAGCATCTGGCCGGGCTGTTCTACACGCCCGCATTCGCGGCACTCACGATCGCGACCCTCATCTTCGGCGGCGTGCAGGTGCTGCGCCAGTGGGATGCCTTCGCGGCGCAGTTCGTCGACATCTTCAGCCTGGAGGGCCTGGCGGCCTATGCGGTGGCGCTGGTGGTGGTCAAGACGCTGCACGAGCTGGGCCACGCCTACACCGCCAAGCGCCTGGGCTGCCGCGTGCCGACGATGGGCGTGGCCTTCATGGTGCTGTGGCCCATGGCCTACACCGACACCAACGAGGCCTGGCGCCTGAACGACGCGCGCCAGCGGCTGCAGGTCTCGGTGGCCGGCATCGCCACCGAGCTCATCGTCGCCGTCTGGGCCACGGCCGCCTGGGGCATGCTGCCCGACGGGCCGGCGCGCTCGGCGGCCTTCGTGCTGGCCACCACGAGCTGGATCGCCACGCTGGCCATCAACGCCAGCCCCTTCATGCGCTTCGACGGCTACTTCATCCTGTCGGACGCGCTGGACATGCCCAACCTGCACGAGCGCTGCTTCGCGCTGGCGCGCTGGAAGCTGCGCGAATGGCTGTTCGCGCTGGGCGAGGACCCGCCCGAGCCGGTGTCGCCGCGCCGCCGGCGCTGGATGATCACCTTCGCCTGGTGCACCTGGCTGTACCGGCTGGTGCTGTTCATCGGCATCGCGCTGCTGGTCTACCACCTGTTCTTCAAGGCGCTGGGCGTCTTCCTCTTCGCGGTGGAGATCGCGTGGTTCATCCTGCGGCCCGTGCGGATGGAGCTGTCGGCCTGGGGCCAGCGGCGGCAACGGATCCTGCAGCGCGGGCGCACCGGCGTGAGCCTGCTGGTGGTGCTGGCGCTGATCGGGCTGACCTTCCTGCCCTGGCCGGGGCGGGTCACCACCAGCGCCGTGCTGCGACCGGCCGAGGCCTGGCCCGTGTACGCGCCGGCCGGCGCGCGCATCGATGCGCTGCCCCATGCCGAAGGCGCGCGCGTGTCTGCCGGGGAGCTGCTGGTGCGGCTGCACCTGCCCGACCTGCAAAGCCGCCGCCAGGCGCTGACCGCACGCGTCGAACAGCTGCGCTGGCAGGCGGCCGCCTCCAGCTTCGACGCCCAGACGCGCGAGAAGATGATGGTGACCGAGGAATCGCTGGCCACCGCCCGGGCCGAGCTGGCCAGCATCGACACCGAGCTGCGCAGCTACCTGCCACGCGCGCCCTTCGACGGTCACCTTCGCGACGTCGACCCGGACCTGCGCGTGGGCCAATGGGTGGCCGAACGCGAGCGCCTGGCCGTGCTGGTGCGCGAGGGCAGCACCTGGCTGGCCGAGACCTGGCTGGACGAAGAGGACGTCGCCCGCGTGCGTGTGGGTGACCGCGCGATGTTCCTGCAGGACGGGCTGCACGCGCCGCCGCTGGCGATGACGGTGCAGGCCATCGACCGCGACGCCTCACGCACGCTCGCCCGCACCGAGCTCGCGGCACAGTCCGGCGGCCACGTGCTGGTGCGCGAGCAAGCGGGCCAGCTCGTGCCCGAACGCGCCGTCTTCCGTGTGCAACTCGTGCCCGCTTCCGCCGAGCTGCCCCCTGCGCTGGACGCGCACGTCTGGCGCGGCCGCGTCACCATCCACGCCCGCGCCGAAGCACCCGCCACCCGCTACCTGCGCCAGGCCAGCGCGGTGCTGGTCAGGGAACTGGGGTTCTGAGCAGTTCCGGGGCGCACTGCCCGGCCAGCCACGCACGAAAAAGCGCCAGCGTGCGCAGGCTCGACTTCGACTCCGGCCAGCACAGCCAGTAACCGGTGCGGTGTTCGAGCACGGTGTCGAACGGCCGCATGACCGACCCGGCGGCGATGTCGTCACGCACCAGGCACAGCGGCACGAGCGCCAGGCCCATGCCCGACTGCACCGCGCGGATCAGGCTCTGGTACTGGTCGAGGTGCGGCCCCCGATGCCCGTTGATGCCACGGACCTGCTGCGTCTGGCACCACAGCGACCAGGCGTCCGGGACGCTGACATGGTGCAGCAGGGTGTGCATCCCCACGTCCTGCGGTTGGCGCGGCGCCTGGATGCCGGTGCTGGCCGGGGGGGCGATGAGCACCATCTCCCGGCCCGTGAGGTAGTCGGCCCGGGCGTCGGGCCAGCACCCGTCACCGTAGAGGATGGAGCAGTCCAGGTCCGGCCGGCGGAAATCGTAGCCCTGGAGATAGGGGACGAACTGGACCTCGACCCGGGGGTGTGCCGCAGCGAAGTCGGGAAGACGCGGGATCAGCCATTTGGCGCCGAAGGTCGGCAGGGTCGACAGCCGCAGGGCGCCACCACCTTCGGCACTGGCGATCAACTCCAGCGTGGCGGCCTCGATCTGGGCCAGCAGCGGCGCGAGCGTGGCCGCATAGCGCGCCGCCGCGGGCGTGGGCACCAGCCTGCGCCGCACGCGCTCGAACAGCACCACGCCTGCGCTGTCCTCGAGCTCGAGGATGCGCTTGCTGACCGCCCCCTGGGTCAGGTGCAGCGACTCTGCCGCACGGCTGACGCTGCCCAGCCGCGAGACCGCCAGGAAAGCCCGCAGCAGGTGGACCGGCGGATGCAGGCGGTTCATCGGCACAGGCCCGGCACGCCACGCGCCCTGGCAGGCCTGCACCGGGATCGAAGGGCACTGCAAGGCGGGCGGCTGACAGCCAGCAGGCCTCGAGACGAAGGCTGTATCGAATCCACTTCCATTTCATTCCATTCAGGAATGACATGCTGCACAGCTTTCGATTTTCATCCAAAGCATTTATGCCCAAACTGAAGGCGTCTTACAGCCCTCAGGAGACCTTCGATGAAGCCGACATCCTCACGACGTCCATTTCTCGGGCTCATGGCCTGCGCCCTGCTGGCCCCAAGCCTCGCGCAGGCGGCGGAGCCGCCACTGCGACTGATCGTGCCCTTCCCGCCGGGTGGCGCCACCGACATCACGGCCCGGGTCGTGGCCGAACCCCTGGGGCGCCTGCTCGGCCGCAACGTGGTGGTGGACAACCGCCCGGGGGCGGGCGGCTCGGTGGGCATGGCGGAAGCCGCCAGGGCCGCAGCAGATGGCTCGACGTTGGCGGTGGCCACGCTGT
The DNA here is from genome assembly GCA_049453935.1 of Rubrivivax sp. Lineage (GTDB taxonomy): Bacteria > Pseudomonadota > Gammaproteobacteria > Burkholderiales > Burkholderiaceae_C > Rubrivivax. The sequence continues at coordinate 7,872 of JBMTXX010000051.1, forward strand.
CGACCCATGGTGTCAACCCCGCCGTGTACCGCAAGCTGCCCTACGACCCGCTGCGCGATTTCGTCGCCGTGACAGAGCTGGTGCGCGCCCCCGGTGTGCTGGTCGTCCACCCCTCGGTGCCGGCACAGGACCTGCCCTCCTTCATCGCGTACCTGAAGGCGCGGCCGGACCAGGTCAACTACGCGTCCCCCGGCAACGGCACGATCGGTCACATGTGGGCCGAGCTGTTCAAGAGCGCCACCGGCACGTCGATGACCCACATCCCCTACCGTGGCGCCGGCCCCGCCCTGACCGACCTGATCGCCGGCCGGGCGCAGGTCTACTTCGACCAGGTCGCATCGTCGCTGCCGCACATCCAGTCGGGCAAGCTGCGGGCCCTGGCCGTGTCTTGGGAGGGGCGGCTGGCCGTGCTCCCGGAGGTGCCGACCTTCGCCGAAGCCGGTCTCGCCGCCAGCAACGACGCCAGCTGGTTCGGCCTCGTGGCGCCGGCCGGCACGCCGCCGGCGGTGGTGGCCAAGATCCAGGCCGCCGCGGCCGCGGCCGTGCGCGAACCGGCGGTGGCAAGGCGACTGCAGGAGTTGGGGCTGTTCCCGTCAGGGTCCAGCCCGCAGGCCTTCGGCGCCCAACTGCGAGAAGAGATCGCCAAGATGAAGCGGGTGAGCGAATTTGCCCGAATCACGCTGGATTGAGTCGACGCCAACCGAAGGGAACCGCCGCGCCATGGCTTCGGACACTGCCGTCGACGATCCTGGCCCCGTGCTGCGGGCCCTGCCAGGGCACACACACCTCGTGCTCGACTCGCCGCACAGTGGCACGGCCTACCCCGCAGACTTCGGTCACGCCTGCGGGCGGCAGGCTCTGCGTGACGCCGAAGACACGCACGTGGAAAAGCTGTTCGCCTTCTGCACGGGGCTGGGCGTGGCGTGGGTCGAGGCGCTGTTCCCGCGCAGCTACCTCGACCCGAACCGCGACCTGTGCGAAGTCGATGTGGACATGCTCGACGGCCCGTGGAGCGGTCCTCAGCCAGCGACCCCGGCCCAGCAAGCCAAGGTCCGTCTGGGCAAGGGGCTGGTGTGGCGGTGCCTGGACGACGGCACGCCGATCTACACCCGGCGCCTGCGCACGACCGAGGTGCGCAGGCGCATCGATCGTTGCTGGCACCCCTACCACGCCGCGCTCGACCTGGCGGTGGAAGCCGCCGCGCGGCGCCACGGCGGTGTGATCCACCTGAACTGCCACTCGATGCCGGCGGTGGCCGGGGCCTGCGCCACCGAGCATCCGGGGCTGCCGCACCCCGACTTCGTCATCGGCGACCGCGACGGCACCACGGCCGCACCGCACGTCACCGCCCTCGTGATCGACGTCCTGCGCACACGTGGTCACTCGGTCGCACTGAACCATCCCTACAAGGGGGTCGAGATCGTGCGCCGACACGGCGACCCCGCGCGTCATCGGCACAGCCTGCAGCTCGAGATCAATCGCAAGCTCTACATGGACGAACGCACGCGGGAGATGCATGCGGGCTCGGCGGCCTTGCAGCAAACGCTGAGAGAACTCGTCCAGGCGCTGCTGCACGCCGACCCGTGCCGCTGACCATTGCTCCGGCCGGGTGAGCCACGCCCGCGACGGGGGTTCAAGCTGTCGGCGCACGCTCCGCGGCTTCTCCCTCGCCCCAGCGGTCTTCCGGTACTGGATGGTTGCCCACTTTGTCCCACGCAGCCTGGGCACGGGTGGCGTCTGCCTGGCGGGCTCGACGCTCGAAGAAGGCCGCGGTCTCCAGCGCGCTGACCTTCTCCGCGATGGCGGTGACAAAAAGCTGGTTCATGGTGCTGCCGTCCTCGGCTGCAAGGCGGCGAGCGGCTTCTTTCAGGGACTCCGGCAGACGCAGGGCGTAATGGCTCATGTCGAACTCCTGTCAAACCTCATGAAGGCGGAAACGCGCCCACGCAGCGGGTGGCGTCAGGACGGCGAGGTTGAAACGTGCGGCAGGTGCGAAATCACGCTCGTTGTAGGTGATCAAGGCATCGGCGCCGGCGTTGACCGCGGCCTCCAGCACCATCTCGTCCGCTGGATCGCGCAACTGGGGACGCCATCGGAAATGCAACTCGACAGGCTCCAACAGCCCGGCCAGTTCGGCAAGCACCGCATCCACATCCTGCAGGGACCAGCCGGAAATGACCCGTTGCTCAGGGCGTTTCAGGACGGATTCGTACTCGAGAAACAGGGCGGCACTGCAATACAGCTTGACACGTCTGTGCCGCACCGCCTGCACGAGCGCGAAGGAAGGGCCATCCCGGTGACGCGATGCTGCAATCAGTATGTTGGTGTCGAGGACGAGGCGTGGCGCTTCACGCATATCGCCAATGATATGTGCAAAGGTGTACCGAGCTCAGCCAGGCCTCTCAACCGAAGACCCTCCTGATGCCACGGATACACTGCGCCGGACTTTCCGGCCGGCGTATGCGCGCGGGGGCGGCAGCCACCAGAGGTGTCCTGGATCCTGTGGCGCACCGGCTCCACCGGCCGCCATACGCCAGCGCCTTGCACCTCCAGCACCCCATGCCCCGCATCCTGATCGCCGGCTTCCAGCACGAGACCAACACCTTCGCGCCCAGTCTGGCCGACTGGGCCGCCTTCACACGAGGTGATGGATTCCCGGCCTTCGTCCGCGGGGCGGCGATGGTCGCGCAGATGGACGGCGTGAACATCCCCATCGGCGGCTTCATCGACGCGGCACGCACCCACGGCTGGACGCTGGTGCCCTCGTGCTGGGCCGGTGCCACGCCCTCGTCCTATGTGACGCTGGACGCCTTCGAGCGCATCGCCGCGGCGGTGCTGGAAGACGTGGCCGCTGCGCGCCTCGGCGGCGGCCTGGACGGCATCTACCTCGACCTGCACGGCGCGGCCGTGGCCGAGCACGCCGAAGATGCCGAAGGCGAGCTGCTGGCCCGGCTGCGGGCTGCCGTCGGGCCGGGCGTGCCCATCGTCGCAAGCCTGGACCTGCACGCCAACGTCACCGCACGGATGTGGCGCGAGGCCGATGCGCTGGTGGCTTACCGCACCTACCCGCACGTCGACATGGCCGACACCGGGGTGCTCGCGGCCGAGTTGATGGCCCGGCGGCTGCGCGCCGGCCAGCGCGAGCCCATGCACGCGCTGCGCCTGCCCTTCCTGATTCCGATCAACGCCCAGTGCTCGCTGGTGGAGCCGGCGCGCTCGCTCTACGAGCAACTGCGCGCGCTCGACCGCGAGCACGGCACGGTGCTGAGCTTCTGCCCGGGCTTTCCGGCGTCGGACTTCGCGGAATGCGGCCCGACGGTGTGGGGGCACGGCCCGCGTGCGGAGGCCGCGGTCCAGGCGCTGTACGAAGCTGCCGCAGCGCCCGGGCAGTGGCAGGCGCAGGTGCTGCCAGCGCACGAGGCCGTCCAACACGCGCTGCAACTGGCCGCCCACGCGGGCGCGCCGGTGGTGGTGGCCGACACCCAGGACAACCCCGGCGCCGGCGGCGACAGCAACACCACCGGCATGCTGCACGCGCTGCTGGCACAGCAGGCCGGACGTCGACATCCGGGGCAGGTGGCGCTCGGCCTGATGTTCGACCCCGAAGCCGCGCAAGCAGCCACGCAGGCCGGCATCGGCGCCGAGATCGAGCTCGCCCTCGGCCGCGCGGTGCCCACCTTCAGCGGCCAGCCCAGCGACGCGCCGGTGCGCGGGCGTTTTCGGGTGCGTGCACTGAGCGACGGCCACTGCACGCTCAAGGGCCCGATGATGCGCGGCATGACCGTGCATCTGGGGCCCAGCGCCTGCCTGGAGGTCGACGGCGTGCAAGTGGCCGTGGTCAGTGGCCGCCATCAACTGCTGGACCGCGAGCTGCTGCGCATGGTGGGCATCCACACCGAGCAGATGCGCATCGTCGTGGCCAAGAGCTCGGTGCATTTCCGCGCCGACTTCCAGCCCCACGCCAGCCACGTGCTGGTGGCCAAGGCGGCCGGCCCGATGGCCGCCGACCCGGCCGACCTGCCCTGGCGCAAGCTGTCCGACACGGTGCGTCGCAGGCCTTGAGGGGCCGCCTGACGGGGCCATGAGACGGCGACCGCACACCCGACGCAGGGCGACCGGCCTCGGTCGCGTCGCGCTTCCGGCGCCAAGGTGGTCCGACTCTTGCGTGCAAGATCAACCCCACATCACCACCACCGAAAGGACCCCACGATGACCGATCGCCGTCAGATCCTCGCCCAGGGCCTCGGGCTGCTTGCCGCCACGGCAGTGCCCGCTGCCTCCCGCGCACAGGCCTGGCCGACACAGCCTGTCAAGCTGATCGTCACCTTCCCGCCGGGCGGGTCGAGCGACATCGTCGCGCGCCTCGTGGCGCCGCTGCTGTCGCAGCGCATCGGACAGACCGTCACCGTGGAGAACCGGCCCGGAGCGGCGTCCACCCTCGGGGCGGCACTGGTCGCACGGTCCCAGCCCGACGGGCACACGCTGCTGATGTCGAACTCGGCACCGATGTCGATCTCGCCGACGCTGATGGACAAGCCCAGCTACGACCCGCTGGCCAGCTTCCGGCACCTGGCCTACATCGGCGACGTGCCCACGGTACTGGTGGTGCATCCTTCGGTGCCGGTGACGGACTTCGCCGGCTTCGTGGCCTGGGCGAAGGCGCAGGGCGAGCCCGTGAGCTTCGGCAGCGGCGGCCAGGCGTCCGTGGGCCACATCGTGGGCGAATTGCTGGCGCAGCAGGCAGGCCTGAAGATGCAGCACGTGCCCTACAAGGGCGCCGGGCCGATGCGCAGCGATCTGCTGGGCGGGCAGATCAAGGTGGCCGTCGATGCGCTGCCGCAGAACATCCCCTTCCTGACCAGCGGCCGGCTGCGTCTGCTGGCCGTGACGGCACCGCAACGTGTGGCGCAGGCGCCTGACGTGCCCAGCGTGGTCGAGCTCGGCTATCCCGGTCTCGTGGCGCAGAACTTCGTCGGCATCTCCGCACCCGCCGGCCTGCCTTCGGCGGTCGAGCAGCGGCTGGTGTCGGCGCTCACGCAGGTCCTGGCCGATGCAGACCTGCAGGCCAAGCTGCGCAGTCAAGGCTTCGAACTCGCCACGCGCACGCCCGAAGGCTTCGCCGACTTCATCCGACAGCAGGCCGAACGCTGGGCGCCGGTGGTCAAGGCCAGCGGAGCCAAGCTGTGACGCAGCGGCGCATCGCCGTGGCGCTGTTCGGCCCGGCCGGACGCGGAAGCTTCAACGAGTCGGGCCTGGCCGGCTGGCAGCGTGCCCGTGATGCGGGGCACGACGCGGCCGTCCACTGGATCGAGCCCCCCGACGTGCCGGGCCGCACCCAGGCCCTGCGCGCGCTGTGCGCCCAGGGGCTGGACCTGCTGGTGGCCCACGGCGGGCAGGGGGATGCACCGGTGGCGGCGCTGAGCGCCGAGTTCCCGGACATGCGCTTTGCGATCACGCAAGGGCACTGGATGGCGCCGAACACCGCCTGCTACGAGGTCCTGCAGGAGCAGTCGGCCTTCCTCGCAGGCGTGCTGGCCGGTCTGGCCACGCGCACCGGCGTGGTCGGCCACCTGTCGGGCGAGAAGGTGCGGCCGGGCCTGAAGGGGCGCGCCGCCTTCGCCCACGGGGTGCGCAGCGTCGCGCCGGCCTGTCGCTTCGTGACGACCTTCTGCGGCCACCAGCACGACCCGGCACTGGCCTACCGGGCGGCGCTGGCCTTGCAGCGCGAAGGCGCGGATCTGGTGTTCGCCATGATCGACGGCGGGCGCGACGGCATCACCCAGGCCTGCCGCGAGACGCCGATGCGCCAGATCGGCAACGTGCTGGACTGGGTGGCACGGGACCCGCAGGTGTTCGCGGCGTCGGCCATCGCCGACTCCGGGCAGGGCATCGAGCGCGCCATCGCCGACTTCGTCGACGGCACCCTGCGCCCCGGGACGCTCACCCGCACGGGACTGGAGGCGCCGCAGGCCGTGCGGCTGGTGATGGCGCCGGCGCTGCAGCAGGCCCACGGCGCCGAGATCGACCTCTGGTCGCAACGTCTGCAGTCGGGTGCGCTGGCGCCGGACGAGACCTACGACGGACCGGAACTGCAGGCCTGAGAGGCTGAGCGTCGGACACGCGCGCGGACACGGCGCAAAGGCCGTCATGCGCTACGGGCCAAGACGGATCGTTCGGCGCGCATCCCCTGGTCGCGCATCACCTTGGCATCCGAGGCATCGGACGGGATACTGCGGTCCGGCGCGTCACCCCGTGACGAGCCCTTGCCAGCCTCCCGACGAGCCCCGCCGATGACCCTCGACCGCCCCACCACCACCGACCTCGCCGACCTCACCGCCACCGAGCTGCTGGCGCTGTACCGCAGCGGCCAGACCTCGCCGGTGGAGGCCACCGACGCCGTGCTGCGCCGCATCGAGCGCCTGCAGCCCGTGCTGAACGCCTACACGCTGGTGGACGCGCCCGGCGCGCGCGCCGCCGCCCTGCGCAGTCAGGCGCGCTGGCAGGCGTGGCGCCGGGAAGGCACGCCGGTGGGCGCGCTCGAAGGGGTGCCGGTGTCGATCAAGGACCTGGTGCTCACGCGCGGCTGGCCCACGCGGCGCGGCAGCCACACCATCGACCCGGCCTCCCAGGCCTGGGACGTGGACGCGCCTGCCACCGCGCGGCTGCGCGAGGCCGGTGCGGTGCTGCTGGGCAAGACGGCCACGCCCGAGTTCGGCTGCAAGGGCGAGACCAACTCGCCGCTGACCGGGCTGACGCGCAACCCCTGGGACCCGACGCGTTCGCCGGGCGGGTCTTCCGGTGGCGCGGCCGCGGCCGTGGCCGCCGGCATGGGCCCGCTGTCGCTGGGCACCGACGGCGCGGGCAGCGTGCGCATCCCGGCGGCGTTCTGCGGCAACGTCGGCCTGAAACCCAGCTTCGGCCGGGTGCCGGCCTATCCGCTGTCGCCGTTCGGCACGGTGTCGCACCTGGGCCCGCACGCGATGTCGGTACGCGATGTCGCGCTGATGCTGAACGTCCTGGCGCAGCCCGACGCGCGCGACTGGACGTCGCTGCCGCCGCAGTCGCGCGACCACACCGTCGGGCTGGACGACGGCATCCGCGGGCTGCGCGTGGCCTGGTCGCCCACGCTGGGCTATGCCCAGGGCGTGCACCCCGAAGTCGCCAGCGCCTGCGCCGCTGCCGTGCAGACGCTGCAGGCGCTGGGCGCGCGGGTCGAGGCCGTCGACCCGGGCATCGAGGATCCGCTGGAGATCACCACCGGGCTGTGGTTCTTCGCCGCGTGGACGCTGTGGTGCGGGCTGAGCGAGGCCCAGCGCGCCGTGTGCGACCCGGATTTCGCCGCCCAAGCCGACCTCGGCTCGCGCATCGACGCGCTGGCCGTGCACCAGTTGACGATGCGCCGCGGGGCGCTGGGCTCGCACATGCGCCAGTTCATGCAGGGGTATGACCTGCTGGTCACCCCGGCGGTGGCCGTGCCCGCCTTCGAGGCGCGGCCCGCCGGCCACACGCCGATGTCACCTGAATCGATGCTGGGCTGGACGCCCTTCACCTACCCCTTCAACCTGACCCAGCAGCCGGCGATCACCGTGCCCTGCGGGCTGACACGCGACGGCCTGCCGATCGGGCTGCAACTGGTGGGGCGCATGTTCGACGAAGCCACGGTGCTGCGTGCGGCGCGCGCGTTCGAAAGCGTGCGGCCGGTGTGCCGGCCGACGCTAGGCTATGCGTGAGCGCCCCTCGGCAGGTGCACGGACGGAACGTGGCAAGGCCAGACGCATGAAGATCTCGTCAACAGACCCGTCCGACCCGTCGGATCGGACCATCCGCAGCGCCTCGATCGAGAAGTACCGACGGCGTGCCGCCGGCTATGACGCCACCTGTGGGCCGACGGCACCGATCCGCCGCCGCGCCATGGAAGGACTGGTGCTCCAGCCCGGGCAGCGCGTGCTCGACGTGGGATGCGGCACCGGACTCAGTCTGGCGCTGCTGCGCGAGAGCGTGGGAGCGGCGGGGCAGGTATGGGGTTGCGACCAGAGCCCGCAGATGCTGACGCAGGCCCGTGCCCGGGTCACCGCTGCCGGGTGGTCCAACGTCGAGTTGATGGAATGCGCGGCACAGGATCTCACCCTGCCCGAGTCGGTGGATGCGCTGTTGTTCCACTACACGCACGACATCCTGCGCTCGGACCTGGCCATCGATCGCTTGTTGGCCTGCGCACGCCCCGGCGCACGCGTGGCAATCGCGGGAATCAAGTACTTTCCGGCCGCGCTCGCGCCACTGAACCTGTGGGTCTACCTGAAGAACCGGCCCTACAACGGCAGCCCGGGCGGGCTGCGCACACCTTGGGACCGGATCGCACCACGCCTGGTGGACTGGCGCTGGCAGCCGACGCAGTGGGGCATGGGCTACCTGGCTTTCGGCCGCGTGCCCGCGCCGTAGACGCTGCGGGCGCCCGTCCGCGCCCACCTGGCCGCAGCGCGTGCAGGTCAGACCCGACCGACGGGCGCGATGCGCAAGATGGCCATCGCGTGTGCCAGCGCGGAAGCCTGCGGGTCGCCCTCCAGCAAGCGGTGGCGCAGCAAGAAGTCCAGCGTGACCAGCGCCGCATCCACCGTCATCGCGCCATCGGCCGCCAGCCGGGCCGCTTCCGCCACGGGCAGACACGCCACGGCGGCGACCTCACCGTCCTGGTTGACCGGCTGTTCGCCCGGCCGCATCTGCAGATCGAAGGTGTGCAGGCGCTCGAACTGCAAGCCCTCGGGGATGTCCCGTTGCAGCTCCAGCACGCCTGCGTGCACGGCCTGCGCCATCCGGTCGGGGCCCAGGCCGGCTTCTTCGAAGCCCTCGCGCACCAGCGCCTCGAAAGGGCTCTGCCCAAAAGGCACGCCACCGCCGACGAGGTTGTCGTGCTTGCCCGGATCGGTGGGCTTGTGGTCGGAGCGCCGCGCCACCCACAGCCATGCCGGCCGGCCGTCGTCGCCCGCCACCCAGCCGTTGCAGTGCGCGCCCAGCGTCAGCGTGCCCCAGAAGCGCGTCGAAGCCCGCTCCAGCAGGGCCAGCACCGCCCCACTGCCGGGCGAGAACAGCGCGAAGGTCTCGTCGCGCCAGGCCCGGATCAGGCCCTCGGCGCGCAGCGCAGCATTCACCTCGGTGAACCACGCGTCGCGCTCGGGGCGCGGCAGTTGCAGCGTGACCGCCTCGGTGTCCACCGCCAGCGCGCCGCGCCAGCGGCCCAGGACCGCCAGATGCGCCAGTGCCACGCTGCCCACGGCCTCGCCGTCGACGATGAAGGCGCGACGTGGCTGGTCGCGGAATCGAGCGGCGGACAGGGCGGGCCA
>JBMTXX010000052.1:0-17158 GCA_049453935.1 Rubrivivax sp.
TTGCCCTGGATGCACTTCAGCCCGGCCTCGATGACCTCCCATTTCGAGGAGTCGATCATGATGGGCACGCGCGCGATCTCGGGCTCGCCGGCGATCAGGTTCAGGAAGCGCACCATCGCGGCCTTGCTGTCGAGCATGGCCTCGTCCATGTTGATGTCGATGATCTGCGCGCCGTTCTCGACCTGCTGGCGCGCCACCGCCAGCGCCTGCTCGAAGTCGCCGTTCAGGATCATCCGCGCAAAGGCCTTGGAGCCGGTGACGTTGGTGCGCTCGCCGATGTTGACGAACAGGCTGCCCGCGCCGATGGCCACCGGCTCCAGGCCGGACAGGCGCATCGGGGGCGTGGGAGGGGCTGTGTGGGAGGGGGCGTCGCTCATGCTCAAACACTCGAAGATCGGGTGGATGAGCGCCGTTGCCGACCGCAGCGCCAACAGTCACCGCGGTGTTCCGAGCCTGGTGGCCGACAACCGGCCATCGCAACGCTCCTCGGACAGCCGATTATCCCCGTTCCGCGCCGACCGCCATCGCGTGTCGGCAGCCCATTCAGGCGTCCAGTTCGAGGTCTGACGCCGGCCTCGCCACACAGGCCAGGCAGGCACCGGCAGGCACTGGCGCACCGGGTACTGTCGGGTAGACCACCTCGCCACGGAACAGGGGGGTGGCACAGGATCCACAGTTGCCGGCACGGCATCCCGACTCGAGGGCCAGGCCCTCGCGCTCCGCCAGTTCGAGCAGGGTGGACGCACCGTCCCATGGGATGCGGCGGCCAGACCGGGTGAACGCTACCTCATGGCAGGCCCCGGCACCCTCGAGCCGGGCGGATCTCGCGGCCTGCTTCACCGATGCCGGCCCGAAGGCTTCGTGATGCACATGCCCGGACGGGACGCCTTCGACATGCAATCCCTCGACCAGCGACTTCATCATCGCAGGCGGCCCGCACAGATAGAAATGCGGCACGGTCAGGTCACCGACGACCTGGCGGATCAAGGCGACATCGACGCGGCCTTGATGCTGGAACCGATCGTCCAGGATCTCACCCGGGCTCGGCTGGCTGTAGCAGACCAGCAGGCGAACTTGCGGGTGCCGCGCAGCGACCGCCGCCAAAGGGTCCGCCATCGCATGGTCTGCGCTGTTGCGCACACCGTGGAAGAACCACACCGGGCGCGGCGGGCCGGCCTCCACGATCGCCTGGAGCATCGCCAGCACAGGCGTCACCCCGATCCCCCCGGCGACCAGCACCACGGGCGTGGGGTCTGTCGGCTCGAGCCAGAAGGCGCCGGCGGGCGACCTCGCCTCGACGACGTTGCCGACGTCGACCTCGTCGTGCAGGAAACTCGACGCCACACCGGCCTGACCCCGCGGCGTCATGGCAATGCGCTTGACGGTGATACGGTAGGTGTCGGGCCGGGGCGCGTCTGACAGGGAGTAGCAACGCGTCACCGCACGGGGCTGGCCGGGGACATGGAGCCGCAAGGTCAGGTACTGTCCAGGCTTGAAGGTGGCCAGGGGCCGCCCGTCCAGCGCCCGCAGATAGAAGGACCGCACATCCTGCGACTCTGCAACCTTGCGCACCACGACGAAGCGCCGCCAGCCCTGCCAGCTTCGCTGGGCGGCGTCCTGGCCTCGGGCGTGCTCATGCGCCGCCAGATCGATGCGCCCCAGCAGCGCCTGACGCGCCACATCGACGCGTCGCCGGGCTTGACGGGCCTCCTGCAAGCGACGCCAGCCTGCCAGCACGGCCCGGCCGCTCAGACCGCCGACGGCCAGTAACGCGACTGCGGAAGGTATCCACTCGATCATCGGGTCAGAACTTCAACCGAAGCTCCGAGCGCACACCGAGCAATCGGTCGGCATTCTTGCGCCAGGCGGCGATGGCGTCGGCACGGAACAGCAGCGACCTCGACAGGGGCTGCTGAAAGCGCAACCCGGCACCGTACTGGGCGCCTGCGCTGGCGCGGGTCGGATCGACCACGCGCTTGCGCAGGTCCAGGCCCGCCACCTCGACGACGACCTGCCGATCGAGTTCGAACAGGTACTGCAAACCGATGGCAGCACCCCAGGTGTCATGTGCCGTCGCGTCCAGGGTCGGGAAGCCGGTCAGGCCGTCGGATTCGAACAGGATGCCGGTGTTGCGCAGCAGACCCCCGGCGTCCGGGTCACGGGCGAGGGACTGCGGTCGGCCAAAACCGGCAAAGGCATTGAAGTAAGGCACCAGCGTCAAGGGGCGCGACGTGATCATCGAGTTCTCGAGCAGCACCACGAAACCGTCGGCCGTACGCGCGCGGCCGGCCTGCGGGTTCTGTCCGAAGGCGCCGATCACGCGCATGCTGCTCGACAGCCACGCGCCGTAGCGACGGGTGAAGGACACCGCCGCACTCGAATAGTCCAGGCCCTGGATCTCCTGCCTGCCATCCACGTGGCCGAGACCGATTTCCCAGTAGCCTTCGGTGGCATCGAGGAACAGGGCTGCGCCCACCATGCGCGCATGACGGTCGTTCAGCGCACCGGAAGGCTCACGCAGGGCCGGACTCGACACCCGGTCCAGGCCGACGAACACCGTCGCGTCGAGGTTGGAGATGCCCAGGGCGCGGCTGTGGCGACCGGCTCGCGCGACCGCGATGCCCGCGATGGCATCGTCCATCCATACCCCGCTGTGCAGGTGCAGCGGCATCAGGCCCAGGGAGAACGGCAGATCGAAAAGACTGTAGCGCCCGGTCAAGCCCGCGGCGATCTGCCCCAGGTCGCCCTCCAGGAAAAGCGTTTCCACCTGTCCGTCCAGAAGGAGTTCGCGCCGCGGTTGCGGCCCGGAAAACGCGTGGCGCGTGAAACGGCCGTCACGGTCCAGCGGCCTGAACAGCGCATGCACACGCTCGGTGGAGGTCAGAGACCAGTCCACCTCCAAATTGAGCCGGGTCGCCAACTGATTCGTCTGGCGCCTTCCGTTGCCATTGGAGGCGAGGGCCGTGCGCCAGTCCCCGTACACGAGCAGTGAGGGATTGACGGGATTGAGGGTACCCAGCACATCGGACGATGGCGGCAAGGGGCCCTCCAGGTACAGCGGACGTCCAAGCTCGATCAGGGGGCGCGGCTCGGGCACGTCGCGCTTGCCACCGTAGATCGCGATCTGCTGCTGCGGGTCGTAACGTTCGCCCGCGTAGCTCGGGTCTGGCTTGAATACCGCCGGGTCGTGCGCAGCCGGCTCGACACCGGCCGACATCTGACGCGCACCCGCCGATCGGTCGGCCATGGCCGATGCCGCAGGTGCCGCGGCGCTGTCCGTGGCGCTCGGCGCCGACGGCGGTTGCGCTTGCGAGGCCGGGCGCTGCGCTGGAGGTGCCATGAGCGCCACCGGGCCTGCGGGAAGCACACTGACCTGCGGCATCGCGGCGACCGGCGCCGGATCGGGACGCGGACCGATCGCACCCGCGTCGGTGCGCGCGGCTGGTGACGGAGCATCGGCACCCATGGCGGCGCCGGCGGTCGCGGCCGGGTTTTCAGGACCTGTGGCCGGGTCCGGGAACACGAGCGTCGCCCCCGAGCGCAAACGGTTGATGTCGCCGCCGACGAAGGCCTTCGGGTTGGCGAGCAACAGCGCCTCGAGGATCTCGGCAGTCGAGACGCCCGGCCGTTGAAGCCGCCGCGCGATACCCAGCAGGGTCTCCCCCGGCTTGACGGTGTGACGCAGCCCCGAACCGGACTGCGGCATCTTGGCTTCGGGCCGTGGCGCCACGGGGGCAGCTTCGCGGGCAGCAGCCATGGCGGGTACGACGGGTACGACGGGTGCGGCGGATACAACGGGTGCGGCGGGTGCTTTCGCGACTGCGGGCTTGGTGGCCTCCACAGCACGTGGTCGCGCAGAAGCCGCCGCGTTTGCCGAAGCCACTGTGCCCGCCGCAGCGGCAGAGGTCTCGGCCACGCTGGACGATGGTCCGGCCTCCAGCAAGACCGTGTACTGGCGCTCGAGACGGCCGGCCGGCCACTTCGCCTCGACGATCAGGTCCAGATAGGGTTGCCGAGCCGCTCGCGTGCTGCTCACGCGCAGCACCGGTTGGCCGTCCTCACGTCTGGAGAGCACCACCTCCGCGCCCTCCAGCACGTCCGCATAGTCCATGGCCGATGCACGGTAGGCCTCCATCGGCGCCAGGCCGACCCGCAGCGCAGACGCCTGCGCATCGGTCCATCCCGAAATCGGGATCTCCAGGCGCAGCGGCTCGCCGACCGCCGACATGGCGGTCGCAGGGCCCAGGCGCAGCGCAGCCGCCGGCTGCGAGGCGATCACAAGCCCGAGGAGGACGCCCATGCGGGCCCGCGCCTGCGCCTTGGTCTTTGAAGAAGCGGCAGACAAGGGCGTCACCAGAAACAGGTCAGCGTACGTCGAAGCGCACGCTGTACGGGTGGATGTCGAGCATCCACTCGTTCATCGCCTGCTCCATCTCGCGCGTGGCCTTGACGAAGCGCATGAAGTAGATGGGCTCTGCGCGACTGCGCAGGCGCACAGCCAGCCGATAGCGGCCGGGCTGCTTCATCAGCGCCGCGGGCACCTCGTAACGCGCCACGCGTGTACCCAGCGGGGGGATGCTGCGGGCCTCCATGCGGATGCCTGGGGGGCGGTTCAGCACCGTGGTGGGCACCCCGGCCGGCCGGAAATGCGGCAACGGGTCGATGTCGAAATTCACCGGCACGTAAACCTCCCGGTCCGTGCCCTTGACGTTCTGCGTCAGGAACTTCGTCTGCAGATTCACCAGCTGCGTGTCGAGCGGCAGGCGCCCGGCGCGGACGTCCAGCGAATGGATGTCGGCCATGTCGCCGTGGGAGTCGACATAGCCGCTCTCCCACACGGTGCGTCCATCGGGCGCGATCAGGGCGACGTTGAGCCATATCTCGGGCTGCGCGCCGAGCGACCCCGACGGCAGGTTGTGTCCGGGATTGGTGTTGGTGATGCGGTAGGAGAAGGTCAGCTTGCGCCCGGCCTGCGGTGGGGCCGCGAAGAAGGGACCGTCCAGCCGCGAGCCGTTCTCCAGCACCTGACGACGCAGCCGGCGCTTGTCCTCGATGCGCGCCAGGTTTTCGTCGACGATCTCGCGCGCCTCCTCGCGGTCGATGCGGTCGGCCCAGCGCTCGGGAAAGTCCACGCGGATCTCGCCGGCCTCGACCTTGTCCTCGAAGGCCGGCTGTCCCCAACCCGCGCGGTGGTCGAACTGCAGCCATTCCTGGATGTCGAAGCGCGAGGCCTTGGGGTTGATCGGAAAGATGCCGGGGTGCGCGATCGGGTAGCCAGGACCATAGAAGGCATGGTTGCTGCGCTTGCGATCAGGGTTCACGGGCTTGCCGTTGACGACAGCGCTGGGTCCGGTGTCGTAGCCGTCGGCCACACCGGGCGTGCGACCCATGTGACAGTCCTGACAGGTGGTGCCGGCCGCAAAGGCTGGCGAGGCGCGGTACTGGTCCCACACCACCTCCAGCTTGATGCCCGGATGCACCGCCACCTGATGGCACGACACGCAGAACTCCGATCGGGAGATCTGCTCGAGGCGGAACACCCCCAGGTGGATCTTCGTCCCACGCTCTGCCGGCCCGGTCGACACGCGGTAGCCGTCCTTGCGAGCGATCACCTCCGACAAGGCCTTGCCGTCCCCCGCGCCGCTGACCGGGGCGTGGATGTCACCCGGCACGACCCGGCGCTCGCCGTTGGTCTTCGCGTAGGCCTGATCGATGCGGTGGCAGGTGATGCAGGTCACGCCCTCGCGCGCGACCTCGCTGCGGTCCCACAACGGCCGCCAACGCTCTTCGCCGCGCTGCGTGCCGACCTGCTGGTGGCACCGCACGCAAAAGGCCCGGATGGTGCCGCTGGACAGGTCGTTCATCGCCTGTTCGAACTTGTGGAACATCGGCGAGATCGACGCGTAGGCGTGGCTCGAGGAGGCCCACTCGGAAAAGATGCGGCCGTGACAGGTGCCGCACTGCGCGGCCGTCGGATAGGACGTCTGCGCCAGCAGATCGGCATGCGGGTCCGCGGGTGCAGGAGCCTCCTTCGCCCATGCCTGCGCGGCGGCAACCGTCAAGACGAACCACAGCACCGCCGCCGTGCAGATGCCGACGAGGCAGCCCCGAATCGACCGCGGGCAGGGCCCGAAGGCCAGAAGTTCAGCGTGCATGGGCAGCGATCCTCGGCTGAAGGGTGTGGTCCTGGTGATAGGCGTGGCAGGTCAGGCAGCCCTGACTGGCGCCTTCGGGACGGTGGCAGGCCGCGCAGGTCTCGCGGGACATCGGTGCGAGGCCCGAAGCGGCATGGCGAGCACCGGCCACCTTTGCCACGGCGCTGCCGGCCGAACCCGGCGCCACAGGCGCGACGGCGGACGGCAGGTGGCAGGACGCGCAAACCTGCACATTGCCGACGGCGCCCAGATGCGGACGATGGTCGAAGCGCTGCAACGGGCGCGGGGGCGCAGACGCAGCAGACCACTCGATGCGTGCGCCGGGCGAGCCCGCCGCTTCGATGGCGTGGCACTTCAGGCACTGCCCAGGGCCGTCGGCGACAAGGATTTCGTCGCGCACGGCGGACAGTCGCTGCGCTTCGTCAGGGTCCTGCGGTTCGGTACGCGAGGCCAGCGCATCGAACCAGGCGCGCAGCACCGGGTCACCATGGGCAGGTCTGGCGTAGCGGATTTCCAGCCCCTCGGCACGCCACCCGGAGGCCGCCAGGTCGGGGGGAGGCTCGTATTCGCGGTTGGACACCCAGGCACAGGCCGCGCGGCGAGCGCTCTCGCTGCCAGCGCCCTGGAACAGGGGCAGGACTTCGGCTCCCAGCCGTTGCCGGGCCAGCTCAGCCACCGGCACGATGCCATCGTCGATCATCTCCCGGGCCAGCGACTGCAGCGCCTGCGCATAGGCGGCAGGGTCATCGTCGGTGGCGCCCATCAGCCAGGTCAGCAGCGCGTTGGGCGGGTCGAGCGAGACGGGATCGCCGCCCGCCACGGTGCTCGACGGCCCGCACACGGCAGGCACCCGCCGGCCGGGCGCCACCTCCGGCCAGCGCATCAGCGTCAGGTCGCGCCGCGCGATGCCCGCGTCGTGGCAAGCAGCGCAGGAGGCCGTGTAGCCGAGCGTGCGCATGCCCCCGTCACCTGTGTGTGGCTCGTGGCAGCCCAGGCAGCCCTGCGCGGGCACCCGCTGAGCTTGGCGCGGATCGGTGAAATGCTTGTCCAGGTGCGACGCATGGTCGAAGCGCGCCTGGCGGGTGCTGCCGTGCGGAAAGGTTGTCGAGAAGGCGGGATGGCGAGTCGGAAAAGGCCCGACGGCTTCGGCGTGGCACGCCCGGCAACTCTGCTCGGCGCTGCGGCGCTGTGCGACGGGGTCGTCCTCATGTCCGGCATGACAGGCCACGCAGCGGGTCTGTGCGGCGGCGCCATCGTGCAGTGCATTGTGTGGCAGGGCCTCGCGGCCGCCGAAGGCATGACATGCAACGCAAGCGCGGTCGAGAAGGGCTCCGTCCTGGGGACGCCCCGCCGACAAGGCGGCGGCGAGCCAGACCGACGCGCCCTGCCCGTCGACCTGGTGACAGGCCACGCAACCCTGGTCAGCCGTTGCAACGGCGTGGGCGGCGGACAGCGGGCCTGCGTCCAGCGACGAGGGCAAGCCCAGACGGTCGGAGACGTCGGTCATCAGCAGCCCGATCAGCACCAGCGTCCACAACGCGGCGCCCAGGCTGAGCATGCCAAGGCGCTGGCCATGCGCGCGGCGTGGTCGGCAAGGGGCATCCGCTTGCCCGCAGGTCCCATCCGGACCGGGGCCGCGTGCGCAAGGGCGGTCCCATTGCGAGGCGCGGCCGCATCGCCACTGCAGGTTCGGCCGCTCGTACGGGCTGCGATCGTGACGGAACGATACGCGGGTGTCGTCCATGGCGCATGCGGCAGCGTCACCGGCTGTAGACGAGGGCGGCCACGCTGTGCCATGCCGCCATCACCATGAAGGCCGAGGCCGCGGGGGCGTGGATGAGGAGCCAGCGGCGCAGCAGCGTCTGCAAGGCGTACTGCACGTCGATGGCGCGCTTGGCACTGCAGAGTTTCGCGATCGAGGCCAGATGGGTCCGTTCCTGGGCGTCGAGCAATCGCTCGACGGCCGCGAGCTTGCGCGCCTCCCACACTTGCGCCGCCGCAGTCCCGAGAAGGTGCTGCAGCTCGAAGCGAGGCTTGTCGAAGTACCAGGCCAGGGATTGCGCATAGTAGTTGCCGAGCGTGTCGTGCCCGCAGGCAGCAGCCGCATCGAGGATTGTCGATTCGGCCTGCGCGCGCAAACGAGCGATCTCGGCGGGAATCCGCTCGTAGATGATCTCGCTGCCCGCACGCGTCAGGCGGCGCGGCACGATGGCCTGCAGCAGATGTCCGACGACCCCGGAGACCACGACGACGAGGAACAGCACCGCGAGCGCCTGATCCGCAGCGCCTGACGGCCACGCCGCACCTGCGTGAACGACGTAGGCGCCGACACCGGCCAGGCCACCGATCACGTGCACGGCCAGCCAGGTCGAGGCCCTGCCCAGCGGCAGCGAAGGCAGGCGACGTCGCACGCCGTACAAGGCCAGCAGCAGCACCAGCGCCAGCAGCACGGCGCCGGTGGCCACGGCGGGACTGCGCCCGCTGCCCACTGCCGACGCGCGCCACAGCGCGAGCGCTGCCACGCCGGCAGCCGCCACAGCCCACGCCAGCGTGGCCAGACGTGAGGCGATCCTCATCGGCGCGTCCCGTCGACACCGTGAATCAGCAGGGCCTGCCCTCCCGTGCGACGCAGCGCATCCTGCGGGCACGCCCGCACGCAGGCCGGGCCTCCCGGCTGGCCCACACAAAGATCGCACTTCGTCGCCTTGCGCACGGCAGAGCCGTTCTCGTCGACCAGGGGCCTGCCTGAGCGATCGGCGATCTCGACCATGCGGATGTTGTCGTACGGGCAGGACGCGGCACAGGTGCCGCAGCCGATGCAGGTATCGTCGTTGATGATGACCACCCCGCCGAGTTCGTGGCGGTGGATGGCACCGGTCGGACAACCGATCATGCACACCGGGTCCTGGCAGTGCATGCAGGCATTGGCCACCATCCAGCGGTCCGACACCGGCCCGTGACGCACGAAGCGCGGGTTGCCGTCGTGGGTGGCAGCGCAGGCCCGGACGCAGTCGTCGCAACGCACGCAGCGGTCCAGGTCGATGAGCATGGTCTGCGTGCCGTTGATCCAGCGCTCGTCGATCAGCCAGTCGACAAAGGCGTCGTCCTCGATGCGGCGCTGTGTCGCGTAAGGTGCGGGCACGTCGCGCAGCCCAGGAAACACATGCGCCACCAGTACCGAAACGGGCACCCGAAGCACATCGACCTGGCCGATGGCGCTGAGGGTCTGGGACACGCGGATCTCGCGGCCTGTCTTCCAGGCGGCATGCGCCTCCGCCAGCCCGAACTGTGCGCCCACGCCAAGGTAGGTGATGGTCCGCCGGCCTCCCCCGACGATGCAGGAGACACGAGCGAAACCGGAACGGATCAAGTAGACGCTGTCCGCCGGCCCGCCCTCGGCTGCGATGACCGCTTCCTGGTCGATCGGATCGGCGACGTCTGCCGACGGATCGGCCTGCGCGGCCTCACGCCCGCGCTTGTGGGCGACGTGCCACTCGGCGTCGCCGTAGGTCCTGAAGCGCACCGCCGCCGCGACCGACGCCAGCGTGGTCTCGTCGAGCGAGGAAAAGAAGGTCTGCGCCTGCAGATGGTTCAACAGGGCGTTTCGGCGATAGCGCTCGTCGATCATGCGGCGCCAGCCCGGGTCGTGCCTGCGCAGTTCGCGCAGGCCCTGCCAGCGGATCTCCAGCAGCCTGCTGGGCGACTCGGCAAACACCGTCGCGGACCGTGGCACGCGCCCCAAGGCGGCGATCTCGCCGAAGATCTCGCCCGCACCCAGCTGCACGCTGCGATGGCGCTCGAGGACTGCGGGGATGTCCTGCAGGAAGGTGAAGGCGCGCGCGCTGCCCTCGGAGGGCTCCGCGGCCGGGCCTGCGGGTGGGCGAACATCCCGCGCCTCCGGAAACTTCGGCGACGGCCGAAACGCGCGAGCCAGAGTGGCGAGCAGGCCGGCACTGCGCGGCGTCTGCCTTCCGAGAGACTCGCGCGGCAGTCCCGGCGGCAGCACCACGCGCAAGCTGCCCTCCAGGATCAGGAACGCCGAATTGCCGTAGTCCCCTTCGCGAACGACGATCTCGCCGGGTGACACCGTCACGATGCGCGCATCGTTGCGCAGGATGCCGCGCAACGGCACGCCGGGAGGGAAGCTGTCGGCCTGGATCGCAGCGATCTCAGGCCGCTGCATCAGCGCTTCGACCTGCGCATCCGACATGTCCGCGCCGAACGGCACGTCCCACCGAGCCAGTCGCCCGACCACCGCAGCGGACCTGCCGGCGTGGACTTCTCCCGAAACCGGTGCAGCCGCGCTCACCACAGGATCACTTGTAACTGGCAGGCGCAGGCAGCCGTGCGCCCACCTGCGCGGTGAAATCCTTCGACGCCAGAGCGGCGACGAAGGCTCGGGCCGCCTCAGGCGTCGGACGCGCCAGCAGCGCCGCCGCCTCGGGAACCTGCGCCTTCACGGCGTCGATTGCCGAGCGCGCCGCATTGCGGGTGTCGTCCAGCGATTTCTGCAACTTGGCGTTCGGGGAGCGCCCCTGCGGACCGGAGGTCTGCACCAGCGCTGCGGCCTGCCCGGTGAGGTACAGACGAGACAGCTCTGCCGGCGTCATCTGGGCGTTGCGCGTCGTGTCGGGCGGGTAATAACGGTGACGGACCGTGCCCTGAGAGTAGCGCACCAGTTCGAACGACGAGCCTGGGGGATGACCGGCCTGGATCATCTTCGCAACCGTGTCTGACGGCAGGTCGGCGCGTCCCATGAAATGACAGCTCAGGCAGTTCTCGGCCACGGCGTAAAGATTGGCGGGCCAGATCATTCCCGCCGCGGCCGAACGCTGGATGCGCTCGGCCCGGCGCGCAGGCGATTCGGAATCGCGCTTGGCATTCGGGCCGCCATAGTCGCTGTGGATGTCGATCCAGCCAGACGCCTTGCCGTGGCAGCTCTCGCAGGACGGGCCGGCAGAAGCCACCGCAGCGGCGGTCGGACTGGCCTGCGGGCTGGAATAGTGGCATGAGGTGCAAACCTCGTGACGGCGCATGTTGGTGCCGCGGCCCACCGCCGCGAGGATGTCCTTGACCTCGGGTTTGCGGTGGACGTCCTTGAAGGAGGCGGCGTGCTTCGACGCCTGCCACACGGCCGTTTCGGGCTCATGGCACTCGGCGCACTTCTGTGCGCCCACCATGTGGTGCGGCACCTGCGCCTGCACCAGGCCCGACCACGCCAGCGCCACGATCGGCAGCCACTTGAGCCAGCGGAACCACGGATACATCGAAGTCAAGCAAAACCTCCACACAAGGCCAGCGTGACATATCCGCCACGGGGCGGCCCAAAGACAGGATGCTGTGCGCTGCCTTGGATCGAGAAGGCGGCGCAATCGGAGCCGAGTGCAGGATATCCCTTGAAATCGGCCTTTTCAAGACAGGGACAAGGCTCCTGCGCTGGGAGCAACACGGGTGACGCGGGCGCGAGCCCGCCTGAGCATGGTCACCTGGGGCGCGGCGCATCGCAACCGGCGGCAGGCTCGCGGCAGGCCGGGCGGGGACGCTCGCAGGACGGCTCGTATACTTTTTCCAGCCTACACGAACCGCTCCTTGCAAGCAGGCCACAGCCGGCGTACGGGGCCCACCGCTAGACCACATGCCCGCTCCCCTGCCCTGGCTGGTCGCCGACATCGGCGGCACAAATGCGCGCTTCGGATGGATCGGCGGTGCCGGTCAGCCGATAGCGCACGTGCGTACGCTGGAGGTCGGTGCCTACCCGGGGCCGATCGAGGCGGCTGGCGCCTACCTGACCGAGATTGCCGGATCTTGCGGGTTGCCCGCACTGCAGCCGCGAGCCGCTGCGGTGGCCGTGGCCACTGCAGTGGTCGGCGACGAACTCTCGCTGACCAACAGCGGCTGGCGATTCTCGAAATCGCAGACGCGAAAGGCGCTGGACCTGCAGAACCTGCTCGTGCTCAACGATTTCGAGGCCCTGTCGCTGGCGCTGCCGCAGTTGGGCCCCGGGCAATGGCGTGCACATGCGCGCCCCCCGAACCCTGAAGCCGGGACGCTGGCGGTCGTGGGCCCGGGCACAGGGCTGGGGGTCGGCGCGGCGGTTCGCGCACCCGGGGGATGGGTCGCGCTGCCGGGCGAAGGGGGGCATGCCACGCTGGCCCCCACCGATGACGACGAGGCGCGCGTCCTGGCGCACGCCAGACATTGGTATGGGCATGTGTCGGGGGAGCGGCTGCTGTCCGGCATCGGTCTGCCGGTGCTGCACCGTGCGGTGTGCGCCGACGCCGGCGCAAGCGCGGTCGATCTGTCCGCGCCGCTGATCGTCGAGCGCGGACTGGACGGCTCCGACCCGCTGGCGCGGCGCACGCTGGACCTGTTCTGTGCGCTGCTGGGCAACTTCTGCGGCAGCACGGCGCTGACCTACGGTGCCCGCGGCGGGCTGTTCATCGGGGGCGGCATCGTGCCGCGTCTGGGCGACTTCTTCTTTGCCTCACGCTTTCGCGAGAAGTTCGAGGCCAAGGGGCGCTGCCGGGACTACCTGGCAGACGTGCCCACCGCCGTCATCACCGACACGCTCGCCGCCCTGACGGGCGCACGCGCCGCGCTGGAGAGCGTCGCCGCCATGGATTGACGGGCCTGCCGGCGCGGACCGGCGCTCAGCCTTCGGGGTCCTGCGCACGATCTTGCATGTGCGCACCCGTGCGTCCCGCGGCGTACTCGGAGGTCGCAGCCGGCACACCCAGCAAGGGCCCGTAGCGCAGCCCCACCCAGGCGTGTTCGCGCATCAGCATCTCCACCCGCGCCGCCTCGCGCTGGCGCAGCGCGTCCAGCACCAGTTCGTGCTGCAGCTGCGCCACCTGCAGCTTGCGGAACTCGGCCGGCAGGGCCTGGGGATCCAGGGCCAACGAATCCGCCGAAGCGAAGGGCAGGTGGTCGTTGCGCGCGATGGCATCGCCGATGACGGGGCTGGGGTGGGCCTGCACGATGGCGTGATGGAAGCGCCGGTTGAGCGCACTCCAGCGGCCGATGTCCTCGGGCACCAGATGACCCTTGGCCAGCAGGGCACCGCCCTCGGCCACGCTGGCCGCCAGCGCTTCCTGGACGTGGGCCGTCAAGCCGCGTTCCGCAAGGTGGCGTGCGGCCAGCCCCTCCAGCGTGCCGCGCACCTCGATGGCCGTGCGCACATCGACCTCTGAGAACTGCCGCACGACGTAACCGCGCTTGCCGGCGCGCGTGAGCAGCCCTTCGCGCTCCAGCGAGCGAAACGCCAGCCGCACCGGCGTGCGTGACACCCCGAGCCGATCGGCCAGCGGAATCTCTGCCACCCGGGCCCCGGCGGCCAGTTGCCCGCTGACGATCATCTGGCGCAAGGTCGCCATGACGCCGGGGTCCTCGTCGCCGACTGGGCCATCGTCATCGACGCCTGGACTTTTTGGATCCAAAGAAAAGTTGATCATCGCGTTATCGCCCCGAAACAAGTAAAAATTGGATCCAATCAAGTTCCCGCCGAGCAAAGGACCGAGGCATGTTTCCCCACAACGCATGGTACGTGGCCTGCAGCGACGACGAGGTCGGTGCCCAGCCGCTCGGGCGCACGGTGTGCGGGCACCCGATGGTGTTCTTCCGCGCTGCAGACGGCCGGGTGGCGGCGCTTGATGACTGGTGCCCGCACCGCGGCGCGCCGCTGTCCCTGGGCCGGGTGGTGGACGGACAACTGGTGTGCGGCTACCACGGGCTGGTGATGGGCTGCGAAGGCCGCACGGTGGCCATGCCGGGTCAGCGGGTGCAGGCCTTTCCGGCCATCCGGCGCTGGCCGGTGGCCGAGTACGCGGGTTTCGTCTGGGTCTGGCCGGGCGATCCGGCCCTGGCCAGCCCCGAGCGGCTGCCGCGCCTGCCCTGGGTAAACGATCCCGCCTGGGCTTACGGGGGTGGCCGCTTCCACATCCAGGCCGACTACCGGCTGATGATCGACAACCTGATGGACCTGACGCACGAGACCTATGTGCACCGCACCAGCATCGGCCAGCCGGAGATCGACGAGTCGCCCTGCCGCACCCGCACCGAGGGCGACCACGTCACCACCAGCCGCTTCATGAGCGGCGTGCAGGCGCCACCTTTCTGGCAAGCCGCGCTCGAGATGAACGACCTGCCGACCGACCAGCCGGTGGACCGCTGGCAGGTGTGCCACTTCGAGCCGCCCAGCCACGTGATGATCGAAGTCGGTGTCGCGCTGGCGGGTTCGGGTGGGAAGGATGCACCTGAAGACCGCAAGGCCGCCGCCTGGGTGGTGGACTTCATCACGCCCGAATCCCCCACCACCATGTGGTACTTCTGGGGCATGGCACGCCGCTTCAAGCCGCAGGACGCCGACCTGACCGCCCGCATCCGCGAGGGCCAGGGCCGCATCTTCGAGGAAGACCGCGAGATGCTCGAGCGCCAGCAACGCAACCTGGCGGCCCACCCGCAGCGCAAGCTGCTGTCGCTGAACATCGATGCGGGCGGCGTGGCCGCACGGCGCATCATCGAGCGGATGATCGCGGCCGAAACCAGTACGTTGGCCGTAGCCGCCTGAGCTCTGGCCTGCGTCCCCGCAGAAAACAGCTGTCTTCACAGCGGCCCCGGCAGTCAGCACCTTGACGGCCTGCCCAAACGAACGCTGCATGCTCGTCCGGGCGTTCCGGACGAACAGCCTTCGCGCCATGTCATCCCGGGCGCACTCGACCGCAAGACCGAGGACTTGATCGCGATGGCGCTGTGGGTCGGCGTGCGCGGCGAGCCCCGCCTGGGCGGTCACGCCGAGGCCCGCCGTTCAAACTCTGGGCGGGGCAGGTCGATGTGGAGAAGATGCCAGGCGCCTGCTTCTATAAGAGTGGCGGACTTTCGCTGATGCAGGCCGCCAAGGCGCTTCAGGCCTTCGAGGAGTTCAGCGCCACTTCCGATTCGGCAACGGCGTCCTGAACAGCACGCGCTTCGGGGTCAAAGCGTCCCAGGATGCGCTGGATCGGCCCATTACGGCGGATCGCGGACAAGCGGGCCCGGCCCGGCGAAGGGTGCTGACCAGGTCCGGCATGTGGGTCACAGCAGCCGTCCCCGCTCGTATCGCTTTATTATTGCTAACTATTCTCATTTGCGTTACGATTTCCATAGCGGTTCACCGCTGCGTCCTGCCTTCGACCGCCCGGCTCCCGCAGCCGAGGGTGCTGGCCTGGGTCAGTGGGCGACCACAGTGCCTCCATTCCCACGCGATTTGATCGGAGTTCGAACCATGCCCGCGCCCTCCCCAGCCACTCACCCGACAGCAGCCAGGGCTCAGCCACGCAGAGCCGTTGCACAAGCCTTCGTGACCTTGACCCTGGCCTCCTGCGCGATCGCTGCCCAGGCCCAGACACAGGTGCTGAACCTGTATTCTGCAAGGCATTACCCCACCGACGAGCAACTCTACGCGGGCTTCACGGCAGCCACGGGCATCCAGGTTCGACGCGTGGAAGGGGATGACGCCGGCATCGTCGCGCGGCTGAAGGCCGAGGGCGCTGGCTCGCCAGCCGATGTGGTGCTGCTGGTCGATGCGGCGCGCTTGTGGCGCGCAGAAGCCGACGGCCTGTTCCGCCCGGTGAAGTCTGCCGTTCTGGCGCAGGCCATCCCGGCGCAGCTGCGTGCCACCACCGCTGACGGCGCGACATCATGGGTCGGCTTGTCGACCCGGGCCCGCGTCGTCGTGTACGACAAGGCCACCGTCAAGGCCGAAGATGTCGACACCTACGAGGAACTCGCCGATCCGAAGCACAAGGGCCGCCTGTGCATCCGCTCCGGCTCGCACCCCTACAACCTCAGCCACTTCGGCGCCATGGTCGAGCACCTGGGCGCCGCCCGCACCGAGGCCTGGCTCAAGGGTCTGGTGTCGAACATGGCGCGCGCGCCCAAGGGCGGCGACACGGACCAGATCAAGGCCGTGGCCGCCGGCGAATGTGCGATCGCCGTGACCAACACCTACTATCTCGCGCGGATGATGCGATCGAACGCACCGGCCGACAAGGCGGTCGTCGACAAGATCGGTGTGGTGTTTCCGAACCAGTCGTCGTGGGGCACGCACGTCAATGTGGCCGGCGGTGCCGTGGCACGTCACGCGAAGCACGTGGACAACGCCATCAAGTTCCTCGAATACCTCACGAGCCCGAAGGCGCAGGAGTACTTCGCCAATGCCAACAACGAGTGGCCCGTCGCCAAGGGCGTAGCGCTGGAGAACCCGGCACTGAAAGCCATGACCGGCGGCAGTTTCAAGAGCGAGCTGATCCCCATCAGCGCCGTGGGCCGCAACCAGGTCCAGGTGCAGCAGATGCTGGACCGCGTCGGGTTCAAGTGATCGATCGAACGACCGAGCACGCAGTCCCGGCGCCGGGTCAGGTCCGCACCGGCAGGCGCAGCCATGACCGGCGGGGCGGTCGCCACGGCGTTCGTGTGCGTGGCGAGCCTCACCGGTGATCGAGGATGCACCGGACAATCCACCGAAACACCTGCATCCGACGCCCCGATGGAAAGCACGCCATGCGCTTGAGCCGTCTTCCCCTGGCCATGACTCTGGCCTTCTGCACCCTTGCCTGGCTGCCCCCGCACACCGCAGCCCAGCCCGCCGACAAGGCCACCGCCGAGGCCCTGGAAGGCTACTTCGACTTCGTCGACGCCAACGCCGGCACCGTCCTGGCCGAGCAGATTCCGGCAGAGGACTATCCCAAGTTCCACATCGTGGACGTGCGCGACGCCGCGCAGTTCGCCAAGGCGCATGTGCCAGGGGCGGTGAACATCGAGTGGCGCCAGGTGTTCGCACAGCGTGCGTCCCTGCCCAGGGACAAGACGCTCCTGCTGTACTGCAACACCAGCTCCCTGGCCGCGCAGGCAGCGATGGCGCTGCGCCTGGACGGCTTCGAGAACGTGCGCTTGCTGTACGGCGGCTTCAACGGCTGGCAGGCCGCCGGTGGCCTGGAGGCGAACGCCCGGGCGATGCAGGCCCGTTC
>JBMTXX010000053.1:0-16854 GCA_049453935.1 Rubrivivax sp.
GGCCAGCACGCGCACGCGCGTGAGCTTCGAGGCAGGCATGTACCAGATGGGCGGCACCGTCGTCCACCTGACGACCGGGGACAGCCAGCTCGGGCGCGCGGAGCCGATCGAGGACAGCGCCAAGGTCATCAGCAGGATGGTGGATCTGGTGATGATCCGCACCTTCGAGCAGCAGAAGATCGAGACCTTCGCGGCGCACTCGCGCGTGCCCGTCATCAACGGGCTGACCAACGAGTTCCACCCCTGCCAGATCCTGGCCGACGTCTACACCTACATCGAACACCGCGGCTCGATCGCCGGCAAGGTGGTGGCCTGGGTGGGTGACGGCAACAACATGGCGCACACCTGGCTGCAGGCCGCTGAGATCCTGGGCTTCACGCTGCACCTGAGCACGCCCAGCGGCTATGGGATCGACCCAGCACTGGCGGGCGTGCGCGACGCAACCTGCTACCGTGTGTTCGATCGCCCCATCGACGCCTGCCGCGGCGCCGACCTGGTGACCACCGACGTCTGGACGAGCATGGGCTACGAGGCCGAGAACGAGGCCCGACGCGCGGCGTTCGCCGACTGGTGCGTGGACGCGGAGATGATGTCTGCCGCTCGCCCGGACGCGTTGTTCATGCACTGCCTGCCCGCGCACCGCGGCGAGGAGGTCAGTGCCGAGGTGATCGACGGTCCGCAGTCGGTGGTCTGGGACGAGGCGGAGAACCGCATGCACGTGCAGAAGGTGCTGATGGAGTACCTGCTGCTGGGCCGCATCGGCTGACAGCGGTCCTCACGCAGGGATCGCCACGGGCGGCCCTGCGCAAGGTCGCTCGACCCTCAGCCTTCGAGCCCCTTCAAGGCCGCCGGGTTGTCACGCCGGCAATCGGCGATGTACTCTCGGATGATGTCTTCGAAACTGGCATCGGCCTGCAGGCCCAGCGCATGGGCGCGCGCGGTACGCACCCCACGCGGCCAGTTCGCGACGATGCCGGCGATGCGCTCGTCGCGCTGATGCTTGACGCGCGCACGCACTTTCGGCCCGGCCACCGCTTCCAACGCGTCCAGCATCTGCTGCACCGTGACGTTCAGGCCAGGCAGCGTGATGGCCGAACGGCCGACAAAGGCCTCGCGCGAGGCCTCGGCCACGGTGATCAATCCGTCGACCATGCGCTGCACCGTCCCCACGGGATGCTGGACGGTCGGATCCACCGGCAGGATCGCCTCCTCACCGGCCAGCGGCTCGCGGATGATGCCGCTGAAGAAGGAACTGGCCGCCCCGTTGGGCCGCCCCGGGCGCACGGTCACGGTCACCAGCCGCGCAGCGCGACCGTCGATGTAGCCCTTGCGGGTGTAGTCGGCCACCAGGTGCTCGCAGATCAGTTTCTGCGTGCCGTAGCTGGTCTGCGGCATGGGCAGCGTGTCGTCGCCGACCTCGGTCGGGAACGGATAGGCCGGGTCCGGCCCGAAGACCGCGATCGAGCTCGAGAACACCAGCCGCGTCGGCGCGGCGCCGCCAGCCACGCGGTGGCGCAGCGCATCCAGCAAGGCACGCGTGCTGTCCAGGTTGGAGCGCAGGCCCAGGTCGAAATCGGTCTCACACTCCCCGGACACCGCCGACGCCAGGTGGAAGACGGCGTCGAAGGCCTCGTCGCGCAGGGCCTCGCACTGCGCCAGCAAGGGGCCGGTGCGCACCTCGACCAGCGGGTGGGCAGCCAGTTCCTCGCGCGCAGGGAACTGGTCGGTCAGCACCACACGGCTGACGTTGCGGCCGCACAGCGTGCCGCGCGACAGCAGCGACCGCGCCAGCCTCGAACCCACGAAACCGGCTCCGCCGGTGATCAGGATCTTCATCGAACACACTCCAGAAAGTCACGGGCCTGCGGGCCCGCGGATAAGGGACGGGACGGCGTCTGACGACAGGGCCTGGGCCGGCGGCCCTGCGCCGCGCCCGCGCAACATCGGTGCCGGCCGAGACAGCGACGGCAAGGCTCTGCGGGCCGCGACGACATCGTCGATGTCGCGCGACGCGCCGTCGATCAGCACCAGGATGGCTCGCTCGGCCCGGGCGGGCGCGCGCGCGATCACCGCGTCGAGCACGGCGCGGTGCAGCGGCAGCGACTGGGCAGGACCGTCGGGCTTGGCGGTGGACAACTCGAAACTGGTGCGCAGCAAGGCGCCGAGCGCCTTGCTCATCTGCACGACCATGCGGTTGTGACACGCCCGCAGCAGGCCCTGGTGGAAGCGCAGGTCGTGCGCCACGTAGTCGCCCCCGTGCTCGATCGCGTCACGCATGCCGGCATAGGCACGCTCGATCTCGGCGATGTCGTCCGGCGTGGCGCGCAGCGCGGCCAGTCGCACCGCGGCGGGCTCGACCACGCGGCGCAGTTCCTGCAGGTCGCGCAGGAAGTCCTGCGTCAGGCCGACGGAGGACTGCCAGGCCACCACATCGGGATCGAACCAGTTCCACTGCTCTGGCGGCAGCACGCGCGTGCCGACCTTGGGACCGGTGACCACCATGCCCTTGGCCACCAGCGACTTCACGGCCTCGCGCACCACCGTGCGGCTCACACCCAGCGATTCGCACAGCGCCGGCTCCGGCGGAATCGATGGCCCGGGGGCATAGCGGCCGGACATGATGGCCGGCCCAAGCACCTCGAGCACCTGACCGAGCGCGTTCTTCATGTCGGCACCGTCACCCTGCCACCCGCCAAGATCGACCGCCGCACGCCCACGGCACGCTCAGAAGTCGCATACCACCGCGTCCGCATCGTCAGAGCGAGGCCGTGACACCGCCGTCGACGTAGAGCATGTGGCCGTTGACGAAACGCGAGGCATCGCTGGCCAGGAAGACCGCTGCGGGTGCCAGATCCTCGACATCGCCCCAGCGGCGGCTGGGCGTGCGGTTGATCAGCCAGTTGCTGAAGGTCTCGTCGGCCACCAGCCGGGCGTTGAGCTCGGTCTTGAAGTACCCCGGGCCGATCCCGTTGACGTTGATGCCGTGCGGCCCGAGGTCGATGGCCATGCCCTTGGTCAGCATCTTCACCGCGCCCTTGCTCGCCGTGTAGGGGGCGATGCCCGGGCGGCCGAGTTCGCATTGCACCGAGCCGATGTTGATGATGCGTCCACGGCGCCGCGCCACCATGTGCCTGGCCACCGCCTGCCCGACGAAGAACACGCTGTCGAGGTTGGTCCGCATCAGTGCGTTCCAATCGTCCGCGTCGAACTCGAGGAAGGGGGCACGCCGCTGGATGCCGGCGTTGTTGACGAGGATGTCGATCGGACCGACCTCGGCCTCGATGCGGGCCACGGCATCGGTCACGGCCTGGCGATCGCAGACGTCGAAGGCACTGACGTGGGCGGTCAGCCCCATCTGCCGCAAGCTTGCCGCGGCGGCCTCCACACGGGCGGGATCCCGCCCGTTGAGCACGACCACAGCACCCGCTTCGCCCAGCCCCTGTGCCAGTGCGAGGCCGATCCCCGCAGAAGAGCCCGTGACGAGGGCAAGGCGTCCGTCGAGACGGAAGGTCTGGGCGTGGATCATGGCGTGACGGGCGGGGCAGGACGGCGGCGCGCAGGGTTCAGTGTGGGGCAGCCACCGGGCCGCACGGCGCGGTCAGTGCCGCATGCGCCCGGTCGGCGATGAAGGAGGCTGGGTCATCGATGGACAGGACGATGGCCGACTCGTCCGCCTCGGGTCGCTCGAGCGCGGCGAGCTGGCTGTCCAGCAGCGCAGCCGGCATGTAGTGGCCACGACGCGCGGACAGCCGCTCCTGCAGCAAGGCACGCGCCCCTTCGAGATGGACGAAGCGCAAACCCGGCGTGAGGTCACGCAAGCGATCCCGGTAGCGGCGTCGCAAGGCCGAACACGACGCCACCGCCCCGGCAGGGCAATCCGAAAGCGAGCGGCCGACGGCCTCGAGCCACGAGGCCCGATCTGCGTCGTCCAGCGGCACCCCGGAGGCCATCTTGCGGACGTTCTCCGCCGGGTGGAGCTCATCGCCCTCGATGAAGGGCAGGCCCAGACGCTGTGCGAGCAGTCGGCCGACGGTGGTCTTGCCGCAGCCGCTGGGGCCCATGACAACGACGTGAAGACCGCTCAAGACATCCACGGCTTCACGTCAGGCAGGTGAAGTTTCAAGTTGCGTCAGCCGATCCGCGCGCCTGATGCGCCATCGAACACATGGCTCTTCTCGGCATCGAGCGTGAGTTTGATCTGATCACCGGGACGCGCTGCCGTGCGTCCGTGCATGACCACCGTCAACTGCTGCCCACCCACCTCGACCAGCAACTCCGTCTCGGCCCCCGTGGGCTCGACGATCGAGACCGTGGCCGCTATCCCGTCATCGGCCAGGCGCAGGTCGGTGGGTCGAATGCCATAACTGACGGTCTGGCCTTCAGACCCCAATCCCGCGGGCACCGGCCACCGCGCGCCCAGCGCCTCGACTGCACCGCTGCGCACCTGTCCGCTGAACACATTCATCGCGGGCGAACCGATGAACTGCGCAACAAAGAGGTTGCCCGGCCGGTCGAACAGTTCCAGCGGCGTGCCGATCTGCTCGACGATGCCGTCATGCATCACGACGATGCGGTCGGCCATCGTCATCGCCTCGATCTGGTCGTGCGTCACGTAGACGGTGGTGGTCCTCAGGCGCTGGTGCAGCGCCTTGATCTCGGCCCGCATGGCCACGCGCAGCTTGGCGTCCAGGTTGGACAGCGGCTCGTCGAAGAGGAAGACCTTCGGGTCGCGCACGATGGCGCGGCCCATGGCCACGCGCTGGCGCTGTCCGCCGGACAGCTCGCGCGGGTAGCGGTGCAGCAACTGGTCCAGGTTCAGGATGCGCGCCGCATTGGCCACACGCGCATCGATCTCGCTCTGTGCCGCCTTGCGCAGACGCAGCGAGAAGCCCATGTTCTCGCGCACGGTCATGTGCGGATACAGCGCGTAGCTCTGGAACACCATCGCGATGTCGCGGTCCTTGGCGTCCAGGTCGTTGACGACGCGGTCGTCGATGGCGATCTCGCCTCCGGAGATCTCCTCCAGGCCGGCGAGCATGCGCAGCAGCGTGCTCTTGCCGCAGCCGGACGGGCCGACCAGCACGACGAACTCGCCATCAGAGATGTCGAAACCCACTCCGTGCAGGACCTCGACCTTGCCGAAGGATTTCTTGACGTTGCGGAAGGAGACGGAAGCCATGGGCAGAACTTTCGTGTCGGTGCTTGAAGACGACGGCGGCCGAAATGGTCAGGACTTCACGGCGCCGGCCGTGAGGCCCGACACCATGTAGCGTTTGAAGGTGTAGTAAATCGCCGCCGGTGGCAGCGCGTAGACCAACCCCGTGGCCATCAAGACCTCCCAGGGCGAGTCGTCTGCGGCCAGGAAGTTGCCCAGCGCCACCGCCAGCGTCAGGTCGGTCTCCTTGGACAGCAGAAGGAAGGCGTACAGATATTCGTTCCAGGCCAGCAGCAGCGAGTAGGTGCCCACGGCCACGAGCGACGGCACCATCAGCGGCAGGTAGACGAGTCGGAACAACTGCATCGGCGAGGCACCGTCGATGCGCGCAGCCTCGTCGAGTTCCCAAGGCAGCTTGTCGCTGGCCTGCTTGAGCACCCAGATGCAGTAGGGCGAGGCGATGGTCACCATCGCCAACACGAGAGACAAGCGGGTGTTCAGCAGGCCGTAGTTGGCCATGGTCTTGTACATCGGCACCGCCAGGAAGGCCGCGGGGATGAAGTAGGTGAACAGCGCCAGGTTCATCACCGTGCGCCCACCACGCAGGCGCAGACGGCTGATCGCAAACGCGGCGCAAGTGGCCACGAACAGCGTGATCGCACCGACGGCCAGCGCAATCGCCAGCGAGTTGCCGAGTTGCACCCAGAAATGGTTCAGGTAGAAGTGCTTCTGGTTGAAGACCGTGTCAAAGTTCTGCAGCGTCGGGTTCTCCGGCCAAAGGCGCCCCGACGTGGCGGTGTCGCGCGGAGAGATCGCGAACAGGAACAGGTGATAGACCGGAATCAAGGTCCACAGCGCCACCGGAATGCCCACCAGCAGCAGACGCGCTTCGTCGAGGATCTGCTTCTTTCTCATCGCGCCCACCCTGCAGCGTCATGGCGCCCGACCCGAGAGATGCTCGTCATTTGCTCAGCCTCTTCATCATCACGTAGACCAGTGGCAACACCAGGGGCAGAGCCGCCACGATGGACGCCATCGCCAGGTTGATCTGGTCCAGTCGCAGGTAGCGTATGCCCAACGTCGCCAGCACATGGGTCAGATCGGCGGGGCCACCGCCCGTCAGCAGGTAGACGCTGTTGAAATCACCGAGCGTCCAGATCATGGACAGCAGCACGCACGTGACGTAAAGGCTGCGCATCGAAGGCCAGGTGATGTGGCGGAAGCGCTGCCAGCGCGTGGCGCCGTCGACGGAAGCGGCCTCGTACTGCTCCGACGGGATCGCCAGTCGCCCCGCCAGCAGGATCAAGGTCCAGAAGGGCAGGGATTTCCAGATGTGCACGAGCATGGAGAAGCTCAGCGCGAGCAGCGGGTCGTTGAGCCAGTTCGGCCCGTCCTTGGCCGTGAGCTGGAAATAGATCGAATTGATGATGCCCCACTCGGGATTGAGCATGAACCGCACCGACAGGATGGTCGGGATGGACGGCGCGGCCCAGGGCAGGATGAACAGCACGGCCAGGATCTTGATCCACCAGCGGGTGTGGACGAAGAAGCCAGACAGGCCGAGCGCGATCACCATCTTCAGGTTGACGGCGACCACCAGGAACACCACCGTGTTGATCACGGTGCGGAAGAAGATCGGATCCTCGGCGAGTTGGACGTAGTTCTGCGGGTCGCGTGCCAGCCACAGCCCGTACCCGACGGGATAGACCACGAAGACGACGAAGATGATCAGGTAGGGCACGACCATCAACCGCCCCCAGAACTGCCAGGCGTTGGAAGGTCGCTGCATCGTGGTGGCGATCGATGTCACGTGAAGTCAAGCCGGAAGAACGCCGGCGTCTCGAGGGGTGGCAAGGCTGGGCAGCGAACACGGTCCCAGGGCGTGCCGCGCCAGGCATGTCGGACGCCAGCCACCGCATCGGCCGGCCGGAACATCACCGGCGATGCACGTTGCGGCGCTGGAGGCAGAGGTCATCGGCCGCCGCGTTGGCCGGGAACGAACCACGCAGGACGGAAAAAAGGGCGGGCAGAGGGCTCGCAGCCCACTGCCCTGACAAACGCCCACCGGCCTGACGGTGCCGATGGACGCTTGCGGCCCTCGTCAGTTGCCGGCGACGGTCTTGATGCGGTCGATCATCTCGTCGACCGCGCGCTCGGTGGTCCACTTCTCGCTGACCACCCGGTTCA
This sequence comes from Rubrivivax sp., assembly GCA_049453935.1. Taxonomy (GTDB): domain Bacteria; phylum Pseudomonadota; class Gammaproteobacteria; order Burkholderiales; family Burkholderiaceae_C; genus Rubrivivax. Next base: position 7,343 of record JBMTXX010000053.1, read on the forward strand.
CCGCCTTGGCCCAGACGTTCTCGTTGTTGAGCTGCGCGAAGCGGAAATTCTTCGTCATCTCGAACGGCGTGGTCCCGGCCATGAACTGGTTGTAGACCGCCAGGCGGTGCGAATCACTCTTCCAGAACGCGCTCTGCTGACCCGCCACCGTCACCGGGAACCAGCGCCCAACCGCGCCCTCGACATACGGGGTCAGGTTCTCGGGCTGGAGCATGAAGGCCACAAACTTCTTGCCGAGTTCCTTGTTCTTCGCGTTGTTGAAGATGACGCCGGTCTTCACCGCGGCTCGGTAGACCATCGGCGAGCCGTCGGGCTTGTTCGGGAAGCCGGCCGTCGCGATCAGTTCGTCGTAGTTCTTCTTGGCCTGCGCACGCTGCTCGGCGGTCAGGGTGGCGTTGTTCGAATCGTCGAGCCACTTGGAGGCGATCGAGATCGTCGCGTTGTGCGTCAGCACCGTGGTCTTGTTGTGGAAGGCCACGTTGTTGTCGGGATCCTTCCACGCCGTGGACGACGGCGGCGTGCAACCCTTCTGGTAGGCCCAGGAATAGTCGTTGACAGCATTGATCAGGCCCTGCCGCACGGCGGGCTGGTCGACCTGCACCTTGCCGTTGTCATCGACGAGCTTGACGTTGTGCGCATCCATGAAGGTGAGGAACGAGTAGAACGAGTCGCTCGAATCCACCCCCATCGGGAAGCCGGTGCCAAAACCGCGCTTTCCGGTCTTCTGGCGATAGGCGGTCTGCACCTTGTCGCACCAGAAACTCCAGTAGCCCTTCCAGTCCTTCGGGATGTCGCTTTCCTTGAACCCGGCGTCGGCGAGCATGTCCTTCCAGTACTGGATGTGCATCGTCTGCTGCTTGACCGGGAAGGCGTAGTAGGCGCGGTTCTTCGCCGCATCGTTGTACAGGAAGGTCGTGGACAGGGCGCGCGGCTCGAACTGGGCCTTCAAGGGCTCGATCAGGCTGTTGAGGTTCTCGAGCCGGCCCTCGTGGGCCCACTTGGCCGTGACCTGGAAGTCGAAGACGTCACCGTAGGCCACGTCGGGCGGGCTATTCGCCTCGAGCGCAGCAACCACCTTCGGGATCGCTTCCTGCGGCGCATACAGCGACAGGTCGATCTTCACACCCGGGTTCTTCGCCTCGAAGTTCTTGACGGCGTTGAACAGGGCATCGTCCTCGCCCTTGTAGAAGCCCTTGGCCCACCAGACGGTGAGCCGCTCCTGCGCCACGGCCTGGCCCATGGCCACCAGGGCCGCGCCGGCGATGGCTGTCGTGATCAGGGTCTTGAACTTCATGCGATGGGTCTCCTGACGAAAAGGGATGCGGCCTGACCGGCCGGGAATTGAATCGTATGACGAATAACAGCCCTGCTCATCGGAAAAAACCCGCAGGTGCAAACCCCGATCGGCAACGCGGCGACAGGTTGACGCGGCGCCGGGTTGTTCAGCCGGGCGTGCACTCGGGCACCGGCGACAGCAGCGCCCGCCCCGCGAAGTGCTCACGCAGGTTGCCGAAGGCCAGATCGGCCATGGCCTGGCGCGTGGCCTGCGTGGCGCTGCCCACATGCGGCGCCAGCACCGCATGCGGGATGGCCTTGAGCCGATCGGGCACGCGAGGCTCGTCCTCGAAGACATCCAGACCGGCGCCGCCGATGACGCCCTGCTCCAGGGCCTCGATCAAGGCTTGTTCGTCGACCACGGAGCCCCGCGCAACGTTGATCAGGATGCCGTTGGGACCCAGGGCGCGCAGCACGCGCGCATCGATCAGGTGGCGTGTGCCGGCACCGCCCGGGGTGATGGCGACCAGGAAATCGCTGTGGGCCGCCAGCTCGGCCGGGTCGGCGTGGAACGTCCAGGGCAACCCAGGCTTGGCCGAGCGCGCGGTGTAGGCGATGGTCATGTCGAAGGCCAGCGCGCGGCGCGCGATGACCTGGCCGATGCGTCCCATGCCGACGATGCCCAGCCGGGCGCCAGAGACCTTGCGCGCCAGCGGCATCGGCCCGCCCAGCCACTGCCCGGCGCGCACATAGCGGTCGGCGGCCGGCAACTGACGCGCGGCGCTCAACATCAGGCCCATCGCGAGATCGGCGACGTCGTCGTTGAGCACGTTGGGCGTGTGTGTCACCGGTACCCCGCGGGCCACTGCCGCAGCCACATCAATGCCGTCGTAGCCGACGCCGAAGACCGAGATCAGTTCCAGCGCCGGCAGGGATGCGATCAGCGAAGCGCTCACGCGTGACTCGCCACTGGCCGCAATCGCCCGCACGTGCGGCGCAATACGGGCGAAAGCGGCAGGGTCGGTCTCGTGCAGACGGTCGTGGAAGGCAAAGTTCGTTTCGAGAAGCGAAACGTACAGGGGCGACAGCTTGGACGCCCCCAGGACATGGATGTCAGACACCGGGTTTTCCTCAGGATGGGCGGGGCTCCGCCGGTTCAATCGTCATACCATAATAGATGCGATCCTGGGCTCCGCGCCACGGGATCAACCCCATCCCCCGACGACACCCCTCCCCCCTTGAAGAGTGCCTCATGAGTGACCACCCCCCCGGAGACGACGGCAAGCCCCGTCGCAAGCCCTCCGAGATGCGCAGCCAGCAATGGTTCGGCCGCCAGGACCGAGACGGTTTCGCCTACCGCAGCTGGGTCAAGGGCAAGGGCGTGCCGCACGACCAGTTCGACGGCCGCCCGGTCATCGGCATCTGCAACACCTTCAGCGAGCTGACGCCTTGCAACTCGCACTTCCGCACGCTGGCTGAGCAGGTCAAGATCGGCGTCTACGAGGCCGGTGGCTTCCCGCTGGAGTTCCCGGTGATGTCGCTCGGCGAGACGCTGATGCGGCCGACCGCCATGCTGTACCGCAACCTGGCCAGCATGGACGTCGAAGAGAGCATCCGCGGCAACCCGGTGGACGGCGTGGTGCTGCTGTTCGGCTGCGACAAGACCACGCCCAGCCTGCTGATGGGCGCCTCCAGCGCTGACCTGCCGACCATCGGCGTGTCGGGCGGGCCGATGCTCAGCGGCAAGTGGCGCGGCCAGGAACTGGGCTCGGGCACCGGCGTGTGGAGCATGAGCGAGCAGGTACGCGCTGGCACGCTGAAGCTGCAGGACTTCTTCGAGGCCGAGAGCTGCATGCACCGCAGCCACGGCCACTGCATGACGATGGGCACGGCCAGCACGATGGCGAGCATGGTCGAGGCCCTGGGCGTGGGCCTGCCAGGCAACGCGGCCTACCCGGCAGTGGACGGCCGCCGCAACGTGCTCGCGCGTCAGGCCGGCCGGCGCATCGTCGAGATGGTGCACGAGGACATGAAACTGTCCCAGATCCTCACCCGCGAGGCCTTCGAGAACGCGATCCGCACGCTCGCGGCCATCGGCGGCAGCACGAACGCCGTCATCCACCTGATCGCGATCGCAGGGCGCATCGGCGTGAAGCTCACCGTCGACGACTTCGAGCGCCTGGGCAGCGAGTTGCCCTGCCTCGTCAACCTGCAGCCCAGCGGCCAGTACCTGATGGAGGACTTCTGCTACGCCGGCGGCCTGCCGGTGGTGATGAAGGAGATCGCGCACCTGCTGCACACCGACCACGTCACGGCCAACGGTTGCACCGTCGGCGAGAACATCGCTGCGGCCGAGAACTTCAACCCCGACGTGATCAAGCCCTTTGCCGAGCCCTTCAAGGAGAAGGCCGGCATCGCCATCCTGCGCGGCAACATCGCCCCGCGCGGCGCAGTGATCAAGCCGAGCGCGGCCACGCCGGCGCTGATGCAGCACACCGGCCGCGCCGTGGTCTTCGAGGACAGCGACGACTTCCACCGCCGCATCGACGACGAGAACCTGGACGTCGACGAAACCTGCATCCTGGTGCTGAAGAACTGCGGCCCCAAAGGCTACCCCGGGATGGCCGAGGTCGGCAACATGCCGTTGCCGCCCAAGGTGTTGCGCAAGGGCATCACCGACATGGTGCGGATCAGCGACGCTCGCATGAGCGGCACGGCCTACGGCACGGTCGTGCTGCACACCGCGCCCGAGGCGGCGGCCGGCGGGCCGCTGGCGCTGGTGCAAAGCGGCGACCTGATCACGCTGGACGTGGCTGGGCGCTCGCTGCACCTGCACGTGGACGACGCAGAGCTCGAGCGCCGACGCGCCGCCTGGACGCCGCCCACGCCCCCGCTCGACAGCGGATACTGGAAGCTCTACATCGACCACGTCCTGCAGGCCGATGAGGGCGCCGACCTCGACTTCCTGCGCGGGCGTCGCGGCGCCTTCGTGCCGAAGGACAACCATTGAGCACCGAGCCCATGTCCAGGATCGCCCTCGTCACCGGCGCCAGCAGCGGCATCGGCCGGGCCTGTGCCCAGGCCCTGCTGCGTGAAGGCTGGCACGTCGTCTTCACCGGCCGTCGCGCCGAGGCGCTGCAGGCCGCCATCGACGCCTGCGGCGCCGACGCCGCACGGGGTGTCGCCCTGCCGTCCGATGTCTCCAAGGAAGAAGAGGTGCAGGCCCTGTTCGCACAGATCCGGGCGCGCTTCGGCCGGCTGGACCTGCTGTTCAACAACGCAGGCATCTCCTCGCGCGCCACCACCCCGGACGATCTGTCGGGTGCCGACTGGCGCGCCGCCGTGGACGTCAACCTGCACGGCATGTTCTATTGCCTGTCGGCCGCGTTCAAGCAGATGCGCGAGCAGGCCCCGCAGGGCGGTCGGATCATCAACAACGGCTCGATCTCGGCCACCACGCCGCGTCCGGGCTCGATCGCCTACACCGCCACCAAGCACGCGGTCAGCGGGCTGACCAAGACCGCCTCGCTGGACGGTCGGCCCTTCGACATCGCGGTGGGCCAGATCGACATCGGCAACGTCGCCAGCGACATGACGGCGCGCATGGCGGTGGGCGTGCCGCAGGCCGACGGCAGCGTCCGGCCCGAGCCGCGCATGGACATGTCGGCCGTGGTCGAGACCTTCCTGGCAATGACACGGCTGCCGCTGAGCGCCAACGTTCTGTTCACCACGGTGATGGCCACGAAGATGCCCTTCGTGGGCCGCGGCTGAGCAGGGCGACGACCACAGGTGCCGCCATCGCGCGGCACCGGGCGGAGACGCCCCACAACTGAAGGATCAAAGGACATGGCAAGAATCGGATTCATCGGCGCCAGCGGCATGATGGGCCACGGCATGGCGCGCAACCTGCTCGCCAAGGGTCATGAACTCACGCTGACCGTGTACCGCAACCGCGATCGCGTGGCAGATCTGCTCGAGGCTGGCGCGAGCGAGGCACTGTCCGCCGCCGATCTGGCCGCGCGCAGCGATATCGTCTTCATCTGCGTCACCGGCTCACCCCAGGTCGAGGCCTGCGTCGGCGGGCCGGGCGGTCTGCTCGAAGGCGCCCGACAGGGGCTGATGATCGTCGACTGCTCGACCAGCGAGCCCGACTCGACCGCGGCCCTGCGCGAGCGCTGCGCGCAGGCCGGTGTCAGCTTCATCGACGCCCCGCTGTCGCGCACGCCGGTGGAGGCCGAGGCCGGCCGGCTGAACGTGATGGTCGGCGCCGAGGCCTCGGTCTTCGAGTGCCTGCTGCCCGTGCTGAAGTGCTTCGCCGAGAACGTCTTCCACGTCGGCGGCCCCGGCGCCGGCCACACGATCAAGCTGCTGAACAACTTCATCGCCCAGGCGGTGTGCACGGCCACGGCCGAGGCTTTCGCCGTGGGGCAGCGCGCCGGCCTGAAGCTGCAGGCGCTGGTCGACCTGATCTCGGTCGGGCCGGTCAACAGCGGGCTGTTCCAGGCCATGGCCAAGACGCTGAACGGCCAGATGGACGGGCTGAAGTTCGAACTCGACAACGCCCGCAAGGACGTGCGCTACTACACCCACCTCGCCGAAGGCCTGGCCATCCCCACGGTGATGGGCGAGGCCGTGCACCAGTCGCTGGTGCTGGCCAGCGCGCTCGGCCACGGGCGCAAGTTCGTGCCGTCGCTGGTCGAGGCGCAGGAGCAACTGACCGGGGCGAAGATCGTCGGGCCTCAGGCGGGCTGAAGGACCGCGGGCCTGTCCGCGCGTCCGCAGGGCCGCGCGGGCCGGCACCCGGCCTGCGTGGCCAGCCGTCCGACCGCATCGACACAACCCCCATCCGACCCCCACAGGAGATTGCAGATGTCCCTCGCCTGCGTGATCCACGCCGCCCACGACCTGCGTATCGAGCAGGAATCTGCGCGCGCGCTCGGCCCGCACGACGTGCTGCTGCGCCTGGGCGCGGGCGGCATCTGCGGCTCCGATCTGCACTACTACAAGGAAGGCCGCGTCGGCGCCTTCGTCGTGCGCGAGCCGCTGGTGCCCGGCCACGAAGCCTCGGGCGTGGTGGATGCCGTCGGCGCCGAGGTCACCCGCGTGCGGGTGGGCCAGAAGGTGGCGATCAACCCCTCGCACGCCTGCGGCCGCTGCGACTATTGCCGCGCCGGGCGCGGCAACCTGTGCCGCCACATGTTCTTCCTCGGCAGCGCCAGCGTCTTTCCGCACGCGCAAGGCATGTTCCGCGAGCGCTTCGTGATGGGCGAGCGCCAGCTCACGCCCATCGACGAGCCACACATATCCCTGGGCGAGATCGCCTGCGCCGAGCCGCTGTCCATCGGCCTGCACGCGGTCAACCGCGCCGGCTCGCTGCTGGGCGAGACCGTGCTGGTGACCGGCGGGGGCACGATCGGCTGCATGACGGTGATGTCGGCGCGGCTGGCCGGCGCTGCCCAGATCATCTGCTGCGACATCACCGACCGCGCACTGGAAATGGCACGTACCGTCGGTGCCGACCGCACGGTGCGCAGCGACCAGATCGACCCGGCCGAACTGGCCGACATCGCCGAGGTCTCGTTCGAGTGCGCCGGCAGCACCGCCGCGCTTGCCACCTGCCTGAAAGCCACCCGCCGCGGCGGGCGCATCGTTCAGGTCGGCACGCTGCCGCCCGAGGTGCCCTTCCCCGCCAACAGCATCATGGCGCGCGAGCTCGACTACCGCGGTGTCTTCCGCGCCCACCTCGAATTCGACTGGGCGGTGCAGGCCATCCGCAGCCGCCGTCTGGACGTGCGGCCGCTGATCAGCGCGCAACTGCCGCTGGAGCGCTCGCGCGAGGCCTTCGATCTCGCACTGGACAAGACGCGCAGCACCAAGGTGCAACTGGTGGCTCAGGCCTGAGGCCCGCCGGCCGCCCTCGACGCATCCTTCATCACCCGGGCCAGGACGCCCGACGCAGGAGACCCCGCATGAGCCAGAGACTTGCCGGCAAGACCGCCTTCATGACCGCCGCCGGCGCCGGCATCGGCCGCGCCACCGCGATCGCCTTCGCCCGTGAAGGCGCGCGCGTGATCGCCACCGACCTGAAGCCCGAGTTGATGGACGACCTGCGCTCCATCCCGGGCATCGAGGTCGAGAAGCTCGACGCACTCGACGCCGCCGCCATCGCCGACGCGGCGGTGCGCCACCCGGATGTCGACGTGCTGTTCAACGCCGCCGGCTACGTGCACCACGGCACCGTGCTCGATTGCACCGAGGAGCAGTGGGACTTCGCGTTCAACCTGAATGCCCGGTCGATGTTCCGCACGATCAAGGCCTTCGTCCCGGGCATGCTCGCGCGCGGTCGCGGGTCCATCGTCAACATCGCCTCGGGTGCCAGCAGCGTGCGCGGCGCGCCCAACCGCTTCGTCTACGGGGCGAGCAAGGCCGCCGTCATCGGACTGACCAAGGCAGTGGCCATCGACTACATCCGCCAGGGCGTGCGCTGCAACGCCATCTGCCCGGGCACCATCGAGTCGCCGTCGCTGCGTGATCGCATCGCCGCGCTGTCGGCCAGCAGCGGCAAGAGCCTCGAGGAGGTCGAAGGCATGTTCATCGCGCGCCAGCCGATGGGCCGCCTGGGCACGGCCGAAGAGGTGGCGGCGCTGGCGCTGCACCTGGCCAGCGACGAGTCGGGCTTCACCACCGGCACGACTGCCATCGTCGATGGCGGCTGGTCGCTCTGACCGCGCTGCGGCCCTTCGCAGGACCTGCACGTTTTCCACCCCGTCCAGAAGAGAGGACCCCCGATGAAACTCCTACGCCACGGCCCCAAGGGCCACGCCCGCCCCGGCCTGCTCGACGCGCAAGGCCAGGTGCGCGATCTGTCCGCGCTGATGCCCGACATCACCACGGCCACGCTCAGCCCGGCCGGCCTGGCGGCGCTGGCCAGCGTCGACATCTCCACGTTGCCCGTCGTGCCCCAGGGCGAGTTGCAGGTGCCCTGGACCGGCATGGGCAAGTTCATCTGCATCGGCCTGAACTACAGCGACCACGCCGCCGAGACCGGTGCGCCGATCCCGAAGGAGCCGATCATCTTCATGAAGCCCACGAGCGTGGCCGTGGGCTGCAACCATGACGTCGTGCTGCCCCAGGGCTCGGTCAAGAGCGACTGGGAAGTCGAACTCGGCGTGGTCATCGGCAGCACCGCGCGCTACGTCAGCGAAGCCGATGCACTCAAGCACGTGGCCGGGTATTGCGTGGTCAACGACGTGTCCGAGCGCGAGTACCAGATCGAGCGCGGCGGCACCTGGGACAAGGGCAAGGGCTGCGACACCTTCGGCCCGGTCGGCCCGTGGATGGTCACGGCCGACGAGGTCGGTGACCCGCAGAACCTGTCGATGTGGCTCGAGGTCAACGGCCACCGCTGGCAGAACGGCAGCACGAAGACGATGATCTTCGGTGTGGCGCAGCTCGTCTCCTACGTCAGCCGCTTCATGTCGCTGTACCCGGGCGACCTGATCACCACCGGCACGCCCCCGGGCGTGGGCCTGGGCGCCAAGCCCAACCCGGTGTTCCTGAAGCCGGGCGACGTCATGCGGCTGGGCATCGAGAAGCTCGGTGAACAGCAGCAGAGCGTCTACGCCTGGGACCCGGCGCGCATCGACGCCTGACCCCCTTCCGACCGCCCCACCCCGCCATGACTGCATCGACCTCCCCCACGATCCGCATCCACGCGGCAGACAACGTCGTCATCGCGCGCCGGCAATTGCTCGGCGGCACCGTGATCGCCGAGGAAGGCGTCACGGTGGCGGGGCTGGTGCCGCCCGGCCACAAGGTGGCCACGCGGCCGATCGCTGCAGGCGAGGCGGTGTGGCGCTACGGCCAGATCATCGGCCACGCCACGCAGGCCGTCGCCCCCGGCCAGCACGTGCACGTGCACAACCTGGCCTTCAGCGATTTCGCCCGGGCACACGAGCCGGGTGCCGGCGCGCTGCCCACCGACTACGCCGCCACGCCCGCGACGTTCGACGGCATCGTGCGGGCCGACGGCCGCGTGGCCACGCGCAACTACATCGGCGTGCTGACCAGCGTCAACTGCTCGGCCACTGCCGCGCGGGCGATCGCCGACCACTTCCGGCGGGACATCCGGCCTGAGGCGCTGGCCGACTACCCCAACGTCGACGGGGTGGTCGCGCTGACGCACGGCATGGGCTGCGCCACCGACAGCGCGGGCGAGGAGCTGCGTGTGCTGCGGC
>JBMTXX010000054.1:0-16772 GCA_049453935.1 Rubrivivax sp.
ACGTGCGTCGCCTGCTCAACGCCGGCGCCGACAAGGTCAGCTTCAACTCCGCCGCGGTGGCGAATCCGCGGGTGATCCACGACGCCTCGCAGCGCTACGGCGCACAGTGCATCGTCGTGGCCATCGACGCCAAGCGCCGGCGCGGTGACGACGAGGCCGCGCGCGGCCCCGGCTGGGACGTCTACACGCACGGCGGGCGCCGCAACACCGGCCTGGACGCGCTGTCCTGGGCGGTACGCATGGCCGAGGCCGGTGCGGGCGAGATCCTGCTGACCAGCATGGACCGCGACGGCACCAAGACCGGCTTCGACCTCGAACTCACGCGCGCCGTCAGCGACGCGGTTCCGGTGCCGGTCATCGCCTCCGGCGGGGTCGGCGCGCTGGAGCACCTGTCGGACGGCATCCGCATCGGCCGGGCCGATGCCGTGCTGGCCGCGAGCATCTTCCACTACGGCGAATTCACCGTCGGCCAGGCCAAGGCCCTGATGGCCCGTGACGGCATCACCGTGCGGCTGTGATGGCGGCACGTCAGGGCCTGCGCACCGGCACCGGGGACCCTCGGGAGGCTCGCAGCGCCCCTGCAGGACGGCAAGTCGCCTCACCGGTGGGGCGCAGCGCGCCGCACGAGGTTCGGCTGATCGGTGGCCAGTGGAAGCGCAGCCGGCTGCCGGTGGCCGAGCGCCCCGGGCTGCGCCCGACCCCGGACCGCGTCCGCGAGACCCTGTTCAACTGGCTGGGCCAGGATCTGGGCGGCTGGCACTGCCTGGACGCCTTCGCCGGCAGCGGCGCGCTGGGCTTCGAGGCGGCCTCGCGCGGCGCGGCGCGGGTGCTGATGGTCGAACGCGACAGCCGGCTGGTGCAGTCGTTGCAAGCCGTGCGGGCGCGCCTGGGCGCGGCGCAGGTCGAGATCGTCTGCGATGACGCGATGCGCGTGCTGACACGCCGCCCTGAACGACACTTCGACCTCGTGCTGCTGGACCCGCCCTACGCGTCGGGACTGCTGCCAGCCGCCCTGCAGGCGTGCGCGGAGATCGTGGGTGCCACAGGCTGGATCTACGCCGAGGATGCGCAGCCCCTGACGGCGCCACCCGGGTGGTGCGTCCACCGCGCCACCCGCGCGGGCGCCGTGCATGCGGCGCTGCTGCGACGTGACGCCCCCCGGCCCCGGCCCGACAGCGCCCTCACCGATGGCGGCCACGACGAAAAGGACTGACGATGCCCGAACGCAACAAGGTGAGTGCCGTCTACCCCGGCACCTTCGATCCGATCACCATCGGCCACATCGACCTCGTGCGCCGCGGCGCGATGCTGTTCGACCGCCTGATCATCGCCGTGGCGCGCGGCCACCACAAGCGCACCATGTTCACGCTGGACGAGCGCATGGAGATGGCGCGCGAAGCCTGCGCTGAACACCCCCACGTCGAGGTCCTGCCCTTCGAGGGGCTGCTGACGCAGTTCCTGCGCGAGCACGCGGCACAGGTCGTGCTGCGTGGCGTGCGCACCGTCAGCGACTGCGACTACGAATTCCAGATGGCGGCGATGAACCGGCAACTGCTGCCCACGATGGACACCGTCTTCCTCACGCCCAGCAGCGGCCTGCAGCACGTCAGCTCGAGCTTCGTGCGCGAGATTGCCACCCTCGGCGGCGATGTCTCCACCCTCGTGGCACCCTCGGTGCTCGCGCGCGTACAGGCACGGGTTCGCCAGAGCCTGTCGGCCTGAGCGCGCAACTGTCACGCTGCTGGAGGTCGACGCCATGGCCCTGTGGATCACCGATGAGTGCATCAACTGCGACGTGTGCGAGCCCGAGTGCCCGAACCAGGCCATCTCGATGGGCCAGGAGATCTACGAGATCGACCCGAACCGCTGCACCGAGTGCGTCGGCCACTTCGACGAGCCGCAGTGCGTGCAGGTGTGTCCGGTGAGTTGCATCCCGGTCCACCCCGAGCACATCGAGACGCGTGAGCAGTTGCAGGCCAAGTACCTGCGGCTGCAGGAGCACACGCCGCCGCCAACGTGACGACCCGCTGCCGAACGCCGGGCGTCGAGAGCGCGGCTTCATCATGGGCGCCGGGGTCACAGCCCGTGGGCGGGCTGCAGCGTCCGAACCTCGAACCGACAGGCGCCTGCCCGCCGGCCGGGCCAGAATCCAGCCCATGACGTCTCTCGCCTGCACTCCCTCCCACCCCGTCCTGATCGCCGGCGGCGGCATCGGCGGCCTGGCCGTCGCCTTGACGCTGGCGCAGATCGGCGTGCCCTGCCGCGTGCTCGAAGCCGTGCCGACGCTGGCGCCACTGGGCGTGGGCATCAATGTGCAGCCCAGCGCCGTGCGCGAGCTCTTCGACATGGGCTTCGACGAGGCCGCGCTCGAGACCATCGGCGTGGCCACACGCGAGTGGGCTCTGGTGGGCCGCAACGGCAACGACATCTATGCCGAGCCGCGCGGGCGGCTGGCGGGCTATCGCTGGCCGCAGTACTCGGTGCACCGCGGCCAGTTGCAGATGCTGCTGCTGGAGGCGGTGCGCTCGCGTCTCGGGCCCGAGGCCGTCAGCACCGGCCATCGTGTGACCGGCTACCACCAGGACGCCGACGGCGTGACGGTGTCGGTCGAGCGGCGCGACGGTCGCAAGGAGCGCATCTCCGGCGCGCTGCTGATCGCGGCCGAGGGCCTGCACTCCCCCGTGCGCGCCCAGATGCACCCGGACCAACCGCCGCCGCATTGGGGCGGAGCCATCCTGTGGCGAGGCGTCACGCCTGGGGTGCCGGTGCGCACAGGCGCGTCCTTCGTCGGCCTGGGCTCGGCGCGGCACCGCGTGGTGTCCTACCCCATCACACGGCCCGACCCGGCCACCGGCCTGGCGACGATCAACTGGATCGCGGAGATCACGGTGGACGCGGCCGAGGGCTGGACGCGGAGCGACTGGAACCGCCGCGTGCCTGTCGAGGAGATCGTCGGGCACTTCGCCGACTGGCAGCTGGGCTGGATCGACGTGCCCGCCCTGCTGCGCGGCGCGGCCGAGATCTTCGAGTACCCGATGATCGACCGCGACCCGGTGCCCACCTGGGTGGATGGTCGGGTGGCGCTGCTGGGCGATGCCGCCCATGTGATGTACCCCACCGGGTCCAACGGCGCCACGCAGGCCATCGTCGACGCACGCGTGCTCGGTGCCTGTCTCGTGGCGCACGGCGTGGGGCCCGAGGCCCTGCAGGCCTACGACGCCCGACTGTGCGCCCCGGTCTCGGCGCTGGTGTTGCGCAACCGCGGTGCCGGGCCCTTCGGCCTGCTGAACCTGGTGGACGAGCGCTGCGGCGGCGTTTTCGACGACATCGACAGCGTCATCCCGCCGTCCGAGCGCGACGCCTTCATGGGCGCGTACAAGCGCGCTGCCGGGCTGGCCATCGAGACGCTGAACGCCGCGCCGCCGACGATTGCGCCAGGCGCCAGGGTGCGGCCCTCACCTGCGTGAGGCAGCGGCCGCAGGCCTGCTCACCGTGCCCGGATGCGCGCCGCCAGCGCCGCGATGCGGGCACAGCCCTCGGCCAGCACCGCGTCCGGCACCGTCAGGCTCATGCGCACCATGTCCTTGGCGGTGGGCCCGAAGGCCACACCAGGCATGACCGCCACCGCCTGCTCCGCCAGCAAGCGGTCGGCGAAGGCCTCACCGTCCAGGCCCAGCCCGCCGACGCCGATCATCACGAACATGCCCGCCTGGGGACGGTGCACCACCAGACCTGGCACCTCCCCCAGCCATCGCGCGACCCGCGCCGCGCGCCGCGCGTAGGCGTCACGCAGGGTCGCAGTGACCGGATGCTCGGAGGTCAGCGCCACGACAGCCATGTCCTGGATGAAAGGCTGCGCGCCGAACAGCATGGCCTCGGCCAGTGGCAGCAATCGGGCGATGAAATCTGCCGGGCCGGCACACCATCCGGCCCTGAATCCAGGCGCGGCGTGGGACTTCGACAGCGACGCGGCCACCACTGTGCGGTCGGCGAGGTCTGCGTCGTCGAAGGGCGAGGCAAATGCCGCCGCACCGCCCGCGTCCCGCGCATCGGGCCCGAACACCAGCGCCTCGTAGACCTCGTCGCTGAGGATCCACAGGTCGTGGGCCCGAGCCACCGCCCCGATGGCTCGAACGTCCTCGCGCGTGAGCACGGCACCGGTGGGGTTGTGTGGCGTGTTCAGGAAGACCGCGCGCGTGGCCGGCGTCACCGCGCGCGCCAGGTCCTCGGCATCGAGCCGGAAGCCCCGCTCGGGCCTCAGGGGCACCGGCACGATGCGCGCGCCCGTGGCGCGTACCAGACCGTGGTAGGTGGCGTAGCACGGGTCGGCCAGGAGCACGTCGTCGCCTTCCTGCACCAGGCCCGTGAGCAGCAGGTACAGCGCGCTCTGCGTGCCGGGCACCCAGATGAACTGGTCCACGCCGACGGACCGCCCGGTGCGTGCGCTGTAGCGGGCGGCCAGCGCACGCAGCGCCGCGGGCTCACCCCGGCCGTTGGAATAGCCGGTACGCCCGGCCTGCATGGCGGCGCAGGCGGCATCGACGAGGGCCGACGGCGTGGGCTCGTCCGGCTCCCCGATGGTCAGCAGGATCACCGACTCCCCTCTGGACAGGCGTTGACGCGCCTGGAAGTGGACACGCCACTTGTCCGAGCCGAGGCCGGCGACACGGTCGAGGATGCGGGCGACTTTCATGGGGCGCAAGCCTAACGCCCCTGCGCACACACGGGGCGCATCATCGGTGCGAGCATGCGCCGATGGCTGGCACGCCTGCCGAGCAGGGTCTGCGCCGCCTGACACGCATGGAGGCCCGACACGTGAACCGCCCGCCCGACCCCGCCGCCCCACACGTCCAGACGGCCGGGGACGGCCCGCCCGAGGCGGTCGCGCGTCGGCGCGCGCTTTGGCGGATGGCGGCCGGCCTGACGGCATGGACGGGGTCTGCGCTGGCAGACGCCGTGGCGGCGGCCCCCACGGACGGCCTCCCGTCCACCGCCGCGCAGTCGCCGTCGAAGGCGGCGCCCGATCTGCTGCACAAGCCGGTGCCCTCCACTGGGGAACGCCTGCCGGTGATCGGTCTGGGCACGTGGATCACCTTCAACGTCGGCGCCGACCCGGTGGCGCGCGCATCCTGCGCGGCGGTGCTGCGCGCCTTCCTGGACGGCGGCGGACAGGTCGTGGATTCCTCACCGATGTACGGCTCGGCACAGGCCGTCATCGGGCAGGCGCTGCAGTCCTACCGCGGCCCCGGGCAGGTGTACGCCGCCGACAAGGTGTGGACCTCCTCGGGCGAGCGCGGGCCTGGCCAGATCGAATCGTCGCGGCGCCACTGGGGCGTGCCGCGCTTCGACCTGCTGCAGGTGCACAACCTGCTGGCCTGGGAGGCCCACCTGCCGGCGCTGATGGCGATGAAGTCCGCCGGCCTGGTCCGGCACGTGGGGATCTCCACCTCGGAAGGGCGGCGGCATCGGGCAGTCGAGGCCTTGATGCAGGCCCACCCGATCGACTTCGTCCAGGTGACCTACAACCCCCTGGACCGCGAGGTCGAGCAGCGCATCCTGCCGCTGGCCGCCGAGCGCGGCATCGGCGTCATCGTGAACCGTCCTTTCCGCCAGGGCGCCCTGCTGGATGCGCTGGCGCGTCATCCCCTGCCCGACTGGGCGCGCTCCGAACTGGGATGCGACGGCTGGGCGCAGTACGTGCTGAAGTTCGTCGTCTCCCACCCGGCCGTGACCTGCGCCATCCCCGCCACGCGGCAGGTGGCCCACGTCCGGCAGAACCTGGGGGCCGCCCGCGGCCCGATGCCGGACGACGCGATGCGCCGACGGATGGTCAGGCACGTCGAGTCGCTGTAGCGGCCCCACGCGGGCTCGGGAGGCGTCGATGAGCGAGTGGTGGACCTACCGGCTGTCGGACTTCCTGATGTTCGCGCCGGACACCTACCGGCGGCTGTTCGAGCTCGCGCACGCCCAGGTCTGGCCCTGGGGTCAGGTCGGCGCATTGGTCCTGGGGTGGAGCGTGTGGCGATGTGCGGCGCGCGCACCCTTGCAGCCGCGCATGGCGGGATGGGCGAGCCTGCTGACCGGCTGCGCCTGGGCGGGCGCAGCCGCCTTCGTCTGGCAACACGTCGCCACGATCACCTGGGCGGCACCGGCGCTCGCGGCAGCCTTCGGCGTGCAGGCGGCAATGCTGCTGGCGCTGGGCGCATGGGGCTTGCTGCTGGCGCGGGCGCACGGCGTCCCGACGGCGACCCTGCCCGACCGGGCACGCACGACGTGCCTGGGGCTGCTGGCGATCGGCACGCTGGCGCATCCGCTGCTGGCGCCGGCACAGGCACAGCCATGGACACAGTCCGAGGTCTTCGCGCTGATGCCGGACCCGACGGTGCTCGCCACGCTCGGCCTGTGGCCGCTGCTGCGACCCCTGGCGCGTCACCAAGGCCCGGGCACCGGAGAAACTCGGGGGGCGGTCGTCCTGTGGTGGCTGGCCTGGCCCATCCCTGTGACCGCGGCGGTGCTGGCAGGCGCGACGCAGTGGGCGATGCAAGCGCCCACGGCCCCGCTGCTGCCCGCGGCTGCCTTGCTGGCGACGTGGGCCGCATGCCAGGCCCCCCGCACAGCGCCTGCGACACCCCCTGGCGCGCGGTGAGCCGTCCCGCGGCAGGACCTGCGGCGCCCAGGCCAGGCCAAGCCTGGAGCGTGGCTGGACGCCGGCCTGGCGCATGAACAGGCCTTGACCGCCGCGCCCAGGCTGGCATCATCCGTGCATGTGCTTGCGGACCACGGGATCGCTTGTGCGGCGACCCGGTGGTCCCTGCCGAAGACGGCACCTCATACACCTCTGAACCCCAGCCCTGCGCCTTGAGCATCCTGACCCGTCAACGTCTGCTCGATGGCAGCCTGCGCCAGGTGCTGCCGATGCCGGCACACCTGATGTGGAGCGAGGCCCAGCTCGCGCAGTCGCTCGCCGAGACGCTGGCACGGCAACCCGGCGGCGCCGGGGAGCCGATCTGGGTCTTCGCCTACGGCTCGCTGATCTGGAACCCGCTGATCGCCACCGAGGTCGACCACAACGCCACGCTCGAGGGCTGGCGGCGCAGCTTCTGCATGTGCACCGTCGCAGGTCGGGGTTGCCCCGAGCAGCCCGGGCGCATGCTGTCGCTGCAGCCGGGGGGTGCCACGCACGGGGTGGCGCTGCGCTTGCCGCAGGCGCAGGCGGCGCACGAGCTGACCCTGCTGTGGCGGCGCGAGATGGGCATGGGTTCGTACCGGCCGACCTGGGTCGACCTCGCGCTGGAAGGCGGCGGCTCGGCGCAGGCCATCGCCTTCGTCGCCAACCCCACGCATCCCTCGCACGAGCCCGACGACTCGGTGCACACCGTGGCACGCCGCATCGCCGTGGCCTGCGGCGCCTTCGGCCCGAATGTCGACTACCTGACCTCGCTGCATGCGGCGTTGCGCGCGCGCGGGTTGCGCGACGACTATGTGGAGGCGGTGATGCAGGCCGTGCACAGCCTGTCCCCGCCCGACGTGGCGGCCCAGGGCTCGAAACCCGACATCACCGGCTGAGCCGGCCGGCCGACCTGCGCGTCTGGCCGGTGGCCGTGCCACGGGGGGAAAATCCGGGCATGCCAGCCGACCTGCCGCCCGCCTTCGTCCACAGTGCCTTCTACCGCTTCGTCCCGCTGCCTGACGCGCAGGCGGCCGCCGGCGAGCTGCGCTCGCTGGGCGCGACGCTCGGACTGCATGGCGCCATCGTCGTCGCCACCGAAGGGCTGAACGGCGCCGTCTCGGGCGTACCCGAGGCGGTGGACGCCTTCGAGCATGCCCTGCACAGCGGTGCGGTGCTGGGCGGCGCGGCGCGCGGGCTGGCGTTCAAGCGCAGCCCCTGCGGGCGCGACCCTTTCGGGCGCTACAAGGTGGTCGTCAAGCCGGAGATCGTCGCCCTGGGCCTGCCCGACTTCGAGGCCCTGCCCGCGCCCGACGAGCGCGACGACAGCCACGTCAGCCCCGAGGCCTGGCGCGAGCTGATCACGCGCGACGATGTCGTCGTCCTGGACAACCGCAACCACTTCGAGTGGCGCCTGGGCCGCTTCAAGGGCGCGGTCGACCCGCAGGTGCGGCACTTCCGCGACTTCGTCGCCTATGTGCAAGCGCATGCGCCGCAGTGGCGCGCCGAGGGCCGCACCGTGGCCATGTACTGCACCGGCGGCATCCGCTGCGACAAGACCGCGCCATGGATGCGCAGCCTGGGGTTGCAGGTGCGGCAGCTCGACGGCGGCATCCTGAACCACTTCGCCCGCCTGCCCGACGCCCAGCGTGACTGGGAAGGCGAGTGCTTCGTCTTCGACAAGCGCGTGGCCGTGGACACCGCGCTGCAAGAGACCGACACGACGATCGAGGCCGTCTTCGACCCGCAGGACCCGGGCGAGCGCTGGCGGCTCGAGCGGGCGCGGCGGCTGGACGCGTTCTGAGCGCCCGGCCGCCATGGCCCGCCCCCGCCCGACCTGGACCCCGCCGATGCGCGAGGGGGTGTGCGCGAGCCGCGTTGCGCTGGCCGCCGGCCCACCGACGACGGTGCTCGACTTCCTGCGCCAGCGCCTGCCGCGCGTGACCGACTGGGACGAGCGCCTGGCGAGCGGCGAGGTGCTCGATGCCACCGGTCGGCCGGTCGGGCCGCGCGAGCCCTGCCGGCATGGTGCCGTGCTCTGGTACTGGCGCCAGCCGCCGGCCGAGGCGCGCGTCGCGGACGAGGTGGTCGTGCTGCATCAGGACGAGCACCTCGTGGCCGTCGACAAGCCCCACGGCATGCCGGTGACGCCGGGCGGGCGCTGGCTGCACGAGACCGTACTGGTGCGTCTGCGCCGCCAGCTCGGCATCGACACGCTGGCCCCGGTGCACCGGCTCGACCTGGAGACCGCCGGCGTCATGCTCTTCACCGTACCGGTCGACGCGCGCCACCCCTACCAGCGCCTGTTCGCCGAGCGCCGCGTGCACAAGGTGTACGAGGCCCTGGTACCGTGGCACGAAGCGCTGCCGCAGGTGCTGCCGCTCGTGGCGCGCCACCACCTGCAGGAGCGGCCGGGCGAGGCTTTCATGCAGATGGAGGTGCTGCCCGGTGCGCCCAACACCGAGACCCGCATCGAGCTGATCGCCCGCCGCGGGGACCATGCCCACCTGCGCCTGCGCCCGCTGACCGGACGCAAGCACCAGTTGCGTGCACAACTGGCCGCCCTGGGCTGGCCCATCGTCGGCGACCGCATCTACCCGGTGCTCCAGCCCCCGCGCGAACCCGACGCGCCCGACGACGGACAGCCGCCACTGCAACTGCTGGCCCGCGAGCTCGGCTTCGACGACCCGCTCACCGGGCACCCTCGACGCTTCGAGAGCCGGCGATCGCTGACGATGGCGCCATCGGTCCGGCCGACCGACCCCGGCAAAGACACCGCCGCCAGCACGGCTGCGCCGACGCGCAAGCTCGAAGGATCCGATGCCGCCGATGCATGACCACACCAAGGGCCTGTTGATCACGACGCTGGGCGTGCTGATGATCGTGCCCGACGCGTTGTTCGTCCGTCTGATCGACGCCGACCCCTGGACGATCGCCTTCTGGCGCACGTTGAGCGCAGGTCTGGTGGGCACGCTGGGTCTGCTGATCGTGCGCCGCGCCCGGGCCCTGTCGGCCATTCGCGCCACAGGCTGGCAAGGCCTGCTGTACGCAGGCGGGGTCTGCACGACGGGCGTGATGTTCGTCGCCGCGGTGAGCCTGACCAGTGTGGCCAACGTGGTGTTCATCATCGCGTCGATGCCGGTGTTCGCCGCCCTGTTCAGCCGCATCGTGCTTGGCGAGCGCATCCATGCGCGGATGGTGCTGACGATGTGCGCGGTGGCGGTCGGCCTGGCGATGATCGGCCTGGGCCCGGGCAAGCAGGGCTCGACAGTCAGCCGCATCGAAGGCGACCTCATCGCGCTGGGGGTGGCCCTCCTCTTCGCGGCCGCGCTGACCGCCGCGCGCACGCGGCGCGACGTGCCCATGGCGCCTGCCGTGCCCCCGGCCTTCCTGCTGGGCGCCCTGGTGTTGTGGCCGCTCGCCGACCCGGGCAGCATCGTCCCGGCGCAGTGGGGACTGGTGGCAGCGCACGGCGGATTCTTCATCGTGCTGAGCATGGTGCTGCTGTCGATCGGGCCGCGTTACATCACCTCGGCCGAGGTCTCGATGCTGATCCTGCTCGAGTCGGTGCTGGCGCCACTGCTGGTCTGGGCCGTGCTCGGCGAGCACCCGGGGGCCTGGACCCTGGCGGGCGGGGCGGTGGTGCTGACGGCGCTGGTGGTACTGCACCTGCATGCCCTGCGCAGCCGGCGTGCGGGTGTCAGGACCGTCCGGGACGGTTGATGCGTCCTCCAGCCCGCCGGAAGCTCAATACCCCCGCCGACGATCGACCTGATGCCAGGGCGCCTGCCCCGCTTCGAGCCGCGCCAGATTGGCCGCCACCACCTGCGCGGCGCTGCGCTGGTCGGTGCGTGCCGCCACGTGGGGCAGCACGGTGATGCGCGGGTGGCGCCAGAAGACATGACCGGGCGGCAGCGGCTCGATGGCATGCACATCGAGCACGGCGCGGTGCAGGTGCCCGCGGTCCAGCGCGGCGAGCAGGTCGGCCTCGATCAGGTGATCGCCGCGGCCGAAGTTGACGACCGCGCCGCCCGGCGGCATCGCGTCGAAGGTGCGCGCGCACAGCATGCCGCGGGTGTGCGGCGTCAGCGGCAGCAGGTTGACCAGGATCTCGGTGGTCGACAAGGCAGGGCCGAGCGCCGCCTCGCCGGCCACGAGCGGCACGGCTGGCGCCTCGGGAAGGTCGGAGCGCGGGCGCGCATCGGCGAAGACTCGGGCGCTGGCCACGGCCTCCTGCGATGCCGGTGCCGCACCGCGATGCCAGGCGCGCACCCGGTAGCCCAGGCCCTGCAGGCGCCCGGCCACACCCAGCCCCATCGCGCCCGCCCCCAGGACGAGGACCGACACCTCGTCGGCGCGGCGCTGCGGCCATTGCACCCAAGAGGCCTGCGCCTGCTGGGCGGCATAGTCGAAGAAGCGCCGGTGCAGCGACAGCACGGCCCAGGCGGCACTTTCGGCCATGGCCGCGGTCATCGCCGGGTCGACCATGCGCGCCAGCGGCACGTGGCCCGGCAGCGTGGGGTCGGCCAGCAGGCCCTCCACGCCCGCCCACAGCGACTGGATCAGGCGCAGGCCCTGGACCCGGGCGAGTGCGCCCGCCGGCGGCTGCGCCACCACCGCGGCATCCATGCAGTCGCCGGGCTGCCAGGCCTCGCACCACTCGTCGGCGGGCCGCAGGGCGCGCAATTCGGCCAACCAGGCGGCGTGGAGGGCAGGGTCGAACGATGTGCAGAAGGCGATGCGCATGCACGACAGCCTATCCCATCGTCGGCAAAGGTACCCAGACGCACGCGGACGTCGGCAGGCGCGGTCGCGGGCGGCTTCTGTCACGCCCAGGATGAGGCAAGATCCGGGCGTGTCGCCTCGCCCTGAAGGAAAGACCCGATGGCCTACCGCGTCCTGATCGCGCAGTTCATGCACGAGACCAACACCTTCAGCGTGCTGCCGACGACGCTGGACGATTACCGCCGGCGCTGGCTCGTGCAGGGCGAAGCACTCGCCACGCGCTTTGCCGGCACGCGCACCGAGATCGGCGGGCTGCTGGATGCGGCGGCGCAACACGGCTGGGATCTGGTGCCGGCGCTGGCTGCCAACGCCACGCCCTCCGGGCGCCTGACCGCGCAGACCTGGGCCTGGATCCGGGACGCGATCGTCGATGCCGCACGCGCCGCCGGGCGCATCGACGGGATCTGCCTGGCCTGCCACGGTGCGGCCGTGGCCGAGGCCTGCGACGACCCGGAAGGCGAACTGCTGCAGGCGCTGCGCGAGGTGGTCGGCCCCGACGTGCCGATCGCGATGACGCTGGACCTGCACGCCAACATCACCGAGCGCATGGCACACCTGTCCAGCGCGCTGATCAGCTACCGCACCTACCCCCACGTCGACCAGTACGAGCGCGCCCTGCAGGCAGCGGCCCTGGTGCACGAGGCGATGCAAGGGCGCATCCGCCCGCAGGGCCTGATGCGCCAGCCGGCCACGCTGTCGGGCACGGGCGAAGGCCGCACGACCGAGCCCGGCCCGATGACCGAGCTGCTGGCCCTGGCCGAGGCCTTCGAGCGCGAGCCCGGCATCCACGTGGTCAGCGTGCAGGCCGGCTTCATGCCGTCGGACATCCCGAACGTCGGCCCGTCGGTGGCCGTCAGTCACGAGCCCTGGGCGCAGGCGCGCGCCGAGGCGATCGCGCAGCAGATGGCGCAGGCCATCTGGGACCGCCGCCACCGGCACAACGCGCCGATGCACACGGTGGCTCAGGCGGTGGCGCAGGCGCTGGCGCACGACGCCTCCACAGGGCCGCTGGTTCTGGCGGACGGCACCGACAACCCCGGCGGCGGCGCCTACGGCGCCGCCACCCGCCTGCTGCAGGCGCTGCTGGACAGCGGCGTGGAGGGCGTGGCGGTGGGCACGATCTTCGACCCGGCGGCGGTGGCGGCGGCCCAGGCGGCCGGGCCGGGGACGGTGGTGGCGCTGCGCCTGGGCGGCCACCACGACCCGGCCTTCGGTGCACCGCTGGACGTGCGCGCGCAGGTGGTGTCGCTCTCGGACGGGGGCTTCGTCAACGACGGGCCGATGCAGCGCGGCGTGCGCATGTCGATGGGCCCGACCGCGGTGCTGCGGATCGGCGGTGTCGAAGTGGTCACCGTGTCGAGCCGGCTGCAGACCACCGACCTGCAGGTCTTCCTCAGCCAGGGCATCGACCCGCGCCGCCGGCGTGTGCTGGTCGTCAAGAGCGTGCAGCACTTCCGCGCGGCGTACGCGCCGATCGCCGGGGGCATCACCGTCGTCGACTCGGGCGCGCTGTGCTCGCCCGACGTGCGTCGCTTCGCCTACACGAAGCTGCGCCGGCCGGTGTTCCCGTTGGACGACGTCACGACGCCGTTCGCGGGCTGAAAGACTGCCAGCGGCGATCCACAGCCGGGGGTCGGCGGCGTTCATAGGCCGGATCGCCGCCGCGGGGCTCGGTGTGCGCCGTCAGGTGAGCAGCGCCGCGGCGCCTCCACGCGAAATCGCACGCCCGCGCAGGGGCAAGCCGATGGGACGATGATCCCGCCCATCCACTGCACACCTGCTTCCGGAGCGAGCCCATGCCCTGTGCCTACCCGAGACGCGCATTGATCGCGTTGTGCCTGAGCGGTGCAGCCCTGCCCGCGTGGTGCGCCACCCCCGCCAGCGCCTGTCCGGCGCTGCTGAACCACACCGTCCCGCGTCTGCAGGACGAGAAGCCGCAGTCGCTGTGCCAATACGCCGGACGGGTGCTGCTGGTCGTCAACACCGCCAGCTTCTGCGGCTTCACGCCGCAGTTCGAGGGGCTGGAGGCACTGAACGCCACCTACGGCCCGCGCGGCCTGGTCGTGATGGGTTTCCCGTCGAACGACTTCCGCCAGGAATCGGCCGACGCGCGCAAGACGGCCGATGTGTGCTTCAACACCTACGGGGTGAAGTTCCCGATGTTCACCGCCGTTTCCGTGCGCGGCCCCCAGGCGCATCCGCTGTTCGCCGAACTGGCACGCGCCACCGGCCACCAGCCGAGCTGGAACTTCAACAAGTACCTGGTGGGCCGTGACGGGCGGCCGATCGCACACTTCGGCAGCACGACCGGCCCGGGCAGCACCTCGATGAAGAACGCGATCGAGAAAGCCCTGGCCGCGCGATGAGCGCCGCGCATCGGCCCGCCCGACGCCGCCGGCGCTGGTGGCGGCTGCTGCGCTGGCCGGCGGCGCTGCTGGCGCCGGTGGTGCTGCTGATGCTGCTGGGCCCATTGGCGGTGATGGCCTCGGGCGAGGTTGAGCTGCAACGGCCCTGGTATGCCAGCCGCAGCGACAGCAGCGGTCAGGCACCTGACCCGGCTCTGGTGCGGGAGGCGGTGGTGCAGGTCTACGGCGCGCGCGCGGTGCGCTGGCGCGGCGCCTTCGGCATCCACCCCTGGATCGCCGTCAAGCGCGCCGACGAAGACAGCTACACCACCTACCAGATCCTCGGCTGGCGCGCGATGCGCGGCGGCAACGCACTGGTGACCAGCCGCGGGGTCGAGCCCGACCGCCACTGGTACGGCGCCCGGCCGCAACTGCTGCTCGACCACCGCGGCCCGCAGGCGCAGGCGCTGATCGAGCGCATCGAGTCGGCCATCGAGCGCTACCCATGGGGCGACACCTACCGCGTGTGGCCGGGCCCGAACAGCAACACCTTCGTCGCCTGGGTGGCCCGCGAGGTGCCCGAACTCGGCCTGGACCTGCCGCCGACGGCGATCGGCAAGGACTACCTCGGGCCCGCCACCTTCGCCGCACGCGCGCCCAGCGGCAGCGGCTGGCAACTCTCGCTGTGGGGACTGGCCGGCCTGACCGTCGCGCGCGAGGAAGGCGTCGAGCTGAACCTGCTCGGGCTGGGCTTCGGCGTCGACGTCGACGACCTCGCGCTGCGCCTGCCCGGCTGGGGGCGGTGGCCGCAGGGGGATTGACGGCGCCCCTGCACCGCCTGGGCCTCTGGGCCGGTGCAGAGCCGCCCCCCTTCAGGACCGCCAGCGCAGTGCGAACGACGCACCGCCCCCCGGGGCCTCGGCGCAGGTCACGGCCCACCCATGGGCCGCGGCGATGTCGTGCACCAGGGCCAGGCCCAGACCGGAGCCCGGTCGTGTCTGACCGGGCGCCCGCCAGAAACGCTCGAAGACCTGCGCACGCTGCTCGGCGGGAATGCCAGGCCCGTGGTCGTTCACGCGCAGGCCCTGATCGTCGAGCTGGACGGTGACCTCCGAGCCTGGCGGCGAGAACTCGATGGCGTTTTCGACCAGGTTCTTCAGCAGGACGAACAGCGCGCCCGCGTCGGCCTCCACCTGCACCTCCAGGACGGCCTGCTGCAGATGCAGGGTGACGTCCGCACGTTCGGCCTTGAAGGACAGGTGGTCGAGCACCTCGCGCGCCACATCCGAGGGCCGCACCAGGCTGCGCCGCATCGACTGGGGGTCGGCCACCTGCGCGAGCTGCAGCAGTTGCTGGACCTGGCGGCCCATCGCGTCGAGGTCGCGCAGCAGCCGGGCGCGATCGGGCTCGCCGTCAAGGCCGGCTTCGACGCGCGCCCTCGCCAGCGCGAGCGGCGTCTTCAGTTCGTGCGCCGCGTTGGCGATGAAGCGCTCCTGCTCCTGGAAGGAACGTTCCAGCCGCTGCAGCACGCCGTTGAAGGCCTGCACCAGGGGCCGGATCTCGGCCGGGAGCCGGTCTTCCGGCAGGCGCGCGGCCAGGTTGCGCCCGCCGACGCGGCGCGCGGCCGCCTCGACCCCGCGGATCGGTCGCAGCACCGAGCGGATGGCCAGGGCTCCGGCCAGCGCGAAGATCACGGCCGACAGGCTGCCCAACAGCAGCACGGTGTCGACGATGGCCGGCGTCAGCGCTTCGCGGGCCAGCAGCTCGAAGCGATCACTGCGCGCGAGCTGCAGCACGTAGGGCCGCCCGTGCACGGTGCGCTGCCAGGCGCCGACGAAGAAGTCGCGCCCGTCGTAGGGGACCACACCAAAGAAGTCGGCCTGCGCTGCCAGGCTGTGGGCGGGCAGCATCGAGCGACGGTCTGCCTCGCTGCTCGCCACCACCTGGCCCTGCGCGTCGAGGACGCGGTACTTGAGGTTGGCGAAGAAGTCGTCGAAGCCCACCGCATCGTCCAGTTCCAGCCGCACGCCCACGACCCGCTTCTCGGCATCGAGCACGAAGCCGTCGAAGATGTCCTCGGACTGACCCTGCAGGCTCATGCGCGTGACCAGGTGGCCGAAGCGCTCGGCCAGCAGCGCCTGCACGCCCACCACGAGCAGTGCCGTGGACGCAAATGCCACGGCAAAACCCAGCGCCAGACGCAGCGCCAGGCTCGGGGTGCGGACCGGCCGGCCGCCGATCCTCGCCGCGGGCGCGTCAGGCCGCATCGCCGCCTTCTGCGTCGGTGGAATCGGACCGGGCCTCGAGGGCATAGCCCACGCCCTTGGTGTTGGCCAGGCGCACGGGCGACCCCAGCAGTTCGAGCTTGCGGCGCAGCCGGTGCAGCGCCACATCGAGCGCGTTGGGCGTGACCGCCTCGGTCAGGCCCCAGGCCGCGGCCTCCAGCGCGCTGCGGCGCACCACCTGGCCTTCGGCGCGCACCAGGGCCAACATGAGCTGCAGTTCGCTCGGCGGCAGGTTGACGCTCGATCGTCCGCAGCTCAGCCGCGCGCCCAGCGGGTCCACCGAGAGGCCGGCCCACTGCGGCGCGCTGCTCACCCACGAGCGCTGGCGGCGCAGCAGCGCACGCACGCGGGCCACCAGCTCGTCGCGCTCGAAGGGCTTGGCCAGGTAGTCGTCCGCGCCGGCTTCCAGGCCGTCGACGCGGTCGTGCAGGGCATCGCGCGCCGTCAGCAGCAGGCAGGGCACCAGCACCTGGCGCGCGCGCAGGCGCTGCAGCCACGGCAGCGCGTCGCCGTCGGGCAGGCCGCGGTCCAGCACGAGCGCGCCATAACGCACCTGCGCCAGGCTGGCCTCGGCCTCGCTGACGCGGCCCACGGCATCGGCGGCAATGCCCGACCGTGCCAGCTCGCGCACGACGAGCTCGCGCATCGCGGGGTGGTCTTCGACGAGGAGGATGCGGTCCATGGACGACA
>JBMTXX010000055.1:0-16591 GCA_049453935.1 Rubrivivax sp.
CGCCAGCGGCTGGCGGCAGCCCGGGCAGGTGCGTCCATGATCCGTGCTGTAGACAAGGGCCATGGCGTCGTATCGTACAAGCGTGGCTGGGCAGCTTTTCCTTGGCCGGGGCCGGTGGCCCAGCCAAAGGCATGTTCAGCCTCCAGCTCAGGGTATCGAGAAGATCGCTTTGGGTCACCACCACTTTCGTCATCCGCCACGGTGCGGTGCCCTTGCTTCGAACTTGGTTGGTCTGGCCGGCAAAATCGATCGTCGTGAACCAGATGCGGACCATCTGACGACGAGCTGTCCGCTCGGCGACGGCCTTGAGCCCGTCTGGCGCCATCGAGGATCGGAACATGGACTTTTCTTCGACTTTCAGGCCTCAAGCCGAGGCCATCGCAGCGATGTTCAACGCGACTTTCACGGCGTCGGAAGGGGCCGAGGAGGGGGCCCTGATCGGAGATCTCGTCCGCCGCTTGATGGCCCAGACGCCGCCCGACGCCTTGCGTGTCTTCACCGCGTGGGACGGCGGCGTGTTGGTCGGCGCGATCCTGTTCACACGCCTCGTCTTCGACGATCCCCGCACGGTCTTCATGCTTGCGCCCGTGGCCGTGGCGACGGACCGCCAGGGCGAGGGCATTGGGCAGGCGCTGATCACCCATGGCCTGGACCTGCTGCGAACCGAGGGCGTCGACATGGCGGTGACCTATGGCGACCCCGCCTTCTACGGACGCGTCGGTTTCGTGCCGGTGACCGAGGCCACCATCCCCGCACCTCACCGCTTGCAGCATCCCGAGGGCTGGCTGGGACAGTCGCTGCAGGACGCGCCCCTGACGCCGCTCAAGGCCCCCGCGGTCTGCGTCGCCGGCTTCGACGATCCAAGGCTGTGGTGATGATTCGCGACGCTTGCGGCCACGACGAGGCAGAGCGCATGCCGCCATCCTGAAGCATCCATGCCGTCAGGCACTGGTGCCACGCTTCGCAGCCAACGGTTGGCGCTTCACGGCCGGTAAAGATCACGGCCCATGGCAAAAGGACGGTCGTCGAACACATGGCGCAGCACACCCTGGCGCATGAGTTGAACCCCCATTGCGGTGGCCTGCTCGGTGGTCAGCCCCCAGCGCTGTCCCAGCCAGCGAATCATGTCGGTACCCGTGAAACACTTGTGATGCACCGCAATGCCGCGCACGTGCGTGCCCAAGCGCAGCCCTGACAAGGCATCGCCGCGGCCCAGTGCGCGCAGGGACTGGGCCACCTCGCGCTGCAGATCGTTCTGCTGCTGCACCTGTGCACCCGTGGCATGGGTGAATTCATAGAACAGGTCAGCGTCTTCAAAGTCGTGTTCGCCCACCACATGGGCCACCAGGCCCAGCGCCACCAGTCGGCGTCCGATGCGCACCGCCTTGGCCCTGCTGACGCCCTCGCGTTGCACGATCCAGTCCACCGCCTCTCGACCGATAAAGCACTGTGGATACAGCCGCAGCCGCCAGCGGCGGTCGCGAACAACCAATCCTGCAGAGAGCCTGGTCCCGGCGTTGGCGACCTGTTTCGCGGCGTCATCCTCGCCTCTGCCCGCGGATGCGGGCTGGCGCATGGCTCGGCACAGTTCGGCGGCCTGTTGATCGGTGACACCGTCGTCTAGTGAGCTGCGGTAGCCTGCACCTGCCATGGCCGCAGGCTGGGATTCGGCCTGCTGGTTGGCCAGCCAGCGTGCAAAGGCTTCGATGGGCATGGGGCGCGCCAGCAGGTAGCCCTGCGCGTAGGTCACCCCGCGCTGGTGCAGGTAATCCCACTGGGCGCGGGTTTCCACGCCTTCGGCTATCAGTGGCACATCCAGCTGCGCGGCCAAGCCGATGATGGCATCGAGCACCGGACGACGCACCGTCTGCCCGTCGATCGTGCGCACAAAGCTCTGGTCGATCTTGATACGGTCAATCCGCAGGCGTTCCAGCAACGCCAGGCTCGACTGGCCGGTACCGAAGTCATCCAGCGCTATACGCCAGCCGGCGTCACGCAGGGCGCCGAGCGCGTGCGATGCACGTGCATCGACGATGTCGCGCTCCGTCAATTCGATGAGCACGTTCATGGCTGGCAGGGAGTCGTCGTTGAACACCTCGACCAGACGCTGTGCGAAGTTCCCGTCGGCCAATTGTCCTGGCGTCACGTTCACCGAGAAATACAGCTGTGGATGACGCCGCGCCAGGTCACCCAGGCGGTGTGCCGCAAGGCCCATCACCTGGTCCGACATTTCGTTGATGAGCCCGCTGCGCTCTGCCTCATCGATGAACTCGCCAGGCGTCACCACCCCTCGGTGGGGATGCTGCCAGCGCATCAGCACCTCGCCACCCACGCATTGACCGTTGTGCATCTCGACGATCGGCTGCACCCAGGGCTCGAACTGACGTTTGCGCACGGCAACCGCAAGGCGATGCACCAGTCGTGCCCGCGAGGTCACGGAGCGCCAAAGTCCCAGCACTGCCGCAGCGCCTAGCATCAGCCCGACCAGCGTCCAGGCCGGCAGGCTCGTGAACATGGATCTGACCAGTGCCGAATAGTTGACATCTGCCGCAATCTGCACTCCGTAGCGTTCCGACGCTCTCAAGTGCCGCAGCCAGGGCACCGAGGCGCCCGACACCCCCGGTTCGCCTGCCACCAGAGTCGCCAGCGGCTGGCCGCCGGGGGTCAGCATCAGCAGAGAGATGGATGCAAGCACCTCGTCAAGTTCAGGCACTTCCTGCAACAGCTTGGGGTCCATCAACTGGGCGGTGAATGCGCGACGGTCCATGTCGGCCTTGATCATCCGGCCATCGCTCATCTGCAGCGCGGCCACCAACTGAGGCTCGATGGTCTGCCGGGTGTACAGAGTGATTTCCCCCCGCGCTTTCTCTCGCAGGTCAGCATCGGCCGGCATCGGTCCCATTGGTCCGCACAGCCTTTGCCCATCCGGGCTGAGAACCATGAACTGAGTGAGCAACTCGGAGCGCAAGCTGCGTCTGACGAGCGCCTCGGAGACGTCGGCAGTGCACGCAGTCAACGCGCCTTGAAGGGCCGGGTCGGAAGCCACGGCATGCAGCTCGTCCCGCACGCTGTCGAGCACCGCATGCACACTGCTCAAGGCGAACGCGCTGGCCTCTCGCGTCAGCGACCGATAGATTCCCGCGGTGCTCAAGGCCACCATCCACACCGTAGCCGTGGCGCATGCCGCCACGATCAGCAGGGCCCGGGTGCGGCTCGGCGACAGCTGGCGATGGTGAGCCCTCCAGCCGCCCAGGCCACCATCGATCAGGCCCCTGACCCAGCGAAGCGGCCTGCGGTGCTGCTGCGCTGCAGCGGCGTGTGGTGTCGGGTTGCCATCGGCCATCTCTGAAGGCTCCTTCGTTGCATCCCACGCCCGAGCCGTTGATCGAATTCGTCATCGCGTCCGTCAGCGACGTGGCTGTAGGCAAAGGTATCGTGGAGCATAGGTTGACCAGACGCAAGTGCGTGCAATCCCGACGAAATCCATGGCCAAGGTGCATCCAGGCCATCTGAGGCCCGAAGCTGTGCCGAGTTGATTTTCGTCAGCCACTGTCGGCGACTTCATCGTGTGGCGCCACGCCGACCACGCACATCTTCAAGCTAAACCGAAACGGTCGGTGACGATCAGCCGAAATGCGCGGTCACCATCCCGAAATCGGCGGTCGCGATGGGTCGAAAAATGCAGTGAAGTACAACGCATAAGGCGGCCCCGGGCGGGGCGTGCTGTTCAACCTTCTGCATCAGTCGGTCGACGCCGAGCGCGACCTGCGCACGCTGATGACCTCGCAGTTGTTCTTCTGGATGCTGCGCGCGCCCGAGGGGATGCCGGCCGCATGAAGCACCTGGGCCGCCAGCCCCAGCACGTCAGCAGGTGTCGCCCGACGCCCGACCGGTCTCGCGGCAGACGGGCAATTCATCCGGTGCGTACCGGGCCAGGCAAAGTGCGCCACCACATGCGCAATCAACCCTGGCTCAGACCCCGGAAAAGACAAAGGCCTTCCGAAGAAGGCCTTTGAAATCAACTACTTAACTTGGCTCCCCGACCTGGGCTCGAACCAGGGACCTACGGATTAACAGTCCGGCGCTCTACCGACTGAGCTATCGAGGAACAGAGCCTCGCATTATAGGGGGTGTTTTGCGCTGTTTGTGCGGGCTCAACGGTATCGTTGGATGTCACCGCCAGCGCAGGCGATTCAGGCCGTCGACAGGCGTTCGTTCTGCGGGAACATCGCGCGGCGGGCCTGATCGTCCATCTCGGTCTTGAAGCTGTGCCGCTGTCGCAGCGCCTCCACACGCGCGGCGGCCGGGCGGGCGTTGATGTCGTCCAGCAGACGCTTGAGGTGAGGGTACTGGGCCCAGGCGGCGGCGGGCTCCATGCCCAGCACGAAGGGCACCATCCGTGCCCAGCCCCAGAAGGCCATGTCGACGATGCCGTAGTCGTCGCCCACCATCCAGCGCTGGCCGGCCAGGCGGTCGTCCAGGATCTTCCAGTGGCGGTGTGCCTCGAAGTCGTAGCGGTTCAGCGCGTAGGCCTTGGGCTCGGGCGCGGCGGTGCGGAAGTGCACGGCCTGCCCGCTGTACGGGCCGATGCCGCTGGCCACGAACATCAGCCAGGTCAGCGCCTGGGCGCGCTCGGCGCTTGCGGGGTCGGTGTTGACGAAGCGGCGGTGCTTGTCGGCCAGCCACAGCAGGATCGCGTTGCTGTCGAACATCACCACGCCGTCGTCGTCGATGGCAGGCACCTTGGCGTTGGGGTTGACGGCCTTGAAGGCCTCCGAGTGTTGCTCGCCCTTGCGGGTGTCGACCGGCAGCGCCTCGTAGGGCAAGCCCAGTTCCTCGAGCAGCAGCGCCACCTTCATGGGGTTGGGCGCGAGGTTGTAGTAGAACTTCAGCAAGGGGGTCTCCTTCAGGGGCGGGCCGCGGGCCCGTGCGGGGCGATTGTCAGTCCAGCGCGGTGGCCATGCGTTTCATCAACTGGCGTGCGGCCGCTGCCGGGTCCGGTGCGCCGACGATGGCGCGCACGACGGCGACCGATCCCACGCCCGATGGCAGCACCTGCGCAAAGCGCGACTCGTCGATGCCGCCGATGGCCACCAGCGAGTGGTCACGCAGCAGCCGGGCGTAGACGGCCAGCCTGGACGGGCCTTGCGGTGCCGTGGGCATGTCCTTCAGCGTGGTGGCGTAGACGGCGCCCATCGCGATGTAACTCGGGCTGAGCGCATCGGCACGCAACATTTCGGCGTAGCCGTGTGTGCTCAGCCCCAGCCGCATCCCTGCGCTGCGGATGGCGCCGAGGTCGGCGGTGTCGAGGTCTTCCTGGCCGAGGTGCACGCCGTAGGCGCCGGCCTCGATCGCCTCGCGCCAGTGATCGTTGATGAACAGGCGGGCTGGCGTGCCGCGCACGGCGGCAACCGCTGCACGCACCTGGGCTTGCACCCGGGTCGCCTCTGGCGACTTGAAGCGCAGTTGCAGTGTCGGCACGCCGGCCTGCGCCAGGCGGGCGACGCTGTCGGCGTCGGGCAGCACGGCGTACAGGCCCAGCGAGCGGGGGCAGGGGGCAAAGGCGTCGTCGCGTGGCCACGGCGCCAGCCCGAAGTCGCCGGGCTCGTCGGGCCAGCGCGTGGCGTCGATGTCGCCCGTGCGATCGGCCTGCGCCTGCCAGGCGCGTGCGACCACGGCCGCATCGGCTTCGATGAAGCCCAGGCTGCGCGCGGCGGCGATGGCGGCGCGGGCCACCGGCGCGAGTGCGGCGTCGGCGGGGTCTTGACAGGCCTCCGGTGCGCGGGGCTCGCCGATCTGCAGCGGCAGGTGGGCGTCACGGATGGCGCGGGCGAGCGCGAAGGAGGTCTCGGTCATGGGTTTGCCTGGAAGAGCGGGCGTGGAGGTGGCGTCGCAGGGCCGCGCCCCTTCACGATTGGTGCCAGAAAGGCGTGCCCAGCACCGGGGTGCTGGCCTGGGCGGTGGCCTGGGCCTGCATTGCGCCGGCGCGCCGCGCCGCGCGGCCGGCGGCCACGGCATCGGCGAAGGCGCCGGCCATGGCCACCGGGTCCTGCGCCAGCGCGACGGCGGTGTTCAGCAGCACGGCGTCGTAGCCCCATTCCAGCACCTGGCAGGCGTGGGACGGCAGCCCCAGGCCGGCATCGACGATCATCGGCACGTCCAGCCGATCGCGCAGCGTGCGCATGGCATACGGGTTGACGGGGCCCTGGCCCGTGCCGATGGGCGCCGCCCACGGCATCACGGCCTGGCAGCCGACGTCCACCAGCCGCTGGCACAGCACCAGGTCCTCGGTGCAGTAGGGCAGCACCTTGAAGCCGGCGCGCAGCAGGCGGTCGGCCGCCTCCGGCAACTTCAGCGTGTCGGGCTGCAGGGTGTAGTCGTCGCCGATCAGCTCGAGCTTGATCCAGTCGGTCTCGAAGACTTCGCGGGCCATCTCGGCCGTGGCGATCACTTCCTGCAGGCTGTGGCAGCCCGCGGTGTTGGGCAGCACCGGCACCTTCAGTTGCTGCAGCAGTTGCCAAAAGCCCTGGGACGCTTCGGCCGCGGCAGCGCCGGTCTGGCGGCGCAGCGAGGCCGTCAGCATCGCCGGCTTGGCGCGTTGCACGGCGGCCTGCAGCACGGCGGGCGAGGGGTAGCGCGAGGTGCCCAGCAGCAGCCGGCTTTCAAAGCGTTGGCCGTACAGGACCAAGGCGTCGTCGTCGCCGGCTGGCTGAACGCCAGGCGGGTGTTCGGGCGCGTTCATCGCGTCATCCTCCGGTGATGGGGGCGATCAGCTCGATGCGGTCGCCGTCGCACAGCACGTGCGTCGCGTGTTGCGCCCGGGGCACGAACTGCAGGTTGACAGCTGCGGCAAAAGGCGGCTGGATGCCGATGCGCGCAATCGCATCCGACAGCGTGGCCCCAGCCGGCAGGGTGTGAGGCTGCTGGTTGATCGTGACCTGCAGCGGGTTCGGGTCAGACGTGGGCATGGCGGAGCGGATTCTGTGCGATGCGTCGGGCACGCGCAGGGTCAGCCTGGCGGTGACGCGGGCGGTGCCGCGGAGTCGTCGCCGGTGCCCGAGAAGCGCAGGCCCAGCGACTGCGCCAGTGCCGTGCCGCCTGCGTCCACCCACTCCAGCACGGCGTCCAGCACCGCCGGCGCGATCAGGTAGCCGTGGCGGTACAGGCCGTTCAGGCGCAGCCGCTTCGCGCCGATCACCTCGACGGCGGGCAGGTTGTCCGGCAGCGTCGGTCGGGCCTGGGTCGAGATCTCGACGATGCGACCCTCGGCAAAAGCCGGGTGTACGGTGTAGGCGGCGCTCAGCAGCTCCAGCGTCGAGCGGACGCTGGCAGGTGAGAGGTCTTCGGTCTCGATCTCGGTGGCGCCGATCACGTACAGGCCCTCGGGCTTGGGGGCGATGTAGATGGGGTAGCGCGGGTGGATCAGCCGCGTGGGCCGCAGCAGGCCGACGTCCGGCGCGTGCAGACGCACCACCTCGCCGCGCACCCCGCGCAGTGCGCGCCACTGGGCGCGGGCACCGAGGCCGCGGCAGTCGAACAGCCAGGGGCCGTGCAGGCCGTCCGGCACGGGGGCAAAGTCCTCCGGGGCGCGCGGGCTGGCCCAGTGCAGCGTCACCCGTGGATGCGCCTGCAGCGCCAGGCGCAGGGCCTCGAGCAGGCCGCGGTTGTCGAGCTGCCCCTCGCCGGGCAGGTGCAGCGCCCGGGGGAAGCGGCCTTCGAGCGCGGGCTCGATCGCGCCCAGGGTGGCGCCGTCGATCTCGCGCGGGGCCGGCAGGTCGGGCAGCGCTGCGGCGGTGCGCTCGATCAGGCCGGCGAAGCGGCGGGCCTCCGGGGCGTCCTGGCGGTGCCACACGATGACCGTGCCCTGACGCTGGAAGAAGACCGGTACTGGCAGCCGTTGCAGGAGTTCAGGCCATCGCCCCAAGGCATGCACACCCATGCGCACCACCGACAGCTCGGTGATGGCCGATTCCGCCAGCGGCGCCAGCATCGCGGCGGCGACGCGTGCCGCGGAGCCTTCGGCCGTCGCAGGCCCGGCGTCATGCACTTCGACCCGTTGTCCGCGGTGCGCCAGTTCCAGGGCCAGCAGTCGGCCCATCAGGCCGGCGCCCAGCACGATGCTGTCAGGCCGGGTGGCGTTCATGCCGGCGACCCCTGCCGGGCTGACGACCGGATGGCGAGCGCGTGTGCCCGCTGCCGATAATCCGGCGCATGAGCACAGACCTCCCGTTCCCCCCTGCGACGCACCGGTACGCGCGCGTGCTGACCATCGCCGGCTCCGACAGCGGCGGCGGCGCCGGCATCCAGGCCGACCTGAAGACGTTCGCGGCCCTGGGTTGCTACGGCATGAGCGCGATCACGGCGCTGACGGCGCAGAACACGCTCGGCGTGCAGGGCATCCACGCCGTGCCGCCGGGCTTCCTGCGGCAGCAGATCTGCTCGGTGATCGACGACATCGGCGTCGACGCGGTCAAGGTGGGGATGCTGCACACGCCGGAGGTTGTCGACGTCGTGGCGTGGGCGATCGATCATTACCGTATCCGCCGGGTGGTGCTGGACCCGGTCATGGTGGCCACCAGCGGCGACCGCCTGATTGCGCACGAGACGGTGGACGTGCTGGTGCGTGAACTCTTTCCTCGTGCGACGGTGGTCACCCCGAACCTCGACGAGGCTGCGCTGCTGCTGGGCCGTGCCATCGGCGGGGCCGATGAACTGGAGGCGGCAGCCGCCGGCCTGCTGACGCTGGGCGCGAAGGCCGCGCTGCTCAAGGGCGGCCACCTGCCTGGGCAGGAGGTGGTGGACCTGCTGGCGCTGTCTGCCCGGCCCGCGGTGCGGTTGGCATCGCCGCGCATCGCCAGCGGCAACGTCCACGGCACGGGATGCACGCTGTCCTCGGCGATCGCCGCACATCTCGCGCTGGGCCATGACCTGGAGACCGCTGTCAGCCTGGGACGCAGTTTTATCCTTCAGGCCATCGCAGCGGGCGCCGACGTGCGCACGGGCCAAGGCCACGGGCCGCTGAACCACGGGCATGCACCGGTGGCGATGCGCTTGCAGCCTTTGGGTTGACGCTGTCGGTTCCTCGCCGGTCTGAGCGCACGACGACAGCGTTGACTTGGGCAGGGGGCCGCACCCTGCCGCCCGCATCCGTTCAGGAACGCGCGCCCGCATCTGCCTCGTGTCCCGCCTGTGGTCTTGGCCAGATCAAGGCCACGGCCACACTGACTGCTGTCGACGCCACGAGGGCGCCTGCAAACGGCGCCAGTGTCGGGATGCTGCCAGGGAAGGTGGCGGCCAGCGCACCGGCGGCCAGGCTGCCCGTGGAGACCCACCCGGGCAGCACCGCGCCCACCAGTCCGGCCACAGCGCCCGCGATGGCGGCCGTGGCACTGGCGCGGCCCCACAGGCCCAGCAGCACCGGCACCACGGCCGTGGCGCACAGCAGGTCTGCGATCAGGAACAGCCGCAGCACCGACAGGCCTTGCAGGGCCACGCCGATCACCGGCAGCATCAGCAGCACCGTGATCCAGCGTGCGCCCGACAAGGTTCTTGTGACCCCTTCGCCCACCATCAGCGAGGCGATGCCGTTCTGCAGCGTGTCCACCGACGACGCCACCAGCGCCACCGCCAGCACCAGCGTGACCACGGTCACCCAGGGTGCGGCGCCGCGCAGCAGTGCGAAGAAGGGCGCTGGCGGCTGTCCCATGTCGGCACCGGTGGCCGCCGCGATCATCCCGAACAGGCCCACGAGCCCGACTGCCGCCACGGTGGTCAGTGCGCCCAGCGCCGCGCCGGCGTTCAGCGAACGCATGTCGCGGGCTGCCCACACGCGCTGCCAGTAGCCTTGATGGAACAGGTTGGCGGCGGTCACCGCGATGACCAGCGTCAGTGCGACCGACCACGCTACGCCGGTGGGCGCGCTGGGCCAGACCAGGGGCTGTGCCGTCTGCGGCATGCGGGCGAGCACGGCGCCGCCGATCAGCACCAGCAGGGCGATCAGCAGCCCGGCTTGCCAGCGGTCGGTCACGATGCTGGCGCGCAGGCCGCCCCAGGTGGTGTAGACCAGTGTGGCCACTGCCACGCCGACCACAGGCCAGGCCGGTGGAAGGCCGCCGAGCATCCCGGCGATGGCACCGATGGCGGTGAGCTCGGCCGTCAGGAAGCACAGCATGTACAGCACCGAGATCAGCGACACCCAGCGCCGCACGCCGGTGCCGAAGCGCGCGTGCGCGAACTCGCCGATGCTGCGCCCTTGCGGCAGACGCCGTCGGATGGCGCCGCCACACCAGGCGAAGACGAGGAAGGGCAGGGCCGCGCCGATCGCATAGCCCGCCACGGCCAGCGGCCCGACGAAGGCCCCCACCTCAGGCGGCGCGAACAGGATCCAGGCCCCGAGGCCGGACGCGAGGAACGACAAGCCCAGCGCCGAGGCGCCCTGCGAGTTCCTCGCCGTCAGGTAGTCGTCGAGGTCACCGCCAGCCGTGCGCGCGCGCAGGCCGATCCAGGTGAAAGCAATGAGCACCGCGCAAAGCGCGGCCAGACTGGCCACGTACATGTCGCACTTCCTCCGCCGGCATGATCCGGATCAGGTTCCAGGGTCTGCGGGCCAGATGCCCGCACTCTCAGCCCTGTACGGGCTCCCCTGGCGACTTTGGGGTTGATGGGTAGTGGATGATACGGCAGGCTCGTCCTGGCTGCCGATCCATAGGCCGATCAATCGCCTGATCGGCCGGCGGATTGGTCGGTCGAGCGCGACCCGACCCCGAGCAGGGCGTGCAGTCGTGGACTCGTCGTCGTGTACTGCAGATGGACCGGCCGGCCCGGGAACACGTGGTCGCACGCCGCGTAGGCCGCCAGCGTCGCCTCGTGGAAGCCGCAGACGATGAGCTTGCGCTTGCCGGGGTAGGTGTTGATGTCGCCGACGGCGAAGATGCCAGGCTCGCTCGTCTGGAACTTCTCGGTGTCGACCACGAGTTGCTTGCGCTGCAGCGCGAGGCCCCATTCGGCGATCGGCCCCAGCCTGGGGCTCAGGCCGAGGAAGACGTGCAGCCGGTCGAGGGCGACCTGGATCGGCTGACCGTCCTGGCCGATCAGCGCCAGGCCGGTCAGCCCAGAGGCGTCGTCGGCGCCGTCTTCGATCAGCCCGGTGATCTGCCCGATGACAAGACGCATCCGGCCGGCGGCGCAGGCCGAGCGCACCCGCGCGACCGTCTCGGGGGCGGCGCTGAACTGGTCCCGCCGATGGATCAGTGTGACGCTGGCCGGCCCCTGCGTGGCAGCGTCCACCAATTGGCAGGCCCATGCGAGTGCGTCTTCGCCGTCACCGACGATGGCCACGTGCCGCCCTGTGACGGCAGCGGGCGCCACCGTGCGGTAGAACAGCTGGCGGCCGGCATGGCGCTGCGCGCCGTCGACCTTGAGCTCGCGCGGTCGAAACGCGCCCACACCGGCGGCGATGAATACCGTACGGGACAGAAAACAAAGTCCGGCGCCCGTCTCGACGCGCAAGCGCCCGTCGGCCTGCCGTTGCAGGGCGCAGACTTCCTGCCCGAGGTGCATGCCCGGGGAGAAGGGCGCCACCTGGCGCAGCAGCCGCTCCACCAGGCCTTTACCGGTGCACTCGAGCACCGCAGGGATGTCGTAGATCGGCTTGTCGCCGTACAGCTCTGCGCACTGCCCCCCGGCGGTGTCGAGCGCATCGATCAGGTGGCAGCGGATCTCCAGCAGCCCGAGCTCGAAGGCCTGGAACAGCCCCACCGGGCCGGCGCCGATGACGACCGCGTCGGTCTCGATCGGGGGCTGGGGCTGCGTTTCGATGCCAGACACGCCGGCTTCAGCGGGCCAGCTGGTCGAGCTTGCCGGTGCGGTCCTTCCAGTCATCGGCATCGGGCAGGGGTGCCTTGCTGCGGGTGATGCTGGGCCACTTGCGCGACAGGTCGGCGTTGAGCTTGATGAAGGCCTGCTGGTCCCCCGGCACGTCTTCCTCCGGGAGGATGGCATTGACCGGGCATTCCGGGATGCACACCGCGCAGTCGATGCATTCGTCCGGGTCGATGACCAGGAAATTGGGGCCTTCCCTGAAGCAGTCGACAGGGCAGACATCCACGCAGTCGGTGTACTTGCAGCGGATGCACGATTCGGTGACGACGTGGGTCATGACGGCCAGGGTGTACGAGTGGGTGGACGGGCGCGGGCGTCAATCCGAAGCGCACGCGGGTTTGCCCGAATTCTAGGCGGCTCGTTGCAGATGTCGCGCTCGTTCCGCGATGTGCGACGGACGATCTGGGGTGGGAGAGAATCTGCCGCCCTTCGATGCATGCGACCGCGAGTGCCACGACGGAGGTGGTCGTGGAGGCTGTGGCGGGTGTCGGGCAGGGTCCAGAGAGAACGGGTGACGCATGCGCAGTAAGTGGCGAGGGTGGGGCTGGCGCCAGACGGGGTGCCGTGGACTCTGGGTGCTGTTGTCGGCCCTCGTGCTCGCAGGGTGTCAGGCGCCGCCGGTGCTTCCCGACGAAGTGCCCGCCGCCCTGAGCGAGCCCCGCACGCCTCGCGCGCCGCGGATCGGCTTGGCGCTGGGGGGAGGCGCTGCGCGTGGTTTTGCGCACATAGGCGTGATCCAGGTCCTGGAGGAGGCCGGCATCCGTGCGGATCTGGTCACGGGCACCTCGGCGGGCAGCCTGGTGGCGGCGTTGTACGCATCGGGCCGCAACGGCACCGAGCTGGCCACGCTCGCGATGGCCATGGACGAGTCGGTGCTCACCGACTGGGTCTTTCCGGCGCGAGGGGTGATCCGTGGAGAGGCGCTGGCGCGGTTCGTGCGCGAGCACACTGCCGGGGCCACCATCGACCAGATGCGGCTGCCGCTGGGCATCGTCGCCACCGATCTCGACAGCGGGCAGCCCGTGCTGTTCCGCCGCGGCGATACCGGACTGGCCGTCAGGGCCTCGAGCGCCGTGCCGGCGGTGTTCCTGCCGGTGCGCATCGGCGCGCGGGAATACGTCGATGGGGGCCTGGTGGCACCGGTGCCGGTGCGCTTTGCGCGCGACATGGGGGCCGAGGTGGTGATCGCGGTGGACGTGTCGACGCCACCCGATGGTGCACCCACTCACGACACGATGCGTCTGCTGCTGCAGACCTTCGCGATCATGGGCAAGCGCATCAATCATTTCGAACTCGCGCAGGCCGATGTCGTGCTCAGGCCGCAACTCAGCGGTGTGTCGAGCACGGATTTCACGGCGCGGCGGCGCGCCATCGATGCCGGGCGAGACGCTGCGCTGGCGGCCTTGCCCGCGATCCGGGTGCGCCTCGTGGAACTCACCAGGTAGACCCGCTGGCGAGCACCGACAAAAAAATGCCCGGCCGGAGCCGGGCACAACGACCGCGCGGACCGGTGTCCGGGGACGGTCGTACAAGACCACCTTCCAGAGAGCGCTCCCGTGCGCCCGGCAGGAGCCGGACGGCGTTCCCCGGGGAAACGCCCCGCCTCGCACCAGGGGTGCAAGACGACTCGGGAGACCGGCGGCGCCGCAGCGCCGTGGCCCTGCTAGGAGACAGGCACCACGAAAAAGTTCCGCCGGAGGGCGGCCGCCTGGGGCGACCGCCGATCCGGCGGAGGACTCGCGCCCCGTACCCGCAGGGGGCGGGGACGACGCATGGAGGCTTGCTGCTCAGGCAGCGCGCTTGGCGCGCGGCGTCTGGGTCTGGGTGGCCTTGACTGCGGTGCTGGTCATGGCCTGCATGTTGGCCTGTGCCACATCGGCGGCTTGCTTCGCAGCCTTCTGCACGGTCTCGAAGGCGTTGTTGGCGGCAGCCACCGCCGACTTGACGATCGTCACGGCGTTCTCGGTGCCGGCCGGCGCGTTCTTCGCGGCGGAGTCCACCACCGCCATCATGCTCTTCTGCACGTCGGCCATCTGGCTCTCAGCCACTTTGACGACTTCGGCATTCGTCTCGGAGGCGATCTCGTAGACATGGCGGCCGTAGGTCGCGGCCTTTTCGGCCAACGGCTGCAGCATGGCCTGCTGCAGGGCGATCAGCTCCTGCGCGTCCTTGACGGACATCGCGGCGCGGGCCTGGTCAGCGGCTTCGACCATGGCGCTCTTGGCGACCTGCATGTTCAGTTCGACGAGCTTTTCCATGCCTTCGAAAGCCTTGTGGGTCAGGCCGAAGAGGGTTTCGATCTGGGCCTTCTGAGCGGCCACGACTTGTTCAGCGGTGAGGTAGGACATGAAAGACTCCAAGTTGCATGTGGACCATTTCGTGCACCACTTCGTTCATGTTGCAGTGCAGCATGGATCGAAGTATAGGGGTTTTCCCGCGCCGCGCAAGCCTTTTTGTTGCGGTGCAGCAATTTTTTCTGCCTGACATGATCTGACGAGACGTAGGTCTGACGCACGCCCCATCCATGGCCATGGGCGCGATCCGCGTCGTCCTGCGTGCATGTCGGGCCGACTTCCTAGAATCGCGTCGCGATGCAGGCCTTCCATTCCGACCACTTCGTCCTGCCGCTGCCCGCCGGACACCGTTTTCCGATGGGCAAGTACCGCCTGCTGCGTGACCGTGTGGCGGCGACGTTGCCGGAGGTCGTGCTGCGTGAGGCCCCCGCCGCCAGCGACGGAGAGCTGGCGCTCGCCCACGATCCACGCTGGATCGATGCCGTGGTGGATGGCACGCTCGACGCCACGGCGCAGCGCGAGATCGGCTTCCCGTGGTCGGTGCAGATGGTCGAGCGCTCCCGGCGCTCGGTTGGCGCCTCGATCGCGGCGGCGCGCGTGGCGCTGATCGACGCACAGGGCGTGGCCGCCAATCTCGCCGGAGGCACCCACCATGCCTTCGCCGGAAAGGGGTCGGGTTACTGCGTCTTCAATGACGTGGCCGTGGCGGCGCGGCTGATGCAGGCCGAGTGGCATCGCCTGCGGCGCCGGCTGCTGCGTGTGGTCGTCATCGATCTCGACGTGCACCAGGGCAATGGCACCGCGGCGATCTTCCGGGACGACCCGACGGTGTTCACCCTGTCCCTGCACGGCGCGCGCAACTTCCCCTTCCGCAAGGAGGCCAGTGACCTCGATGTCGAACTGCCCGATGGCTGCGGGGACGATGACTACCTGGCCGCGCTCGATTCGGCCCTGCGCGAGGTGGATCAGCGCACGGCCCACGCCCCGCCCGGCCTGGCTTTCTATCTGGCCGGGGCGGATCCGCACGAGGGCGACCGTCTCGGGCGACTGAAGGTCACGGCAGCAGGGCTGGCCGAGCGCGACCGTCGCGTGCTGGACTGGCTGCGCGTGCGTGGCATCCCGGTGGCGCTGTCGATGGCCGGTGGATACGGGCACGACATCCAGGCGACGGTGGACATCCAGGCCCGCACCATCGCACTGGCCGCCCAGGCCTGCGCGCGCTGGCATTCGAAGTCGCCAGCGCCGGCACCTTGAGCCGACTTTCTGCCCCGTACTCCTGAACCCCAGCAGCTTCTACCTTGCGAGACCTGACCATGCCCCATTCGAGTCCTGACACACGCGCGGTGCCGACACCGTCATCCACGGCCGCGGTTGACGAGGCCATCACCTCGCGTCGGTCCATCCGCGCCTTCCTGCCCACGCCGGTGCCGAAGCAGCAGATCGAGGACATCCTGCGCGTGGCCTCGCGCGCGCCTTCCGGCACGAACACGCAGCCCTGGAAGGTCACGGTGCTGACCGGCGCCGCACTGCGTCGGCTGGCATCGCGCGTGCGCGCGGCCCACGACGACCCGCAGGAGCGAGCCCGCCACACCGAGGAGTACGCCTACTACCCGACCGAGTGGCGCAGCCCTTACGTCGATCGCCGCCGCAAGGTCGGCTGGGACCTGTACGGCCTGCTGGGCATCGGCAAGACCGACAAGCAGCGCATGCACGACCAGCACGGGCGCAACTACGCCTTCTTCGACGCGCCTGTGGGCCTGATCTTCACCATCGACCGCGTGCTGCAGACGGGCAGCTGGCTCGACTACGGGATGTTCCTGCAGAACGTGATGGTGGCCGCCCGGGCGCGGGGCCTCGACACCTGCCCGCAGGCGGCCTTCACCCAATATCACCGCCTGATCGCCGAGGAACTGCAATTGCCGGCGAACGAAATGGTCGTGTGCGGCATGTCGCTGGGCTGGGCCGACCCGCAGGCGGTGGAGAACACCCTCGTCACCGAGCGTGAGCCTGTTGAAGGGTTCACGCGTTTTCTGGAGGCCTGAACATGACCACTCCACGACCCTCGGTGCTCGTCGCGCGCGCCGTGTTCCCCGAGACCGTGCAGCGCCTGCGCGAGCATTTCGACGTCGAAGACAACCCGAACGACATCATCTTCTCCAGGCAGGAACTGTCTGAGCGTCTGCACGGCAAGGCGGGTGCCTTCACCACCGGCAGCGAACGCATCGATGCGGCGGTGCTCGACGCCAACCCTCAATTGCGTGTCGTGGCCAACATGGCCGTGGGCTACAACAACTTCGACGTCGAGGCCTGTACCGCGCGCGGGGTGCTGTGCACCAACACGCCCGATGTGCTGACCGAGACGACGGCCGACTTCGGCTTCGCCCTGATGCTGGCCGCGGCGCGCCGCATGGCCGAGA
>JBMTXX010000056.1:0-16573 GCA_049453935.1 Rubrivivax sp.
CGAACAGCGGGTGGCTGCCCCAGGGCGTGCTCTTGAACTCGGGGTGGAACTGCACGCCGACGAACCAGGGGTGGACGTCCTGCGGCAACTCGATCATCTCGGTGAGCTTTTCGCGCTGGGTCAGCGCCGAGATGACGAGACCGGCCTCCTGCAGGCGGTCCAGGTAGTGGACGTTGGCCTCGTAGCGGTGGCGGTGCCGCTCGGTGACCACCGGGCCGTAGATGCGGTGCGCCAGCGTGCCGGGCTTGACGTCCGAGCTCTGCGCGCCCAGCCGCATGGTGCCGCCCAGATCGGACTGCGCGCTGCGCCGCTGGATCGAGCCGTCGCGGTCCTGCCACTCGTCGATCAACGCGATCACGGGGTGCGGGGTGGCGGGCTCGAACTCGGTGGAATTGGCCTCGGTCAGGCCGGCCACGTGGCGCGCGTACTCGATGGTGGCGACCTGCATGCCCAGGCAGATGCCCAGGTAGGGCAGGCGCTGCTCGCGGGCAAAGCGCACGGCGCAGATCTTGCCCTCGATGCCGCGCTTGCCGAAACCTCCGGGCACGAGCACCGCGTCGTAGCGCCCGAGCTGCGCCACGGTGGCGGCGTCCAGCCCCTCGGCGTCGACGTATTCGATCTCCACCTTGACGTGGTTGTGGATGCCGGCGTGACGCAGCGCCTCGTTCAGCGACTTGTAGGAGTCCGACAGATCGGTGTACTTGCCGCACATCGCGATCCGCACGCTGCTGTGAGGGTGCGTCACTTCGTGCACCAGCGTGTCCCAGCGGCGCAGGTCGGCGGGGCGCGTGAAGGTCTGCAGCTTCATGCAGATCAGCTCGTCCAGCCCTTGCTCGTGCAGCAGGCGCGGCACCTTGTAGATGGTGTCCACATCCTGCATCGAGATCACCCCGTGCAGCGGCACGTTGGTGAACAGGCTGATCTTCTCGCGCTCGTCGTCGGGGATGGGCCGGTCGGCACGGCACAGCAGCGCATCGGGCTGGATGCCGATCTCGCGCAGCTTCTGCACGGTGTGCTGGGTCGGCTTGGTCTTGAGCTCGCCCGCGGCGGCGATCCAGGGCACATAGGTCAGGTGGACGAAGGCCGCGTGCGCCGGGCCTAGCTTCAGGCTGAGCTGGCGCACGGCCTCGAGGAAGGGCAGCGACTCGATGTCGC
This sequence comes from Rubrivivax sp., assembly GCA_049453935.1. Classification (GTDB taxonomy): domain Bacteria; phylum Pseudomonadota; class Gammaproteobacteria; order Burkholderiales; family Burkholderiaceae_C; genus Rubrivivax. Next base: position 1,156 of record JBMTXX010000056.1, read on the forward strand.
CCACGGTGCCGCCGATCTCGACGATGGCCACGTCCACGCCGACCGCGCCGCGTTGCACGAACTCCTGGATCTCGTTGGTGACGTGCGGGATCACCTGCACCGTCTTGCCGAGGTAGTCGCCGCGCCGCTCCTTCTCGAGCACGCTCTTGTAGATCTGGCCGGTGGTGAAGTTGTTCGTGCGCTTCATCCGGGTGGTGATGAAACGCTCGTAGTGGCCGAGATCCAGGTCGGTCTCGGCGCCGTCGTCGGTGACGAAGACCTCGCCGTGCTGGAACGGGCTCATCGTGCCCGGGTCGACGTTGAGATACGGGTCCAGCTTGACGAGTGTGACCTTCAGGCCGCGGGACTCGAGGATCGCGGCCAGCGACGCCGCCGCGATGCCCTTGCCGAGCGAGGACACGACGCCGCCGGTGACGAAGACGAACTTGGTCATGGATGCGCGGCAGGCCTTTTCAAGCGTCGGGGTGGACCGCCAGCCGCGCCTGCCAGGAAGGAAATCCGGAGTATACGGGCGCCTCCACCCCGGGCGACCTGGGCCTCAACGCGGCGCCGGACCGGCGGGGCGGACTTCGAAGCGGATTTCCTGCGCCGGTGCCGAGCCGCCTGGCTCGAGCCGCAGCACATGTCGCCCGGGCTCGGGCGCCCAGTCCCACTGGCTGCCGACCCCCAGGCGGCGGCCATTGAGCACCCACAGCCCCGCCCGGCCCTCGAAGCGCAGTCGCTGCGCATGTGCGGGGATGTCCGGGTCGATGGCGTAGACGCTGCCGTCCACGGGGTGCAGGATGCCCAGCGGCGCGCCTGTCGGCACGGCGGTGGTGGCATCGATCGGCCCGGCGCTGGGCCCCGTGGGGCGCGCAGGCACCGTGCCCGCGAGCAGGAACTCGGCGCGCGCGGGCTCGCGCGTGATCGGATCGGCGGGCAGGCGCACCCGTCGCACCCCGGCCGGGGGTGTCGGCGCGATCGAGCCATGGTCGGCCTGCAGCGATCGGACCAGCGCCTGCCACACCGGCGCTGCGCCCGTGACGCCGCTGACCCCGCGCATTGGCGCGCCGCTGGCGTTGCCGACCCACACGCCCACGGTGTGGCGATCGGTGTAGCCGATGCACCAGTTGTCGCGCATGTCCTGGCTGGTGCCGGTCTTGACCGCCGCATGGCCGCGCGTGACGAGCGCGTTGTCCAGCCCGAAGCCCCTGGCACGCGCGGCCGGGTCGGCCAGGATGTCGCTGACCAGGAAGGCCGCGCCGGGTGAGAGCACCTGCATCGGTCGGGGCGCCGCTCCGGCGTCCGGGCGCAGCCGCACCGGTGTGTGGCGACCCCCGCGTGCCAGGGTGCGGTAGGCATTGGTCAGCGCCAGCAGCGTCACTTCAGCGCTGCCCAGCGCCAGCGCGTGCCCGTGGAAGCCGCCGGTCTCCGGCAGGTCCAGGCCCAGATCGTTCAGGCGCTGGAACAGCGCCTCCGGCGGCAGCAGCACGCTCACGCGCAGCGCCGGCACGTTCAGGCTGGAGGCCAACGCGCTGCGCGCGCTGACCCAGCCGCGGTAGGCACCGTCGTAGTTGCGCGGCCGGTACAGGCCGGCGCCGGCCTGCACCTGTGTCGGTGCGTCGTGCAGCAGGCTGGCCGGTGTGATCAGGCGGCGCTCGAAGGCCAGCGCGTAGACGAAGGGCTTGATCGTCGAGCCGGGCTGGCGGCGCGCCAGCACGGCGTCGACGTGGCGGGCCGAGGAGGGCTCGCCGATCGAGCCCACCCAGGCCAGCACCTCGCCGCTGGCGTTGTCGAGCACGACGACGGCGCCGTCCTCGACGTGCTGCCCCGCTCCTTCGGCCAGCCGGTGCTTCAGCAGGCGCGTGGCCAGCCGCTGCAGCCGTGCGTCCAGCGTGGTGCGCACGATCGGTGGCGAGTCCGCATCGACGACCTGGCGCGCGAAATGCGGCGCGATCTGCTCGCCCAGCGGCATCCCGCCGCGGCGCATGAGCGCGATCGCGGCCAGCCCGCGGACATCGCCGCAGGCGCGCTCCATGCGCTGCAGCAGATCGCAGGCGCGGTCGCCGACGGTCGCGGCAGAGGCATTGGGTCCGCGTACCAGCGCGGCGGTGATGGCGGCTTCCCGCGCGTCCAGCCCGTCGGGATGCTTGCCGAACAGCGTCTGCGACAGCGCGCCGATGCCCACGAGCTCACCGCGCAGCGGCACCAGGTTCAGGTAGGCCTCGAGGATCTGGTCCTTGCGCCATCGCGACTCGAGCGTGCGCGCGGCGGTGATCTGGTCGAACTTCTGCGCCAGGCTGCGTCCTCCGGGCGGACGCGCCAGTGCCGGGTCCAGCAGCCCCGCCAGCTGCATGGTCAGCGTCGAGGCCCCCTGCGTGCGCTGATGCCAGACGGTGGCGAAGGCGCCGCGCGCGACGGCCGCCCAGTCGACCCCGCCGTGCGACCAGAAGCGGCGGTCCTCGCCGAGCACCAGCGCCTGCTGCAACGCCGGCGAGATGCGGTCCAGCGGGACCCAGCCCAGCCGCCGCACCAGCGGGTCCGTGCGCAGGGTCTGCACCGGCACGCCGTGCCGGTCGACCACGGTCACGTCCGACGGGCGGTGTGCGGCGCGGACGGTCTCGAAATCCGGCAGTGGCGGGAGGCCGGTCGCGCCCGCGGCACCGCACAGCACCAGCCCTAACGCCAGGCGCAGCGGTCCCTGCATCATGGGCAGCCGGCATGGCCGTCGAGCTGCGTCAGGGCCGCACCGTCCAGACCCCATTGGGCCATTCCCCGTGCACGTCGGGCAGGTACATCGCCTCGGCACGCGTGGGGGGCAGGCCGAAGTCACCCGACTGGTTCAAGCGCAGCGTGTATTCGACGACATGCCGGCCGCGCGGCAGCAGCTCGAAGTAACGCCGGAAGGCGGTGGCGCTGCGTTCGTCGAAGGCGACCCAGGCGCTGCCTTCGTCGCGCTGCCCGCGCATGGCGATCTCGCTGTCCCGTGCCAGGCCGCCGCCCAGCACGGTGGCGCCCGGCGGCAGCGGGTCGGTGACGGCGACCCAGTTGCGCGTCTGGCTGGCCTGCACCGTCAGCCGCACGCGCACCAGGTCGCCACGCGACCAGTGGGGCGGGACGCGTTGCTGAACCGGGATCAACTCCCGGGTAAGCGCATAGCCCGCGCGCACGGGCTGCGTGGTGGGCACTGCGGCGCGGGTCTGCAGCAGCAACCAGGGTCGGCCAGGGCCTTCGTGTCGCACCTCCAGCGTGCCCGCGTCCACGGGCCAGGGCAGCGTCAGTCGCCCGCCCTGCGGCGTGGCGGACCAGTCCAGGCGCGCGGGCGATGGCGTCGGGGTGCGATCCCGGGCGACTTCCGCGCCGGCATCTGACATGTTTCGGGTTCCCGGCGCGTCAACCGTCGTCGCGGTCGTGCGTCCGCCGACCGGCACGGCTTCGAAGCGTGCGGCATGGCGTGCCAGCGCGATGGCCGTCCAGGCGTTGGCCGTCGTCGTGTCCCAGGCGCCGCGGCGCTGCGCCGCCAGGTGGCCCAGCAGCAGTCGCGGCACATCGTCGAGCCACGCCGGGTCGTCCATCGCCGCCAGCAGCAGCCGCGCGCCGTTGGTGTCGGCGCTGTCCATCAGCCACCACCAGACGTCGCCTTCGCTCGCCTGCAGACGCAGCGTGCCGGCCGTGCCGACGACCCGGGCCCGCAGCAGCCGGGTGGCCTCTTCGAGCCGGCGTTGCCGGTCCGGGATCTCCGGCACGCGGCGCAGGATCTGCACCCAGTCGATCAGTGCGGCGCTCGGCCAGCGCGCCGGTTGCACGCGCAGCGTGTCGATCATTCCCGCCCGGGCCCGGCCGTGGCGCGACAGCGCTTCGATCGCCGCCATGCGTCGGACGTCCAGGTCCGGGACGGGCGACCAGACGCGTCGCGTCACGCGGCCTTCGACGAAGGCCTCCAGGCCGTCGAGCATGCGGTCGCGCAAGGGGACGGGCCATTCGAAGCCTGCGGCGTGGGCGCTGGCGATCAGGTAGGCCGTGAGCCGCGCATCCCCGCGCGCGGGCTGATCTTCGGTACTAGGGAAGTAGGTGGCCAGGCCGTCCTCGTCGAGGTAGGTGGGCAGCTCGTTGGCCACCAGTGCCCAGCGGTTCGCGTCCCCCAGGCCGATGGCCCGGGAGGCCTGTTGCTCGAGACAGGTGTAGGGGTAGGCCTCGAACCACTGGCGCAGGCCGGGCAAGGTGCCGCTCAGGCTCGGCAGCAGGTCCACCCACAAGCCGCCGCGCGGCACCCCCGCATCGCGCAGCGCCCCGGACGGCGTTTCGATCGGCACGCGCTCCGCTACGCCCAGCGGCCGCAGCGTGGCCTGCAGGGTCCGCTCGGGCACCACAGGACTGATCGACTGGGTCAGGCGCAGGCGGTCGCGTGCCCGGACGTCTGGCGGCCTTCGCCCGCCCGCCTGGGCACCGGCTTCCTCGGCACTGGCGTCCCAGACGATGCGTTCGACGCGGGCCGGCACCGTCACCTCCCAGGCCACTTCGGCCGCACTGCCGGGCTCGATCGTCACGCGACGCGGCGGCAGGCCGTCCAGCGGCCGTGCGATGCCGTCGGCGCCGTGGGCCCGGCCCTGCAGCGTGATCTGCACCTGCATCGCGCGTGAGGTGGTGTTGCGCACCGTCAGCCGGGCGTCCAGACGGTCGTGCTCTCGCGCCTGCGTCGGCAGCGCGGACAGCAGTTGCAGGTCCTGTGTGGTGCGGATGCGGGCCGTTCCGGTGCCGAAGCGGTGCACCTGCGGGTTGCCGGCGCCATGGCCTGCACCTTCGACCGGCGTGAGTGCATCGGCCACCGCGACCAGGCGGAAACTCGTCAGCGCGTCGTTCAGCGGCACGTCGATCAGTGCCTGCCCGCGTGCGTCGAGCGGCACCCGTGGCGCCCACAGCAGCAGGGTGTCGAAGAGCTCACGCGTGTGGCCGAGGCCACCGCCGCCGCCGGCCGCCACGGCCTTGCGCCCGTAATGGCGCCGTCCGATGACCTCGCCCTGCGCCGTGCTGGTGGCCACGCTCCAGGGACGTGGCTGCATCATGGCCTGCAGCAGGTCCCAGGAGGTGTTGGGCTGCAGCGCGAGCAGCCCCTCGTCCACCGCCGCGAAGGCGATCTCGGCGCCCGGTACGGGCTTGCCGGCGTGCGTGACCGTGACACGCACGCGCGCCGTCTGCCGCACCTGGTGCACGGCCTGCAGCGGCTCGACACGCACCTGCAGTTCGTGCCGTGCCGTGCCCACCTCGAGCGCTGCCACGCCGAGGCGGAAGGTCGGCCGCGCCAGATCGGCCATCGCGGTGGGCGGTGGCGCCGCATCGGCGCCGCCCCAGGCGCGTCGCGCCCAGTCCACCGGGGTGCGCCAGTCGCCCGCCAGCAGGCTGTCCCAGGTGGCCGGACGCACGCGGCCGCGCACCACCAGCACGCTGACATAGGCATTGGGCGCAGCCCCCGGGCCGATCGGCACTTCGATCACCGGGTCCTTGCCCTGCAGCGGCACGACGCGGGCGTCGAGCACGCCTTCGCGCTCGACGGTGACCAGCGCGGTGGCCTGACGGAAGGGCATGCGCACCTGCAGCCGGGCGGTCTGGCCCGGCTCGACGCGTCGCGTCAGCGGCAGCACTTCGATGCGGTCATCGTCCGAGGTCTCGAACCACAGGTCGTCGGCGCCGGTGATCCAGACCCGCGTGGCCGCGCGTGCCAGATGCCCGGACTTGTCGCGCGCGCTGACCACGAGTTCGACCTCGCCCGTGCGTCCCGGCGCCACCTCGCAGGCCAGCCGCCCCCGGCGATCGGTGCGGCCGCCGCAGACCCGTCCGAGGTCGTCCCAGCGCGTGCGGTGCTCCCAGGCGTAGAAGCCGCCAACCAGACGCTTGCGCGTGCTCAGGGTCTGGCGCAGGCGGGCGTGCACCTCGAGCACCTGCCCGGGCATGGGGCGCCCGGCACGGTCCAGCGCCAGCGCCGTGAACCCTGTGCGCTCGCGCGAACCGATCCAGGCGTCGGCCTTGATGCCAGGCACCACTGCCGAGGGCCAGACCCGGGTGCTGGTCGAGACCGTCTGCGACTGCCCGTTCGGGTCGACGTAGGTGAGCTCGGCGCGGATCTCGCTCGGGCGATCGATCCCGGGCAGCACCGGCACGCGCAGGCGCGTGGCGCCACGCCGGTCGGTCCGCCCGGCCAGTCGGTCGGCGATGAGCACGCCCGTGGCGTCCTGCGATGGCCGGGTCGGCTCGTCCGCATCGTCCGCATCCTCGGGCGCGGGTGGGTCGCCTTCGGGTGGATCGAATCGGTACCCTTCGTGGTCCGGGAAGTTGACGGTTGCCGGGCGCAGCAGCGCGCTCAGCTGCACGGCTGCATCGGCGACAGCGCCGCCGTTCGCATAACGCAGCAGGGCGTCGAAAGCCACTTCGCGTGGCCGGATCAGCGAGATCGAAGGGCCCGACAGGCGGGCGTCGACCAGCGGCACCTCGAAGGCCTCGACCCGGAAGGTGCCCGCGTCCCAGGTGCGGGGGGCGGTGTCATCGTCCCGCGGGGGGGCGAGTGCCGTCGATGCCGTCCCGCCGGCACCGGCCTTCGGCACGGGCCGCTCGAGGGCCACCTGGTACTCGCCCAGCCGAGCCGCTTTCGGGATCGTCCACTGCGCCAGCGCGCTGCGCCCGCCGCCGTCCCAGCCGATGGGCTGCACGAACTCGTCGCCGCTGCCGACGTGGACGATGCGCATCTGGCTGGGCAGACGCCCGGGCTCGGCCAGCCCCAGTCCGTCGGCGAGCTGCAGGCGCGCGTAGTGCTTCATCGATACCGTCTCACCTGCGCGCAACAGCGTGCGGTCGAAGACCGTGTGCACGCGCAGGTCCGGCTCGGCTGGGGCCCATTCAGGTGGCGCGCTGGGCAGGGAGAAACGCCAGGGTTCGATGCCCTGGTTCCAGTGGCTGAAGACGATGCCGAGCTGGCGGCGGCCGTCCTGCCCGGCATGGCGGGCGGTGACGAAGAGGCTGTCTTCGGCGGGACAGCGTTGTGTGCCCAAGGTCAGCGGCTGGTCGATGCGTGCCAACCCGGCGGCATCGCTGCGGCCACGCCACAGCACGCGCGCCAGGCAGTCGTGCACCGTCACGTCCGCGCCGGCCACCGGCTGGCCGCGGTCCAGCGTGGTCACCCACACCGCGCTGCTCTGCCGTCCATGCTTGAAGTGCACACCGAGGTTGGTGACGAGCACCCCGGTGCGCACGTACATCGGCGCCGGCCGGGCCAGGAGCGCGGCGCCCAGGCGCTGTGATTCGATCTCGACGACGTGGTAGCCGGGCTCGGTCAGGCCGATGCCCACCACCTCGAAAGGTCGCGGGTCGCCACCGGTGAGTTGCGGCAGCGTCAGCCGGCGGGCGAGGGTGTCGTCCGCCAGCAGCGAGACCTCGCGCGTGTGCACCAGGCGGTCGGTTCGCCGCTTGACCGGTCGCCCGCGGAGGTCCTGCGTCTCGTGCCAGTCGTACCACTGTGCCTCGGGCAGCCCCAGCTCGCGCGCCGGCAGGCGGGCTTCATGGTGGCGCTGCAGCCGTTGCATCCAGGCCAGCACCTGGGCTTCGTCGTCGATGCGCCGCACCCGCACCTCGCCGCGGCCGGGTTGGGGCTGGCCGGCGTTGCGCAGCTCGTGCTGGACATGGCGCAGCGTCACCGGCAGCGCGGCTTCCGGCCCCCACTCCAGGATGCCGAAGGGCGCCGCTGCGAACTTCGCGATCGGCGGCGCCTCGCCGGTGCGGATCTCCAACGGGAAGCTGCGGGCGTTGGCCAGTGGACGGCCGGTGACATCGCGCAGCGGTGCCGACAGTTCGATCCGATAGCGCGCAGACTCGGCAAAGGGCGGGTCGAAGACAAGTTGGGAGACTTCGGCGTCGTCCTCGGGCAGGGCACGCGGCGCGCGCGCCGGGATGGGTTGGGCCCTGGCGCCGTCGCCGGTGTCGGATATCGGTCCGCTCAGCCGGACCGCCTCGGCCTGGGCACGTGGGATGGCCGAAGACAGTTGCACCCGCAGCGGCCGGATCGGCAGGCAGGGGGCCTGCGCACGCTCACGCTCGCAGCTGACATCGGCGGTGAAGGCTGGGCGGACGCGGTAGTCGAAGGTCTGCGCGGTGGTGCTGCGCACGGCTGGCGCGCGCTGCGCACCGATGCCCGGGCCGAAGACCAGTTGCATGGCCACGGCCGCCGGCAGCGGACGGCCGCAGGCCAGGACGAGGACCCGGTCGGCCTGACCCCAAAGTCCATTTCGCCGCAACAGCTGCTCGCGCTCTGGGCCTGTGCGCAGTTGCACCGGGATCCGGTCGCCCAGACCTTCGATGCGGCAATGAGCCCGATCGAGCACGTCGCGCGCCACCGCCGGGCCGGTCAGGCGCAGCAGGAAATGCTGGTCTTCCTCGATCTCGCTGCCCGGCCAGGGCAGGGCCTGCACGACGGCCGGGCCGCCGGCCGAAAAGCGGCCCAGTGGCGGCTGGCCCGGCAGGTCGCCGGCGACGGCGTGCACGCTGCATTCCAGCCCAGGCGCCAGGACGTCGGCGAAGTCGAAGACCCAGGTCCGCTCGTCGGCCCAGCGTCCTTGACCGGGGGGGCTGCCTGAGGCCGATGCGTCGGCGCAGTCGATGCGTACGGGCGCCGCGGCGTCGGCTTGCCCGAGCGGCACGACCGCGCGGTCGTAGCGAACCTGCAGTTGCTGGGCCTGACCGACCTCGCCCTGCAGGCTGAGGCTGGCCCGTGCCTGGCCCGCCGAGCCGGACGCGTCGGCGACGCGTGTCGCAGCCGGTGAAGCCGCTGCCGCAAACGCGGCACCCGATGTCGCCGTGACGCTGGCCGCGAGGACGGCCGCCGCCGCCGCGACGCGCCAGATGCCGCGCGGCGCCTGTGCCACTCAGCCCAGGCCCGCGGCGCGCTCGACGTCGGCCGGGTCCACGCCGAGCTTGCGACCGGCCTCCAGGATTTCACGCCAGGTGTTCAGGTCCACCGGGATGCCGGTGGTACGGCGCTGTGCGCGCATCGCGCGCTCGGGTTCGCCGGCGACCAGCACCGCGTCGACGCCGGCGCGTGGCGGCGAGGCCTTGACCCAGTCGATGAAGGCCTGCGCCTCGCGCTCGAAACCTTCGGTCCCGCCCAGGGCGGCCGGGTCGACCAGCACGCTGAACATCCCGTTGAGCACCCGACGCTTGCTGGCATCGGCGTCACGCTGCGTGAGCCCGGCGGCCAGTGCCCCGCCCAGCAACTCGCACACGACGGCCAGCCCGTAGCCCTTGTGCGCACCGAAGGTCAGCAGCGCACCCCAGGGCGGCACCACGCTGTAGCGAGGGTCCTGCGTGTCGTGGCCGTGGTCGTCGATCAGGCAGCCGGGGGCGACCGGTTCCCCCTTGTTGTAGGCCACGCGCGTCTTGCCCTGGGCGATCATGCTCGTGGCGAAGTCCAGGATCAGCGGTGGGCGGCCAGGCAGAGGGATGCCGATGCACACCGGGTTGGTGCCGAATCGGGCGTCGCCCCCGCCGAAGGGAGCGACCACATTGCGGGCCACGACGTTGACGAAGTGGATCGACACCAGCCCGGCATCGGCCGCCTGCTCGGCCCAGGCGCCGATCCGCCCGATGTGGTGCGAATGCCCCAGCGTCAGGATGCAACTGCCGTGACGGCGCGCGCGTTCGATGCCGAGTGCGATGGTCTCGCGCCCGATGACCTGGCCGAACCCCGTCTGGCCGTCCAGGCGCAGCAGGCTGCCGCCATCGACCAGGACCTGTGCGTGCTGGTTCGGGCGCAGTCCGCCTTCCAGGAAGGCTTCGGCATAGCGCGGCAGCATGCCGATGCCGTGCGAGTCGTGGCCGGTGAGGTTGGCGTCGATCAGGTTGTCGACCACCGTACGAACTTCGGCGTCGTCGCTGCCGAATCCGCGCACGACGAGGTCCATCGCAGCGGTCAGGCGGTCCAGGGGGATCAGATGGCTGTCGGCCACGGTCGCTCCGTGTAGTTCTCCAGCCCCGGATGGTAGCGGCTGGCGCGCCCCAGACCGCGGTGCCCTTGCGTCGCGGTCTGTTTCGCGCGCAGGCGCCGACACTCAGGTCTCGGGGTCGGGCTCGAAGCGGTCTGCCGGCAACCGGTTGCGCCGGCGGATGATCACGATCAGCACGAGCACGCCGATGACCAGCAAGGCCGCTGGCCCGTACCACAACAGCGCGGTGGTCGAGCGCACAGGGGGACGGTACAAGACGAAGTCACCGTAGCGCGCCGTCATGTAATCGGTGATCTGCTGAGGCGTCTCGCCCCTGACCAGCATCTCCCGGACCTGGTTGCGCAGGTCCACCGCCAGGTCGGCGTTGGAATCGGCGATGGTCTGGTTCTGACAGACCAGGCAGCGGAATTCCGCCGCCAGCTTCAGCACCCTGGCTTCGAGTTCCGGATCGTGGGCGCCGCTCGGCGGCGCAGTGCCTGGGGTCTGCGCCTGTGCAAGAGGCGAAGACAGCCCCACCAGCGCGCACCACAGCGCCGCGATGACCAGGGCCCTGAGGCGCCGGGCCGCCGCAAGCAGCCACGCTGCTGCGGGCCAGGGATCGACAGGTCCGAACCGCACATCAACCTCCCAGCTTGCGCAACAGCGGCTCGATCCGCTCGCTGACCACGGCGGGGGTCAGCACCCCGACGTGCTTGAAGCGGATGACCCCCTGCGCGTCGATCACGAAGGTCTCGGGCACGCCGTACACGCCGAAGTCGATGCCCACCTTGCCGTCGAAATCCACCAGCGTCATCAGGTAGGGGTCGCCCAGGCGCTGCAGCCAGTTGCGCGCATTGCCCGGCTGGTCCTTGTAGTTCAGGCCCACCACCGGCACCCCACCCCTGCGCGCGAGGTCGATCACGACGGGATGCTCCTCACGACAGGGAGCGCACCAGGAGGCCCAGACGTTCATGATCCAGGGCTTGCCGAGCAGGTCTTCCCGCCGCACCGTCTTGTCCGGGTCGTCCAGGCGGACGAGTTGGAAGGCAGGTGCCGGCTTGCCGATCAGAGGCGACGGGACCTCCCTCGGGTTCAGGCTCAACCCGCTGAACAGGAACCACGTCAAGACCCCGAACAAGGCCAGCGGGATCAGGAACTTCAGTGTTCTCACGTCGACACACTCCCTGCCGAAATCCGCGCAGCCGACCGACCCGGCGTCCAGACGCCGGTCTCGCCGGTCTCGGGCGTCATGCCGATGCAGCTGCCGCGGGCAGCGTCTGTGTGGCGGTGCGGCGCTGGCGGTAGCGGCGGTCTGCCGCGGCGATCACGCCTCCGAGCGCCATCAACACGCATCCGCCCCAGATCCAGTCCACGAAGGGCTTGACATACAGCCGCACGATCCACGCCGCGCCACCTTCGACCGGCTCACCGAGCGAGACGTACAGATCCCTCACCAGCCCGGTGCGGATCGCCGCTTCGGTCATCGGCATCTGCTGCACCCGGTAGATCCGCTTTTCCGGGCGCATCTCGGCCACCAGGCGGTCACCGCGGGAACTGTCGGTGACGCGCACCAGACCCTGCATCGCCTGGAAGTTGGGGCCTTCGCGTTCGCGCAACTCCACCAGCGTGAAGCGCAGGCTGCCGATGGAGGCCGAGTCGCCTGGCGCCATGCGCACGTCACGCTCGACCTCGTGGGTCTTGACGATGGTCACCCCGAAGATGAACACGGCCACCCCCAGGTGCGCCACCATCATGCCCACCGTGGCGCGGGGCACCAGTCCGAGCTTGTGCCACATCGCGCGCAGGCCGCCGCCCTGCGGACGGATGCGCTCCCACAGGTCGGCGATCAGGCTGAAGACGATCCACCAGGCCAGCAGCAGCCCCAACGCCGACAGGAAGCTGACCTTTTCCGCGACCCAGGCGCTGATCAGGGTGGCGACCACCGTGACGCCGGCTGCCCAGCGCAGGCGCCGGGCCAGATCGGGCAGCTCCGCCTGCTTCCAGCGCGTCATCGGCCCGATCCCCATCAGGAAGACCACGGGCGCCATCAGCGGGGCGAACACCGCATCGAAGTAAGGCGGGCCGACCGAGATCTTGCCCAGGCCCAGGGAGTCCAGCACCAGCGGGTACAGCGTGCCCAGCAGCACCGCGGCGCAGGCCACCACCAGCAGCACGTTGTTGCCCAGCAGCATGGTCTCGCGCGACAGCAGCTCGAACCGCGCGCCCAGGCCCACCTTGGGCGCACGCCACGCGTACAGCGCCAGCGATGCGCCGACCACGATGATCAGGAAGCCCAGGATGAACATGCCCCGCGTCGGGTCGGTGGCGAAGGCGTGGACCGAAGACAGCACGCCCGAGCGGACCAGGAAGGTGCCCAGCAAGGACAGAGAGAAGGCCATGATCGCCAGCAGCACTGTCCAGCTCTTGAAGCTGCCGCGCTTTTCCGTCACGGCCAGCGAGTGGATCAGGGCGGTGCCGACCAGCCAGGGCATGAAGGAGGCGTTCTCGACCGGGTCCCAGAACCACCAGCCGCCCCAGCCGAGTTCGTAGTAGGCCCACCAGCTGCCCAGCGCGATGCCGATCGTCAGGAACATCCAGGCCACCGTCGTCCACGGCCGCGTCCAGCGTGCCCACTGCGCGTCCAGATTGCCCCCGATCAGGGCCGCGACGGCAAAGGCGAAGGCCACCGAGAACCCGACGTAGCCCATGTACAGCATCGGCGGGTGGAAGATCATCCCCGGATCCTGCAGCAGCGGGTTCAGGTCCCGACCGTCCAGTGCAGCAGGGAACAGGCGCTCGAAGGGGTTCGACGTCAGCAGCGTGAAAAGGAGGAAACCCACCGACACGAAGGCCATCACCGAGACGATGCGCGCGACCATCGGCAGCGGCAGGCTGCGGCTGAACACCGCCACCGCCACCTGCCACACCGCCAGCATCAGCAGCCACAGCAGCAGCGAGCCCTCGTGCCCGCCCCAAACGGCGGAGATCTTGTAGAACATCGGCAGGGCCGTGTTCGAGTTCTGCGCCACGTACAGCACTGAAAAATCGTTGGTGGCGAAGGCCGCGGTCAGGCTGGCGTAGGACAGCAAGATCAGGGCGAACATCCACACCGAACCTGGACGGGCCAGGGACATCCAGCGGACGTTGCCCCGGTGTGCACCGACCAGCGGCACCACGAAAAGGACCGACGCCAGGCCGAGCGTGAGCCAGAGGGCGAAATGACCGATTTCCGGGATCATGGCTTCAACCCCTGGACGGTCTGGCCGTACTTGGCATTGCCTTGCTGGGCCTGCTTGAGGGCTTCGGCCGCTTCGGGCGGCATGTAGTTCTCGTCATGCTTGGCCAGCACCTCGCGTGCGACGAAGACTTCGCCGTTCATCTGTCCTTGTGCCACCACGCCCTTGCCTTCCTTGAACAGGTCCGGCAGGATGCCCTCGTAGCGCACCGGTACCGTTCTGGCGGTGTCGGTGATGACGAAGTTCACCTGCACGCCCTCCCGCCGCACACTGCCTTCCTCGACCATGCCGCCGATGCGGAACAGCCGTTCCTTCGGTGCCTCGTTGGCCGCCACCTGCGTCGGCGAGTAGAAGAACACGAGATTGCTCTCGAAGGCGTTGAGCACCAGCGCCACGATGGCGCCCACGGCGACCACGCCCCCACCTGCAAGTGCCATGCGCTTGTGTCTGGTCTTCATCGTCCATCCTCCTCGTCGTCGACGTGCCCATCTTCGTGGCCACGACTGCCCGTTCGGTTCCGTTCATCGGCGGCCTCGCGCAGCGCCCGGCGGCGGCGGCGCGCAGCCAGCACCGGCTCGATCCCCATGCAAAGTGCGCAGACGATGTACGAGCCCCAGACGAAGAAGCCGTTGCCGCCCATCGAGAAGAACTCCGCAGGACTGTTCCAGTTCATCCGCGCGCTCCACCGGCGATCAGGTCACGGACCCACAGCGCGTTCTTCTCCCGTTCGAGCAGGCGGGCGCGTGTTCGGGTGAACACCACCGCGAACGCGTAGGCCCAGAAGGCGAAGGTCATGATGAGCATGGCGGTCAGCATCGTGGTGGCCATCTTCGGCGCGGCCGTGAGGCTGACCGACGCGCCCTGGTGCAGGGTGTTCCACCACTTGACCGAGAAATAGATGATGGGCACGTTGACCGATCCGACCACTGCCAGCAGTGCCCCGGCTTGATCCGAGCGTCGCGGGTCGTCGATGGCCTCGGTCAGTGCGATATAGCCCAGGTAAAGGAACAGCAGGATCAATTCCGACGTCAGGCGGGCATCCCAGACCCAGTAAGTGCCCCAGGTCGGCCGCCCCCAGAGTGCGCCTGTCCACAGGGCCAGAAAGGTGAACATGGCCCCGGTCGGCGCGATCGACCGCGCCACGGCGCTGGCCAGTCGCGCATTGAATGCCCAGCCGATCGCAGCCCAGAACGCCATCACCAGGTACAGCAGCATCGACATCCACGCGGCAGGCACGTGGATGAAGATGACCCGGTACACCTCGCCCTGCGTCGCGTCGGTGGGCGCGACGAAGAATCCCATCCACAGGCCGACCAGCGTCAGGCCCACGGCGATGGCCCAGAACCAGGGCACGAGCAGGCCACTCAGGGCATAGAAGCGCGGCGGCGACGAGAAGGTGTAGAGGGTCAGCGGCATCGGGGCGTCGGGTCGGTCCGTGGCGTGGGGCAGCGTCCGCTGTGCAGCGTCATTCCGTCGATATTCTCAGCGCTGCGGCAGTGGCCCAGGGCACGCCCATCGCCGTGGCGATGAGCAGGGCACCCAGGAGCGAATGATGCCCGGAGGCCGATAGCCCTGACTCGACTGCGTCCACCGCGCCCGCGCCGAAGATCAGCGCCGGCACCGCCAACGGCAGCACGATCAGCACCAGCAGCATCCCTGCACTGCGCAGGCCCAGTGTCATCGCGGCGCCCAGACCGCCCAGCAGACTGAGGATGGGTGTGCCCAGCACCAAGCCGAACACCAGCGTGCCCAGCGCCTGCGTCGACAGGTCGAACAACAGGCCGATCACCGGTGAGGCCAGGATCAGCGGCAGCCCTGCGGTCAGCCAGTGGCCGGCAGCCTTGGCCAGGGCCAGCCACACGGCCGAGTGCGGCGACAGCAGCATCTGCTCCAGCGAACCGTCGGCCAGGTCCCCCGCGTAGAGGGTGTTGACCGAGAGCATCGCCGCCAGCAGCGCGCAGACCCAGACGATGCCGGGCGCGATCAGACGGAGGGTCTGCGGCTCCGGACCCACGCCCAGCGGGAACAGGCTCACCGCGACGACGAAGAACGCGACGGGCAGCAGCGACTCGATGCGCCTGCGGGCCGCCAGGCGCAGGTCACGCAGCAGCACTTGCACGAACAGGGGGTTCACGCGGAGCGCTCCTGCGTCGGCCTCGACGTCGCCGTCGCAGGCGCAGGCGTGGTTGCATCCCTGTTCGGGACCGGCGGCCGCGTGGTGCCCAGCCAGATCTCGCGTGG
>JBMTXX010000057.1:0-16522 GCA_049453935.1 Rubrivivax sp.
ACACCCGTGTGCCGCTGCTGCCGCTGACGCTGGACGGCCGGCGGCCCGGGGTGCGTACCGACCCGCCTTCGATCGGCCAACACAGCGCGTCTGTGCTGCGGGACTTGGGCTACAGCGACGCTGACATCGAGAGCCTGCAAAAAGACCAGGTCGTGGGGAGCGGACACAACTGAGCGCCGATCGAACCCAGGGCGGCGGCACAGGTGGGCTGCCGCGCAGTCACCTCGGGTCTGCCGTCAACTCGGCGCGTTGCGGTGCACGCCTGGAAGCCCCCGAACACTGATGCGCCAGAGCAGTCTGGCCCGATCGTCAGTCAGCGAGCTCGGCAGGCCGATCGGCGACGCCCGATGCATCGTGGACAAGGTGTCGAAGATGCACACGTCACCCACTTCGTAGCTGTGAGCGTAGACGAACCGCGACTGGACACAGTGCTCCTTGATTCGGAAGAGGAAGTCCGAGGCCGCCGAGTCGTCCATGCCGCGAATGCGGAAAGCGCCATGCCCCACCGCGTACAGAGCTCTCCGCCCCGTGACAGGGTGCGCACGGACCAAGGGATGCCAACAGGTTGGCACAGCGGCTGCCTGGCGGTCTCCCTTCAGCGGCGTGACGGCGTACTCGTCGTCACGCAATCGGGTCTGTCCGTACAGGTGTCCGACAGTCATCTGGTCCGCAAGTGACTTCGTCTGGTCGTCCAGTGCGTCATACGCCGCCGCCATGTCGGCGAAATGTGTCTGCCCGCCGACCCTGGGCACGACGACCGAGTACAGCATCGTGGCACTGGCGGGAACCGCCTCGTAGGACTGATCGGTATGCCACAGCGCCGCACCGTTGCGCACCGTGTCGTCCTTGTCGCGTTCCTCGGTGTTCCCGATGGTCATCATGGCCGGGAAGTCCTGCATGCGCATGTGATCCAGGACGTGAGCAATCGGCTGCCCCCATTGCTCGCCGAAGCGGTAGTAATCGGCCTTTTCGAGGTGCTGGTTCTTGATGATCAGGACACGGTGGGCATAGAGCGCCTGCGTCAAGGAGCGCATCAAATCGTCGGACAGGTCGCGCGCAAGGTCGACCCCACGCACCTGCGCACCGCAGGCGGCGTCCAGGGGTTGGATGCTCAGCATAAGTCTCCTCCGGTTGTCGCCCCCGTTCATCGGCAGGCGACCTTCACCATGTCGTTTCCACCATCATCGCCTTGAACGCGCCGCGTATCAAGGACAGGCCTGGATCGGTGAAACAAGACTGCAGGCCCGACTTGCTTGACGCCCCCGGACCCGCCGGCTAGCATGGGTTCAGCCAGTCAGGGCCCACCAAGCCCCCGATGGAGGGGACGGACGGCAGGCTGATCCGATAACGATACGAGGAGACCTCATGAAAGCCACGTACTCACGTCTGGCCTGTGCCGTGACGGCCGCATTGTTCCTGGCCCTCCCCATTGGGGCCAGTGCACAGCCAGCAGGAAAATTGACCGTCGCGCTGCCCGCGGAACCTGCCACGCTCGACCCTCACAAGGGCAATACGCGCTACAACTACCTGTTCAACAGCAACATGTTCGAGGGCCTTGTCCTGCGCAACGACAAGGCTGAACTGGTTCCTGGATTGGCGGAGTCGTACAACGTCTCTTCCGATGGACTGACTTACACGTTCAATTTGAGGAAGGGTGTCAAGTTCCACGACGGCACGCCGATGACCGCCGAGGACGTGAAGTTCTCGATCGAACGCGCCACGAGCCCGGCGACCAAGAACCCGCTGCTGGCCTACATCAAGACCATCGATCGGGTCGAAATCCTCGATGCCAACAAGGTTGCGCTGCGACTGAAGGAACGCGACGCGATCTTCCTGAAAAAGCTGGCCTTTGCCGGCTGGATCGTTCCCAAGAACTATGTGCAGTCGGTGGGCGAGGAAGGCTTCGCGCGTCGGCCCGTCGGCACCGGCCCGTTCAAGTTCGTGTCTCGCACCATCAGCGAGCAGATCGAGATGCAGGCCAACGACAGCCACTGGGGATGGGTCCCGAAGATTCGATCGCTCGTGCTGCGTACCGTGCCGGAGGACGCCGTTCGACTCGGCATGCTGCAGACGGGCGAGGCCGACATCGTTGCCGAGATGCCGCCTCCTCTGTTGGACAGGATCAGCGCAATACGCGGGGTCAAGACGCTTTCGCACCCGAGTGGCGAGATCTACTGGCTCGTTCTCAATATCAAGGACGGAGCCAAGGACAGCCCTCTGCTCAAGCAGAAGGTGCGCATCGCGCTGAACCATGCCATCGACAAACAGGCGATCATCGACAACGTGCTGAAGGGCCAGGCGGTCATGATCCCCGGTGCGCTCGCGCCCTCGGTCTCCGCCGTTGACCCGAAGATGAGGCCCTATGCCTACGACCCTGCACTCGCGCGGCGCATCCTGGCCGAAGCAGGGTACCCGAACGGCTTCAAGGTGGACATGTACAGCTCCGTCGGCCGGTACACGCTGGACCGTGACATCTCCCTGGCCATCGCGAGCCAATTGAAGGCTGTGGGTGTCGACGTCAACCTGAACCTCTGGGATTCCGCCAAGTGGGTGGGCGACCTGCGCAAGAAGTACTATCCGATCAGCTATCAGGCCTTCGGCAATACCGTCTTCGACCCTGAAGGGCTGATGATCTTCGGTGTGCACACCAAGGCGTTCTGGTCCTTCTACAGCAATGAGGCCGTCGACAAGCTGATCGACGAATCGCTGAAGATCACGGACCAGAAGGACCGTGACGCGCACTTCCAGAAAATCGACCGTGCCATGTACGACGATGCGTCCCACGTCTTCCTGTGGGAAAGCAAGATCCTCTTCGGCATGCGTGACCGCGTGAACTGGAAGCCCCAAGCCGGTGACAACGTCTACAAGTTCTGGACGGCCAGCGTAGAGAAGTGATATGCCGGGTGCCGGCTATCTGCTGGAGCGCATCCTCCAGGCGATCATCTGCATCCTGGGCATCGCAATCATCGTCTTTGCGATCACCTACCTGATCGGAGATCCCGTCCATCTGCTGCTGCCTCCCGAAGCATCAGCTGAAGACAGGGAAGCTTTCCGGGTCGCGCTGGGGCTGGACCGCCCTGCACTGGAGCGCTTCGGCCATTTCATGGCACGGGCGCTGCAGGGCGACCTCGGTGAGTCCTACCGCTACCACGTCCCCGTGACGAGTCTGGTGCTGGAGCGATTGCCGGCGACGCTGGAACTGGCCGCAGCGGCGATGCTGATTGCCATCGTCCTGGGGGTGGGATCTGGGGTCCTTTCGGCGGTGCGCCCGGGCAGTGCCTGGGATCGGAGCGTGGAGTTGATTGCCCTGTCAGGCATGGCGGCCCCCACGTTCTGGGTAGGCATCATGCTGATCTGGCTCTTCGCAGTGGAGTTGCAGTGGGTGCCGACGTCAGGACGGTCGGGTGGGCTGTCGCTCGTGCTGCCGGCCATCACCTTGGGGCTGTACTCGACAGCGGTGATTTCGCGCATGACTCGCTCGACGCTTCTGGAGGCTCTGGGCGAGGACTTCGTACGCACATCCGTGCTGAAAGGCGCTCCACCGCGGGTCATCCTGCTCTCACACTGCATGAAATACGTGTTTCCGGGTCTGCTGACGATCATCTCGCTGCAATTCGTCACCCTGCTTGCAGGGGCCGTGGTCACGGAGACCGTCTTCTCCTGGCCCGGCATCGGTCGGCTGCTGGTGCAGTCTGCCAGTGGCGGTGACTATCCGGTCGTCCAAGGCATCACCCTGCTGCTGTCGATGGCCTTCGTGGTGATCCAGCTGCTCAGTGATCTGATGCAGTTCGTGCTCGATCCGCGGCTGCGAGTCGCCCAGTGACACCCACCACACACCGACCGCTCGGACTTCAGTTCGGCTTCGCCTTGGTCGTGCTGGTGCTGTTTCTGCTTGCAGGGGTATTCGGCGGCGCGATCGCGCCGCACGATCCGCAGCAACAGAACCTGGCCAATACGCTCAAGCCGCCCGCCTGGCATGAGGACGGCACTGCGACTCACTTGCTGGGCACGACATCGCTGGGTCAGGATGTCCTGAGCAACTTGATGGCCGGCGCCAGGGTGTCACTGCTCGTGTCGTTGTGCGCTGTCGGACTTTCGGGCGTGTTTGGTGTGGCCATCGGGCTCGTGGCAGGTTATGTGGGTGGATGGGTTGACGCATTTCTGATGCGCTTGTCGGATATCCAGGTATCCATTCCCTTCATCCTGCTCGCCATTGCGTTGATCGGCGCATTGGGGCCGAGCCTGACCAACGTCATTCTCGTGATTGCGATCACCAACTGGGTCGCCTACGCCAAGCTCGTGCGGACAGAAACAGCCCGTCTGCGTGACCGTGACTTCGTCCGCTTCGCAAGAGTGAGTGGGACGCCCTGGCCCATTCTGTTCTGGCGTCATCTGCTGCCCAACGTGACGAATTCGGTCATCGTTCTGGTCACGCTCGACATCGGCAAGGTGATCATCTTCGAATCCGGACTGAGTTTCCTGGGTCTTGGGGTGCAGCCGCCCACGCCTTCGTGGGGAGCCATGCTTGCGGACGGGCGCAAGTACATCAATATCGCCTACTGGACGTCGCTGTTCCCTGGCATCGCGATCTTCATCGTGGTGCTCTGCGTGAACTACGCCGGCAATTGGTTGCGCCTGCGCACCGATCCGAGGGCCGTGCGGTGAACAACCCCAGCGCCGGTTCTCCACTGCTCGACATCAAAGGCCTCAGGACGCACTTCGCGACTCGACGCGGGGTGGTCCGCGCCGTCGACGGCATCGATCTGCACCTCGAACGCGGCGAGATCCTGGGCATCGTCGGGGAGTCGGGCTCAGGCAAGAGTGTCCTGGCGCAGTCCATCCTCAGGGTGATTCCACCGTCGCAACTGCACCACAGCGAGGGGCGGGTGTCCTTTGGCGGTCAGGATCTGATGACGCTGGACGAGCCCTCGATGCGCAGCATGCGCGGCGCCCGCATCGCGATGGTGACGCAGAACCCGAGCACCGCGCTGAACCCGGTGTTCACCGTGGGTTCGCAGATGCTCGAGACGCTGCGCTTCCATCCCGACCGCAAACACGCCGGGCAGGATGCACGGTCACGCATGCTGTCCTTGCTGGCCGAAACCCGTCTGCCAGTGCCCGAGCGTGTTGCGCGCAGTTATCCCTTCCAGTTGAGCGGTGGGATGAAGCAGCGCATCGCCATTGCCATGGCGTTGATGTGCGAGCCGGACCTGCTCATTGCGGACGAGCCGACGACCGCGCTGGACGTCACGATCCAGGCACAGATTCTGGAACTGTTCAGGCAGGTTCGCCGTGATCACGGGACGTCCATCATCCTGATCACCCATGATCTTGGTGTCGTTGCACGACTGTGCGATTCAGTGGCGGTGATGTACGCAGGAAAAATCGTCGAGTACAACCGTACGAGAGAACTGTTCAAGCGACCATGCCACCCCTACACAAGGGGCCTGCTTGGATCAAACCCGGTTTTTGGCCAACCCAGGCCCAGCTTGACAGCCATGCCTGGACAACCTCCAGACCTCCTGGCACTGCCCGCAGGATGCGCCTTTGCACCGCGTTGCCTGCAGGCGATGCCAAGTTGCCATGCATCCGAACCGCAGGTGGTGGACATCGGCATGCCCTTCCACCACCGATGTCCGGTCCAAGCAGCGCAAGACTCACGGCAGGGGACCCGCCCATGATCGAGTTGCGCGACCTGCACAAGCACTTCAGGACCGGCGGGTCATGGACATGGACCAACCGTCGCCAGGCCGTGAGAGCCGTCGATGGGGTCAGTTTCGCGGTCGCCTCCGGCGAATCGGTCGGACTGGTGGGGGAATCAGGTTCCGGAAAGTCGACCGTCGGGCAGTTGATGTTGGGCCTGTTGACGCCGACATCTGGACAGATCCTGCTAGACGGCAACGAGTTGCCTCGCGGACCCAGAGCGTTCGAGATGCTCAGGGGCCACACGCAGGTGGTCTTCCAGGACCCCTACGATGCGTTGAACCCCCGTCACCGAGTGTTCGAGATCATCACGGAGCCGCTGCGCAACCTCGGACAAACCAAACGCGCAGACCTCCAGGATCAGGCAGTACGCGCACTCGAGCGAGTCGGCCTGCACGCTCGGGACCTCGAAAAGTACCCACACCAGTTCAGTGGTGGACAGCGACAACGCATAGGCATTGCGCGCGCCATTTCCGTCCGGCCGCGGTTTATCGTGCTGGACGAGCCCGTCTCTGCACTGGATGTCTCGATACAGGCGCAGGTGGTCAACTTGCTGATGGATATCCAGCGAGAACAGAATCTGGCCTTTCTGTTCATTTCTCACAACCTTGCGATCGTGGAACATGCGTGTGATCGCATCGTGGTTCTTTATCTCGGCAAGGTGATGGAGATCTTGCCGAAGGCTCGGCTCCACAGCGCCAGACTGCATCCTTACACGCGGGCACTGGTGGATGCCATTCCGATTCCCGACCCAGACCAGGTCCGTGACTCGACGCCGCTGGCGGGCGAGATTCCGGATCCGGCCCACCCTCCCCCGGGCTGCCGCTTCAGTACTCGTTGCCCGTGGGCGAGCGGTGAATGTCGCTCCGCAGAGCCCGCCATGATCGAGCGCGAACCCGGCCACTGGATGGCATGCCACCACCATGCGGACTTGCCTGCGGCAGCCACGCAATCAAACACATGAAGGAGACCTCGATGAACCAACACATCAGCCCGGAACTCGCTCAGGAGTATCGCCAGAAGGGCTATATCTGTGTGCCTGCGCTTCTGAACAGCCAGGAGGTCGACGTACTGAATTCGGCGACGAATCGGGTGACGGGCATGGACGGTCCGCAGGTCATGCGGGAGCGCAACGGTCTGCCACATGTCATCTACGGCATGCATCTGCTCGATCCAAGATTGGCTACCCTGGCCCGGCATCCGAAGCTCTTGGGTATTTGCGAACAGTTGATGAGCAAGCAGGTCTACGTGCATCAATCACGTGTCAATGCGAAGCAGACTGGCGGGGCCATCGTCAACTGGCATCAGGATTTCGGTACCTATCATCGCGTCGATGGTGTCCCACGTCCCGACGGCATCATGGTCGCGGTTTTCCTCAACGACGTGAACGAATTCAACGCCCCGCTGATGGCGATCCCGGGATCACACGTCGAAGGTGTCGTCTCTGAAGCCAGTACCGAGACCGAGGCTGAGGATCGGGACCGCGCATCGAAGTATCGGTACGACATCACGATGGCGCGCATGTCGGAGTTGATCTCGCGCTACGGGCTCGAGCACATCACCGGACCGGCAGGGTCGGTCGTCTTCATGAACATGCAGGTGGTGCACGGGTCCACGGTGAACATCACGCCACTCAAGCGCGTGATCCTCTATCTCAATGTATGCACAGTTGACAACTGCGGCACAGCCTTTCGCCGACCGGAGTATCTCGCTGCGCGCGACTTCCGGGCATTGGAGCCGGCAGATGAAGACTGCCTGACCGCCCTGGCGGACGCTTGAGATCAATGCCAGCGTCGATACGGCATCACCCCATTTTCAGGAGCAAGCATGAGGAACAATCCGGTCAAGGAAAAGCTCGCCGCCGGAGGATCGGTCTACGGGACGATGGTATTTGAATTCGGAAGCCCAGGCCTGCCAGCGGCACTGGTCGCCGCCGGCGCCGAGTTTGCGCTGTACGACATGGAACACAGCGGCTTCACGATGGCTGACATGAAGGCACAGTTTGCCTACTGTCGCGGCATCGGGCTCGTACCCATCGTGCGCCCCCCTGCCAAGACCTATGAAGCTGTCTCGCAATTGCTCGATATCGGTGCCATGGGACTGATGTTCCAGATGGTCGGCTCACGTGAAGAGGCTGAGGAGCTCGTGCGTTGGACACGATACCCGCCACGTGGCAGACGTGGGGCCATGTTCGGGGGGGCCCACGACGACTACGCCCCCGGCGACGTTGCACAGAAGATGCGAGGCGCTGACGAACGCACCTTCGTGCTGGCGATGATCGAGACACGTGAGGGGGCTCAGAACATGGAGAGCATCCTCGAAGTGGACGGCATCGACGGGGGGCATCTCGGCCAGTTCGACCTGTCCCTGTCGCTGGGCATACCTGCCCAATTCGATCGTCCCGAGATCCAGTCGACGATCGACCGGCTGACCAAGACATGCGCGGCGCTCGGAAAAACGGCCGCCTGCATGGCGCCAACGCTCGACACGGCTCATGACTGGCAGCGCCGAGGGTTCCGGATGATCTCGTACAGCTACGATACCGGCCTGCTTCAAGACAGCCTGCGCACGGGCATCAATGCGCTGAAAGCCGCAAAAGCGGGAACCTGAAGCCGGCGCCGGCCTGACCAACGGCCGGCTCAGCAGCCCCCTGGCCCAAGTCTCGGGTCCGGGAGGCCGCTCGGGCTCACCCCTGCGCCACCTCGTGCCCGGCCATCAGTTCCAGCGCACGCACCAGTGCAGAGTGGTCCATCTCGGCCAGGCCGTGGGCGGCGCAGGCCTGCATCAACTGCGCGGCACTGGCCGTCTGCGGCAGCGCCACGCCCATTGCACGAGCGCCCTGCAGCGCGAGGTTCAGGTCCTTCTGGTGCAGCTTGATGCGAAAGCCCGGGTTGAAGGTGCGCTTGATCATGCGCTCGCCGTGCACCTCGAGGATGCGGCTGGAGGCGAAGCCGCCCATCAGCGCCTGACGCACCTTGGCCGGGTCGGCGCCGGCCTTGCTGGCGAAGACCAGGGCCTCGCTGACGGCGGCGATGTTCAGCGCCACGATGATCTGATTGGCCACCTTGGTCGTCTGCCCGGCGCCGACACCGCCCACGTGGGTGATGTTCTTGCCCATCAACTGGAACAGGGGCCATACGCGCTCGAACGCGGCGGTCTCGCCACCGACCATGATGGTCAGGCTGGCGGCCTTGGCGCCCACCTCACCGCCGGAAACCGGCGCGTCGAGGTAGTCGGCACCGAGCGCGGCGATCTTGGCGGCGTAGGCCTTGGTCTCGATCGGCGAGATCGAGCTCATGTCGACGACGACCTTGCCCTGGCCGTTGCCTGCCAGGCCTTCGGCGACACCGCCGGCACCGAAGAGCACCTTCTCGACATCGGGCGTGTCAGGCACCATCGTGAAGACGATGTCGGCACGGCGCGCCACCTCGGCGGCATTCGCGCAGGCCACCGCTCCGGCGTCGAGCAGGGCCTGGGGCACCTGGCTGCGGGTGTGGACGTAGAGCTCGTGGCCGGCGGCGCGCAGGTGGCCCGCCATCGGCGTGCCCATGATGCCCAGGCCGATGAAGCCCAGGCGCAAGGGGGTCGTGGTCATGTCGTGAATCCTCTTTGCAGGGTCGAGAGAATCAGTACTGCGCCGCCAGCCCGGGGCCGGCAGCGTCGCGGAACTTGTCGGCCAGCGCCTTCGATTGCGTGCGCAGCACGCCCAGATCGCTGCCCACCGCGACGAAGCGCATGCCCATGGCCAGATAGCGTCGCGCGTCGGCTTCCGCCGGCGCGAGGATGCCGGTGGGCTTGCCGACGGTGCGCACCGCCTCGTGCACCTGGGCGATGGCGGCCTGGACCTCCGGATGGCTGGGGTTGCCGAGGTGGCCGTAGGCGGCGGCCAGGTCCGACGGGCCGATGAACACGCCGTCGACGCCGTCCACGGCCGCGATCTCGGCCGCCGCCGCCACGGCCGCACGGGTCTCGATCTGCACGAGGACGGTGACGTGGTCGTTGGCGACCTTGAAGTAATCCGTCACCGCGCCGTAGCGATTGCCGCGCTGCGACACGGACACACCGCGAATACCCTGAGGCGGGTAGCGGGTGGACGCCACCGCGTCACGCGCCTGCTGCGCCGTGTCGATCATCGGGATCAGGAAGTTCACGAAGCCACCGTCGAGCAGACGCTTCATCAGCACGGCGTCGTTCCAGGGCGGACGCACCACCGGGGCGCTGGGGCTGTCCTTCAAGGCCATCAACTGGGGGATCAGCGTCAGCACGTCGTTGGGCGCGTGCTCTGCGTCCAGCAGCAGCCAGTCGAAACCGGCCAGGCCCATGACCTCGGTGGCGATGGGGCTGGCCAGGGACACCCAACAGCCCAGCAGCGTGCGGTCGGCCTGCAGCGCCTGGCGGAAGGTGTTGGGGATAGGGGTGTAGGCAGAGGTGGTCATCGGGGTCGGCCCTGTCGTGTGGAGGGTGGCGGAAGTCGTCCGGTGCGAGGCGTGTGCGGGGGCGGGGGCGGCCCTCAACGCACCATGCAGGGGCGCTTCGGGTCGAAGCGCCAGCCGGGGATCAGGTACTGCATGGCCACGGCGTCGTCGCGCGCGCCCAGGCCGTGCTGCAGGTACAAGGCATGGGCCTTGCGCACCTCGTCCATGTCGAGCTCGATGCCCAGGCCCGGTGCCTTGGGCACCTGCACCAGGCCGCCTTCGATCTTCAGCGGCTGCTTGGTCAGGCGCTGCCCGTCCTGCCAGATCCAGTGCGTGTCGATCGCGGTCACGCGCCCGGGCGCGGCGGCGCCCACGTGGGTGAACATGGCCAGCGAGACGTCGAAGTGGTTGTTGGAGTGCGAGCCCCAGGTCAGGCCGAAGTCGCGGCAGGTCTGCGCCACCCGCACCGAGCCCGAGAGCGTCCAGAAGTGCGGGTCCGCCAGCGGAATGTCCACCGACTGCAGCACCAGCGAATGCACCATCTGCCGCCAGTCGGTGGCCACCATGTTGGTGGCCGTGGGCAGCCCGGTGGCGCGGCGGAACTCGGCCATCACCTCGCGGCCCGAGAAGCCGCCCTCGGCACCGCAAGGGTCTTCGGCATAGGCCAGCACGCCGTGCAGGTCGCGCATCAGGCGCACCGCGTCCTTCAGCAGCCAGCCGCCGTTGGGGTCGAGCGTGACGCGGGCCTGCGGAAAGCGCTCGTGCAGCGCGCGCACGGCCTCGACCTCGGCCTCGCCGGCGAGCACGCCGCCCTTGAGCTTGAAATCGTTGAAGCCGTAGCGCGCGTGCGCGGCCTCGGCCTGGCGCACGATGGCCTCGGGCGTCAGCGCGGTCTCGTGGCGCACGCGGCGCCAGCCGTCGGCCTCTTCGGGTTCGTCGGCCGGGGCCAGGTAGGGCAGGTCGGTCTTCGTGCGGTCGCCGACGAAGAACAGGTAGCCCAGCATCTCGACCGCCTCGCGCTGCTGGCCCTCACCCAGCAGTGCGGCCACCGGCACGCCCAGGTGCTGGCCCAGCAGATCGAGCAGCGCCGACTCGAGCGCCGCCACTGCGTGGATGGTGGTGCGGAGGTCGAAGGTCTGCAGCCCGCGGCCGCCGGCGTCGCGGTCAGCGTAACGCTCGCGCACCTCGCGCAGCAATGCCTGCCAGCGACCGATGGGCTGGCCGACCACGATGTCGGCCGCGTCCTGCAGCGTCTTCAGGATCGCCTGCCCCCCCGGGACCTCGCCCACGCCGGTGCGGCCGGCGCTGTCGGTCAGGATCAGCAGGTTGCGGGTGAAAAAGGGGCCGTGCGCCCCCGACAGGTTCATCAGCATGCCGTCGCGGCCGGCCACGGGGATGGCCTCGAGGCGGGCGACGGTGGGGGTGGCGCTTGCAGACATCGTGGGGAACCCGCAGGTGCGGTCAAGCCATCAAATCAGTCATCGTACAACATGGCCTCAGGGGGAGGCCGGGGCGTGGGCAGCCTGGATCTCGGGGGACGACAGGCCGGAAGCGGACGGCGGCAGCGGCCCACTGGCGTCGTCCTGCGCCTGCGCGGCCGCACGGCGGCGGCGCTCTCGGCTGTTGACCAGGTGCGTGCGCATCGCCGCACGCGCCGCCTCCGCATCGCCCGCCGCGATGGCGTCGTGGATGCTCTCGTGCTCGGCATGCACGCGCCGCAGGTAGGCCAGGCGCGCCACCGCCACCGCCATGACGGCGTCAACGCCCTCGGCCCGGGCCGGCTGAGCGGGGCGCTGGCCGGCGGCGCCGGTGCCAGCTGGTCCTGCCGGCAGGTCGGGCACCTCTCGGTGCAAGCGTGCGCGCGGGATGATGCGCGGCCCCATCGTCGACAACAAGGCCACGAAATGCGGGTTGTGCGTCGCCCTCGCGACACCGGCATGGAAGCGGAAATCAGCCTCGACGGCGTCCCTGCCCTCGTCCAGCGCGCGGGCGAAATCGTCGAGCGCCGATCGCATCGCCCGCAGGTCCTCGCCCGTGCGCCGCTGCGCGGCGAGCGCGGCCGCCTCGGTCTCGACGGAGATGCGCAACTCGAGCAGCGCGATCACTTCGCGCAGCGTCTCGAGTTGCTGGCGATCGACGCGGAACACCTCTTCGGTCGGCGGGCCGAGGACGAACGTGCCGATGCCGTGGCGTGTACGCACCAGCCCGGCGGCCTGCAGTTGCGACAGGGCCTCACGCACCACGGTGCGGCTGACGCCGTGCTCGGCCATGAGCCCGGCTTCGGTCGGCAGCTTCAGCCCCGCCACCAGGCGGCCGTCACGGATGCGCGCGGCGAGCTCGTCGGCCAGCGCCAGCGCCATGCTGCGCGGGCGCCGTGGCAGGCCCTGGCCACCCTCCGACTGCTCCTCGATCAGATCCATGACCCCGCTTCGATGTGGCACGACGGTCAGAAGCCCCAGACCGCCGCACGCTGCCCTAGAATCGACACGTGCAGTTGTATGACAACTGATCTCCATGCCGCCATCCGCGGGATTGTCGAGGCAAACCTGTGCCCCGATCAAGCACTGCCGCGGCCGGCGGCGTGTCCCCCCTGCCCTCCTCATTGAGGCCTGTCGACGATGCTGACCGAACCCGCTTCCTCCCTGCGCATCAACCGTCTGCTGCTCACCGGCGCGGCCGGGCACCTGGGCCGCGAACTGCGCCCGCGCCTGAAGGCCTACTGCCACACGCTGCGCCTGAGCCACCGCTCGGACTTCGGCGAGGCCGGCCCCGGCGAGGAAATCATGCTCGCCGACCTGGCCGATGCGGACGCCATGATGCGCCTGCTGGAAGGGGTGGACGCGGTGGTGCACATGGGTGGCGTCTCCAATGAGCAGCCCTGGGATCGCATCCTGCCGAGCAACATCGTCGGCATGGTCAACCTGTACGAGGCCGCGCGGCGCAACCGGGTGCCGCGCATCGTCTTCGCCAGCTCCAACCACGTCACCGGCTTCTACCGCCAGGACCAGGTCGTCAGCCCGAAGGATCCGGTGCGCCCCGACGGCTTCTACGGCCTGTCCAAGGCCTTCGGCGAGAACCTGGCGCAGCTCTATTGGGATCGCCACGGCGTGGAAACGGTCAGCCTGCGCATCGGCTCGTCCTTTGCGGCGCCGCGCGACCGGCGCATGCTCGCCACCTGGATGAGCTTCGACGACACCGAGCGGTTGATCGTGGCGTCGCTCACCGCGCCGATCGTCGGCCACACGGTGATCTACGGCTTCAGCGACAACCGCACCCGCTTCTGGGACAACACCCCGGCCGCGCACATCGGCTACCGCCCGCAGGACAGCGCCGATGCCTTCCGCGCCGAACTGGAAGCCAGGCAACCCGTGATCGACCGGCGCGACCCGGCCGCCATCTTCCAGGGCGGCGCCTTCGTGAAGATGGGCCCGTCGGACTGAAAGCTCAGAGGCCGAGCCCGCCCGCCACCGAGGACGACGACATGACCCCTTCCACCGGCCCCTCGACCGCCATGGGCAGCGAATGGCGCGTGCCCCATGTGCCCAGCGCGCGCTATCCCGACCCGGCGATCGAGGTGCTCGATGCGTCGTTCCTGAGGCTGCGCGTGTTCAGCACGACGGTAGAGCAGCTCGCCACCGGCATGCGCTGGGCCGAGGGGCCGGTGTGGTTCGGCGACGGGCGCTACCTGCTGGTGTCGGACATCCCCAACAACCGCATCCTGCGCTGGGACGAGACATCGGGTGCGGTCAGCGTCTTCCGCCAGCCCTCGCAACACGCCAACGGGCTGGCGCGCGACCGGCAGGGCCGCTTGCTGACCTGCGAACACCTGGGTCGGCGCATCACGCGCACCGAGTACGACGGCAGCGTCACCGTCCTGGCCGATCGCCACGAGGGCCGGCGACTGAACTCTCCCAACGACATCGTCTGCGCGCGCGACGGCAGCATCTGGTTCACCGATCCGCCCTTCGGCCTGCACGGCTGGTGGGAGGGCGAGCCTGCCGAGCAGGAACTGCCTTTCCAGGGCGTGTTCAGGCTGGACCCCCACACCGGGCGCCTGGAGGTGATGCTGACCGATCTGGCCGGCCCCAACGGCCTGGCCTTCTCGCCCGACGAACGCACGCTGTATGTGGTGGAGAGCCGCGCCAGGCCGCACCGGCTGATCTGGGCCTACGACGTCGGCGACGACGGGCGCCTGTCGAACCGCCGCCTGGCCGTCGACGCGCAGGGCCCGGGCGCCATCGACGGCTTTGCGGTGGACACGACCGGTCACCTGTGGTGTGGCTGGGGCAGCGACGGCTCACCCGGAGCCGATCCCGCACCGCTGGACGGCGTGCGCGTCTTCACGCCCGAGGGCCTGGCCGTCGCCCACATCCACCTGCCCGAGCGCTGCGCCAACGTCTGCTTCGGCGGGGCCAGGCGCAACCGCCTGTTCATGGCGGCCAGCCATTCGCTGTACGCGGTGTACGTCAATACGCAGGGGGCGGCATGACCCATCTTCAGATCCACGCCGATCTGGGCCAGCGCGCCTGCGTCGACACGACCTCGCTGCCCTGGGTGGCGGCCCCCAGCCCGGGTGTGCACCGGCGGATGGTCGAGCGCGACGGTGGTGAGGTCGCGCGCGCCACGTCCATCGTCCGCTACGACCCGGGCTCGGCCTTTCCGACCCACACACACGAACTGGGGGAGGAGTTGCTGGTCCTGGAAGGTGAGTTCGCCGACGAGACCGGCTGCTACGGCGCCGGCACCTTCATCAAGAACCCGCCAGGCTCGGCGCACGCGCCGCGCTCGGCGCCCGGCTGCGTACTTTTCGTGAAACTGCGCCACCTCGAGCCGGAGGATGCCGGCCGGGTCGTCGTCGACAGCCGCCACGGGGCCTGGCGGCCCGGCCTGGTCCCAGGTCTGTCGGTGCTGCCCGTGCAGGCCTTCGGGGCGCGGCACACGGCCTTCGTTCGCTGGGCGCCCGGCACCTACTTCCAGCGGCATCGACACTACGGCGGCGAAGAGATCTATGTGCTCGACGGCGTGTTCGAGGACGAGCACGGCCGCTATCCGGCCGGCACCTGGCTGCGCAGCCCGCACCTGAGCGAGCACACGCCCTTCAGCCGCGAAGGCTGCACCATCCTGGTCAAGACCGGTCACCTGCTGGCAACGTGAAAGAGCCGGCGGGCTGCCTCGCATTGACGAGCCCGCTGCGATCACCCCACGCCGAACGACCGTGTCGGGCACGCCGACCGGAAGTACATGCAGCGGTTTGACCCTATGCGCTGCGCGCTGAAGGTGGCTGCGCTACCCTGACCGGATCGCGTTGCGCATATGCGCTACCGCAGCGTGGCACCCATCGGAGACCCGCCTCATGAGCGTCCCTCGCCCCGCACGAAGCGCTGGCCCTGAACCGGACAGACCAGCCCACCCGCTGCAACCCCTGCACCAGACCGTCTACTGCAGTCTGGCGTCGGAAGGCGTGGACGAACACACGGTGGCGCGCATCGTCGAAAAGGCCCACGCGGCCAACCCGGGGCTGGGCATCACCGGGATGCTGGTGTTCGGCGGCGGCGTCTTCTTCCAGTGGATCGAAGGCCCGCGCGCCCACATCGTCCCCTTGATGGACCGCATCCGTGCCGACCCCCGCCATCGCCAGGTCGTGATCCTGAGCGAAAGCGAAGAGGTGCGCGAGCGGCTCTTCCCCGACTGGGACATGGAACTCGTGACGAGCGCCGAGATCCGCGACGTGCTGCTCGATGCCATGGCCTCGGCGCAGGACGAGAAGAATGTCGAGACCTTGCGCCTGACGCTGATGCGACTGGGCCCGCCGGAGACCCCGGGGCTGGACGGACTGCGGCCACCAGGCTGAGGCCGGTCCCTGGCGAGAGCGACCCGCGACCCGATTCATCCGGGTCGGGCAAAGCCAGCCGTCACCCAATCGGCTGCACGCGCGGCGTTGAGCGCGAAGGTCGGCGGCACGCGGCAGCGAGCGAGTTCCGCGCCGAAGGCATCGACGGCAGACAGCCAGGCGTGCGGGTCGTCGTCATCGGGAACGATGTCGAGCATGACCGTGATGCGGCCGTCAGCACCGTCGACGACGAACTGCTTGTGGAGCCGGGCATGGAGGTGCTGCTCGTGCCGACGAATCACCTCGGACGCCGTCTTGACCAGGGTGTTGAAAGCCGCGCTGTCCAGCGGCTTGGGGTTCTTCTTGTCGCGGCCCATGGTCCAGGGACCGACCAGCGCCGGTTCGGCCTCCCCCTGGCGGGTCATCTCCACCGCCCAGCCTTCGTCATCGTTGTTCTTGATGACGCGTGCCGTCCATCCGTTGTCGCGCCACAGTCTGGGTTCGTGCAGGGCGTCGGCTGCATCTTCGGGGTCGTCTCGAGTCATGCGGCATGGTAGCGCCGGCAACGCGAGGG
>JBMTXX010000058.1:0-16508 GCA_049453935.1 Rubrivivax sp.
GCTGGCCGAAGCGGTGGCGGCCGAGGCGCGGGTGCTGTTCGGGGGGTGAGGCGCGATCGGACGCGCTGTCGGCACGGTGATGGCGTGGTGATGGCGCATCGGGGGGGCGGTCACGGCGCTGATGTGGCCTCGCCCCGACCCTCCTCAGAACTTCGGGAACAATTGACGGTCCGCCAGCCAGCGCGACATCTTCATGCGTTCGCGACGTTCGGCCTGGCGGAACTCGTCGTGGCGCTCCTTGTTGGGCCAGACGTCATCGGCAGCAACGGTCATCCGCGTCGTGATGGCGCTGGCCGTGACGTTGAACACCATCATGTCGCGTGCGAGCACCAGTGGGCCTGTGTAGCGCGTGCGCACCTGCTGCTCCATCTCGCGCGCGGTGTCGAAGTCGTTGAAGAAGTGGAAGGCCACTGCCAGCCGTGGTGCGCAGCGCGCGAACACCTCACCCGCTTCGGCCGGGTCCGAGTGCGCGATCGTGCCCACGCCACGCGCGGTGCGTTCGTCGTAGCCGGAGCGCTCCATCAACTGCCCGACCGTGTTGAAGGTCTCGTGTACCAGCACGTCGGCTCCGGCGGCGTTCTCGACCATGAACTCGCTGGGGGTGGTGTCTCCCGAATAGACAAAGGTCAGGCCGTTCCACTCGAGCTTCAGGCTCACCGGGCCGTCGTAGATGTGCACGGCCGGGAAGCTGCTGATGCGCACGCCGTTGTGCTCGTAGATGACCTGGGTCTTCGAGTAGTCGAATTCGTGCACCTCCACCTGTGCCCCCACGGCGGGAAGGAAGCCCATGCGGGTGTCGGTGTCCCAGGCGTACGACTCCATCTGGCGCTGCGCGAAGTGCCTGAATCCGTACTTCGTCACGGGGCCGGAAGGCCCGTACATCTGCAAAGGCCGGGTGCGCCCGCCTGCCCAGCTGCCGATCCAGATCTGCGCGAAGTCGCCTACATGATCGGTGTGCAGATGCGTGGCGAAGTACGCCGTCATGTCCTGGTAGGGAATCTCCAGCGCGGAGAACCGCATCTGTGTGCCGAAGCCGAAGTCGAACATGAACTTGTCGCCGTTGCCCAGTTCGATCACCCACCCTGCATTCGCCTGTGAGGGCCTCAGGAAGGGTCGGCCAGTGCCCAGGGCGATGATGCGCATCTCGTCCGGGGCCAGTGCTTCGGTATTGGGAAAGTAGTGATCTCGCATCATGTCGGCGGTTCCAGTGGCGCGGAGGGTCGCGTCCGTTCGATCCTACGCCGGCACCGACAGGCCTGTCCAATGATGAAATGGCATCCGACGATATGACTTCCGATAACGTACCGGCCACCGATGCAGTGGTTCCCGTTTCGCGACGCGCGGTGCCTGCGCTGGCAGGGCGTCTGCGCCTGCGACAGCTGCTGCTGCTGCGCACGGTCGCAGAGGTGGGTAACCTGCGGCGCGCTGCGGCGCTGCTGCAGATGACACAGCCGGCGGCCACCCGGCTGCTGCAGGAACTGGAGCATCGCTTGGGAGGGGCCTTGTTCGAGCGTTCGTCGCGCGGGATGACGCTGACGGCCGAAGGGCAGGTGGCGCTGGCCCGTGCCATGCGCGCGCTGCACGATGTCGATGCCATCGCCGACGACCTTGCCCAGCACCGGCTCGGGCACGGACTGCGCGTGCGTATCGGCGTGCCGGCCTCGATCGCCGGCGTGCTGTTGCCGCGCGCACTGTCACGCTTCAAGCAGTGCTCGCCGACGACGACGGTGGAAATCGTCGAGGGAGCGCAGGACGCGCTGATGCAGGCGCTGCGTGCGGGCGCGCTCGATCTGGTGCTCGGACGTGCCCTTGTCGAGGCGCACGCCGGCTATGTTCAGCCTGAACTGCTGCTCGAGGAGCGCTTCACCATCGTCACCGGGATTGCCGTCGATGGGCGCCGGCCGCGCTTCTCGCTTAGGCAACTGGTCGACGAGCCCTGGATCCTGCCGCCGCGCGGTGTGCCTGTGCGCATGGGCATCGACACCGCATTCCTCGCGGCCGCCGGGCGTCTGCCGATGGACGTGATCGAGTGTGCCTCGCTGCTGGTGATCCAGCAGATGCTGCTGAGCGAGAGGCGTTTTGCGATGATGCCGGAGCATGTGGCCGCCCACTATGCCCGTCGGGGGCTGGTCGCGCGCGTGTCCTGTGCCATGCCTGATATCCGCGGACCCTTGTCTTTGTTCACCTTGCACGATGCGGCGTTGTTGCCGGCCGCCAAGCTGTTGCAGGAGTCCTTGCGCGCCGTGGCGGGCGAACTGTCGCGAGAGGGACAGGGCGGGGCGCAGGCTGCGGCTCTCGTCCGGTGACGCGCGCGATCGCCGCGTGCGCCGTCAGGGCGACTCCTGCATCGCGTGCCATCGCGGCAGCCATTCGTGCAGGTGCATGGCGAATGCCTGCGCCGCGGGCGACAGGGCGCGTGAGGCGTGTCTGTACATCCAGATGTCGCAGGCTCGGCTCGGTTCGCAAACCCGGACCATGCGCAAGCCGAAGGGCCGTGCGAGTTCGCCGACATAGCGCGGAGCCAGTGTCACGGCCAGTCCCTGGGATGCGAGCCCGAGCGCTGTGGTCAACTGGTCGACGACCTCGACCGCACGGCGTGCGGCGCGACCATCCGGCAGCCAGGACAGGAGCCGGCGCTCGATTTCATGACCTGCGGCGACGATGGGCACGCCCCGCAGGTCTTCCCAGCGAACGACCTGTGCGTCCTCGGGCACCAGATCGCCTGCGCCGCACCACAGCACCCACTCGCTTTGCCAGACGGAGCTGGCGGTGATCCGGTCGTCTGGCGACAGGTCAGGCCCCAGCGCGAGATCGACTTCACCCTCTGCCACCGCTTGCGGCAGCCGCGCCACGAGCACGTCGCGAATGCGCACCGTGACCTTGGGACGCAGCAGTCGGTGGTCGCGCGCCGCCCGCGGCAGCACGAGCCCCGCAAGCGTCTGCGGGCCACCGACGCGCACCACGCCCGCCGACCCGCTGCGCAACTCGCCAGCCGCCTCTTCGGCGGCGCGGGCATGGCGCAGCAGTTGCCTTGCCACTGGGAGGTAACCGCTACCGGAACTGGTCAGCGTCACGTTGCGTGTGGACCGGTCGAACAGCCGGAAGCCGAGCACCGCCTCCAGATCCGCCACGCATTGGCTGACCGCCTGAACGGTCAGCCCGAGAGCCCGCGCGGCGGCGGTGAAGCCACGGCTGTCGGCCACCGCGGCGAAGACTTCGACCTGTCGAAGGGTGAATCGGGTCAGGGACATGGTTCACCTTCAATCGGAAATTGAAGATCTTCCGAAATCATTTGTTTGTGTCGGTTTGCGCTGGCGCTGATACTTTGTACGCGAGATCCGGGGGCACGCACGCCACCCGCCGCGGCTACCCATGGGCCTACAGACCTGCAGCTTCGCACCGACACGCCAAGGCCAGTGCCAGCACAGGCGCGCCAGGGTCCGGATGACCCGGGGTGGCCGCGCGCGTTCAGCCGGCGTCGCCCGCACCGGCCAGCCGTACACACCGGAACCCGATGTGGCCTGTCGGAGAGTCGCCCGCCTGTGGATGGCGGGCTGCCGGCCGGTAGCGCTGGCAGTAGTTCTTTGCGCACAGGTGCGATCCACCCTTGATGACGCGAGCCAGATCGGCGTCCGCCGCCACCTGTCCACCCAGGCTGGCGCAGCCTCCTGCGTGGCAGCCGTCGCCCGATGTCGTGGCAGGCCGCTGCCACGGCGTGCAGGTCCACTCCCAGACATTCCCGATCATGTCGAACAGACCGTAGCCATTTGGCGGAAAAGCCCCCACAGGCGACGTCCTCTCCCAGCCGTCCTGCAGTGTGTTCTCGTGGGGGAACAGACCTTGCCAGTAATTGGCCAGCACCGCGCCATTCGGCTCGAGGGTATGGCCCCAGGCGTACTCCGCGCCTTCGAGCCCACCTCGTGCGGCGAATTCCCATTGCGCCTCGGTCGGCAGCGACTTGCCTGCCCAGTGGGCGAAGGACAGGGCGTCCGGGTAGGCGACGTGGACCACCGGGTGCTGCTCCAGCCCGTCGAGCGTGCTGCCGGGCCCGAGCGGTCGATGCCAGCATGCTCCTTCCACGAAGGACCACCACGCCGACGGGTCGGCTGTGTGGTGCATGTCGATGGGGCGCCTGAACACCATCGACCCGAGCGCCGGGCCGTCCGGCAGCAACACCGGCTCGCGCTCCGACCAGGTCCTGTAGCCGGTGTCGCGCACGAAACGCGCGAAGTCCCCGTTGCTCACGGGCGCTGCGTCTATCCAGAAGTCGTCCACCGTGACGGATCTGACCGGCCGCTCTTCCGGGTAGAAACGTTGCGAGCCCATGCTGAACGTGCCACCACGGATGTGGACCATTTCATTCATCTTCGAACCTGAAGGAGACACGACCCATGCAAGACCCCTCGACCCCCGCTGCCGCCGGCCCGCGCACGCGCCGACCCAACGTCCTCGTGATCCTAGCCGACGACATGGGCTACGGTGACCCGTCGGCCTACGGCAACGATCTGGTGCAGACGCAGCACATCGACAGCATCGGCCGCGACGGCGTGACCTTCCTGGCCGGGTACAGCTCCGCGCCGTTGTGCAGCCCGTCGCGTGCGGGGCTCGTCACAGGCCGGTATCAGCAGCGTTTCGGCTTCGAGCAGCAGGTCTCCTCCGGCGCCTTCCCCGAGCGGCGTGAGGCGCGCCTGGAAGACGGCAGTCTCGCGCCGCTGCAGGGCGATGCGGAGTTCCTGCGGCGCGGCGTGCCGATGACCGAGAAGAACATCGGCGAGATCTTCAAGGCCGCGGGCTACACCACCGGCGTCATCGGCAAGTGGCACCTGGGGCATGGCCCGCAGTTCCTGCCGCAGAACCGCGGATTCGACCATTCGGTCGTGTTCTACGGCAACACCAGTTTGCAGTACACGCGCATCGACGATCCTGCCATGGTCAGTCTGAAGGTGGACTTCCACGACGAGGGCAAGGACATCGCCTGGACGCGCGAGGGCCTGAACCAGATCCGTCGCAACGGCGAGATCGTCGACGTCGACCAGTACCTGATGTTCTTCTTCCGCGACCAGGCCCTGGCGTTCATGGAGCAGCACAAGGACGAGCCCTTCATGCTGTACTACCCGATGAACTCGCCGGTGCCGCCGCTGCAGGTGCCCGCAGATTACTTCGAGCGTCTGCGTGGCCGCATCGCCAACATCAACCTGCGAGGCTACAACGCGATGCTGCTGGTGCAGGACGAAATCATCGGCGCGCTGCTGGGCAAGCTGGCCGATCTCGGGCTGGAGAACGACACCTTCGTCATCTTCGTCAGCGACAACGGTTGCGCCTCGAGTCGCCCTGGCAGCAACGGCCCTTACTCAGGCGGCAAATACACCACCTACGAGGGTGGCATCCGCATGCCGTTCATGATGAAGTGGCCCGGGCACATCCCCGCAGGGCTGTTGTACGAGGAGCCCGTCAGTACGCTCGACATCGTGCCGACGGCCGCTGCGGCCTGCGGAGTGTCGACCGAAGCTGCCCAGGCGCTGGACGGGGTCGATCTGATGCCCTTCCTGACCAATCAGGCCAACGGGACACCCCATGAGGTGCTTTACTGGAAGCTCGGCATGTCCTCCGCCGTCCGCAAGGGACGTTGGAAGCTCTACCTGGAGCCCCGTAACCGCGTGGCCAAGCTCTTCGATCTGGAGTCCGACCCCGGCGAGAAGCGCGACCTGTCCGCCGCTGAACCGGCGATCTTCGAGGAGTTGAAGACGCTCTACGCCCAGTGGGACGATAGCCTGCCGCCGCGAGGGTGGACCAACATCTCGCCTGTGTTCCTCAAGTAGCGTGACGTCCGCCAGTCCCGCCGGGCGGCTGGCGGGCTGAGGTCGGGACCGAGGTTGACATCCAACCGAGGACATTGGATACTAAAAAACGAATCTGAATTCATATTCGATATTCGAGCGTGGGGCTGTTGTCATGTCCGTACATCATCTCCTTGCGAATGCCGCCCGGGCCCATCCGAACGCCGTGGCGGTGAGGCATCTGGGGTGCTCGGTGGAGTGGTACTCGCTGCAGTGCAGGGTGGCGCGTCGCGCCTCGGCCCTGCGCGAAGCAGGTCTCGCTCCCGGCGACCGAGTGGCGGTGCTGGCGGCCAACGTCCCCGAGCATCTCGAGGCGCTGTTCGCCGTGTTCTGGGCGGGGCTGGTGCTGGTGCCACTCAACACCCGGCTCGCGGCCAGGGAGCAGGCCTACATCCTCGAGCACGCGGGTTGTGCCCAACTGCTGCACGACGGTCGGCACACCGCGCGGGCGAGCGAACTCGGTGCGTTGTGTGACAGTGTGTCGATCGTCGGCCTCGAAGCCATCGACCGCTGGGACACCGACAGCGACAGCCTCTCCACGTTGGCCAGACACCCGTTCATCCCGGCCGCGCCTCGCGCGCCGGCGGCCATCGTCTACACCGGCGGCACCACCGGGCTGCCCAAGGGCGTGGAGTTGTCCCACGAGGCGCTGCTGCTGCAGGCGCTGGCCGCGCGCGAGAACTTCCGCCTGGAGCCGACCACGGTGTTCGCGCACACCGCGCCGATGTTCCACGTCGCAGATTTCACCGCCGGCCTGGGTGTCACCGCGGCGGGGGCACGGCACTGCTTCCTGCCGGAGTTCTCGCCTGCAGCCCTGCTCGATGCCATCGAGCAGGAAGGCGTGGATGTGGCCATCCTGGTGCCGACCATGATCATGGCCACACTCGATGGCGCGCGCGACCGCCCAGGCGTTGTCCAACGCCTGCGCAGGATCCTCTATGGCGCCGCACCCATCCAGGAGCCGGTGCTCAGACGGTTGATGCACGAGGCGCCGGGGGTGGGTCTGATCCAGGTTTACGGCCAGACCGAGGTGGGTGGCGCCTGCACGATGCTGCACGAGCGCCACCACGTGTTGGAGGGGCCAGCTACGGGCAGGCTGGGCTCTGCCGGACAGGTGCTGCCAGCCTTCTGCGTATGCGTCGCGGATTCGTCCGGGCAGGAACTGCCGCCCGGACGTGTTGGTGAGATCCTCGTCTCGGGCCCAGGCGTGATGACCTCGTACTGGCGCGACCCGGCGCTGACGGCGCAGACGCTGCGTGAGGGCTGGCTGCGCACCGGTGACCTCGGCATGATGGACGACGAGGGCTTCCTCAGCGTGGTGGGCCGGCTCAAGGACATGATCATCACCGGCGGCGAGAACGTCTTCGCCGGCGAGGTCGAGAGCGCGCTGATGTACCACGACGCGTTGCAGGCCGCTGCGGTGATCGGTGTGCCCGATCCGACCTGGGGCGAGTCGGTGCATGCCGTGGTCGTGCTCAAGCCCGGATGCAGCGTCACGGAGGCGGAACTTGTCGAGCACTGCCGCACGCGCATCGCGCGCTACAAGTGCCCGCGCAGCATCGAGTTTCGGGTCGGAGCGCTGCCGATGAGCAGCGTTGGCAAGGTTCGCAAGATCGACTTGCTGACCCAGTGGGAGCGCTCTCGGGGCCAAGTGGCTTGAACTGCAGAACAGGATCTGGAAGGTGGGGCGTATGGCAGGAGACGGGCAGTGATGGATGTGGTGCGAAGCGTGCCGTTTCGTGACGACCACGAGATTTTCCGCGTACAGGTGCGACGGTTCGTCGAGCAGGAGGTGGCGCCGCACCACGAGCGCTGGGAGCGCGAGGGGCAGGTCGACCGCGAACTCTGGCGTCGTGCGGGTGCGCAGGGGCTGCTGTGCCCCGCCCTGGGCGAGATGCTGGGCGGCCCGGGGGGGGATTTCCTGCACAGTGCGATCGTCATCGAGGAGATGGCCCGCGGTGGCTATTCCGGCCCGGGCTTCTTCATCCACTCGGAAATGGTCGCGCCCTATCTGGTGAACTTCGGCAGTGTCGCGCAGCAACAGCGCTGGCTGCCAGGCATGGTCAGCGGAGACATCGTCGGCGCGATCGCCATGACGGAGCCGTCCGCCGGCAGTGATCTGCGTGGCATGAAGACACAAGCCACCCGCGTCGACGCAGGCTGGCGGTTGCGCGGGCAGAAGGTCTTCATCTCCAATGGTCAACTCGCGGACTTGGCCATCGTCGCGGCCAAGACCGAATCACGCGACCGCAACAGCATCACGTTGTTCCTCGTCGATACCCGCTCGCCCGGCTTTCGCCGCGGGCGCAACCTCGACAAGATCGGCGTCCATGCGCAGGACACCTCCGAGCTCTTCTTCGACGACGTCGAGGTGCCCGACGACTGCGTGCTGGGCCAGCCCGGGGACGGCTTTCGTCAGTTGATGCACGGCCTGGTGCCGGAGCGTCTGGCGATCGCCGTGTCGTGTCAGGCCAAGGCCGAGGCGGCGCTGCGGTGGACGGTGGACTACGTCGCGCAACGCGAGGTCTTCGGCGTGACGTTGTCCAGTCTGCAGAACACACGCTTTCGCCTGGCTGAACTGCATGCCGAAGCCGCCGTGGGCCGCACCTTCGTGGACGATGCGCTGACTCGCTACATGGCCGGCACGCTCGATGCCAACCGCGCCGCCATGGCCAAGCTCTGGGTCACCGAGATGCTGGGTCGCGTCGTCGATGCCTGCCTGCAGATGCACGGCGGCTGGGGCTACATGCGCGAATACCCCATCGCACGCGCCTATGTCGATGCGCGCATCGAGCGCATTCTCGGCGGCAGCAATGAGATCATGAAAGAGATCATTGCCCGGGCGGTCATCCCTTCGGCCTCGCCCGGGCGTCGCGGCTGAACTGGCTGGTGGTTCTGGTACGCCGCGGGCTGCGCCGAATGGGTTGCGACAGGCGCCTGCCGAGGCACGGCTCAAGGCGCCGAGTCCGGTGCTTCGAGTTCCAGCACAGCCGCCACGAGCCGATACAGCGTCTCGACGGCACGTTCGTCCGTGATTTCGATGTCCGGGAAGTCCAGGCGGCGGGAATGCCAGTTGAAGCACGTGAACTCCAGCATGCCGTGCAGCGCAGAGGCGGCCAGATCCGCGTCCAGGCCTGCGCAGCGACCGCGCGCCTGTTGACGTCGTATGCGGAAGGCGAAGCGCCGGATGCCCCGGTTGCGCATCCTGCGCCAGACTTCCAGCACACCGGGGTCGGCCAGCCCCGTCTCGAGCATCCCGAGCATCTCGGGGTGGTAGCGGCGATAGGTGGCCCAGAAACCGGCCAGTGCTGCGCGTACGGCCGCAGCGGTGTTCTCCTCGTAGGCCGAGGGCGGGGGCGCGATCCCGACCAGTTCTTCGTGAAAGGCTTCCAGCAGTGCGGAGAACAGTCCTGCCTTGTCGTCGAAATAGCTGTAGAACACGCCGACGGACTTGCCCGCCTCCCGAGCGATGTCCGCGATGCGCGCGTTGGCGAATCCGTCTCGGGCGATGACCACTCGGGCGGCCTCCAGCAGTGCCTGCCGGGTGGCTTCGGCTTTGCGTCCTGGGACGGCAGAAGGGGGTCTGGCTTGGGGATCCATCATGGGGGCTCCGTGTCCGGATCAAATATTAGAATATGAATTCAGATTCATAAATCATCTTCCCATGACTCGATTCGACACCGACGAGGCCCTCGTGGCAAAGGAGGTTCTGATCCTCCAGGCCTCCCGGGATGCGCATACCGGTCAGGTCTACATCCCGCCACGTGCCCTGGCGGCTGACGGCTCTTTGCGGCCCACGCAGGCCATCGAGGTACCCGCGCAGGGCGTCTTGTACAGCGTGACGAGTTTCGCTGGTGAAACCTACGGTTTGGTCGATCTGGACTGCGGCACACGTCTTCAGGTGCTTCTCGAGCCGGACACCGCAGTGATCGGCGCCCGTGTGGCGGCGCGAGGCCACGGTGCCGACGGAAAGCTGAGGTTCGCCCGTGCGTGACGTCCTGATCGCAGGGGTGGGGATGGGGCCGTTCGGCAACCACGGTCCGGCACAGGCCTTGCCTCTGGCCCGACAGGCCGCGCTGGCGGCCCTGGCCGATGCGCATCTGCACTACACCGACATCGACGCAGTCGTCGTCGGCACAGCACATCCACTGACGACGCGGGGGATCTACATCGCCAAGGAACTGGGCCTGACCGGCGTGCCGGTGACCCATGTGACCAACGCGTCTGCCACAGGTCTGTCCGCGATCCATGCGGCGCGTCAGGCGATCGGCTGCGGGGACGCGAGTCGGGTGCTCGTCATCGGAGTGGATTCGCCGCAGCGTGCCGTGCCGGTCGAGGAGGTGATCGTCGGCGAGGGCAACTTCCCACCGGTGGTGTCGTTTGCGCTGTGGGCGAGACGTCGCATGCATGATCACGGCACCACACGTGAACACCTGGCGGCCATCGCGGCGAAGAACTGGAACTACGCGCGAGCCAACCCCTTTGCCGCAAGGCGTGCCTCGCAGGAGGTCGATATCGCGCGCGTGCTGGCCAGCCGGATGGTGGCAGATCCGTTCACCTCGATGATGTGCACGCCCTGGGGCGAGGGAGCGGCTGCGGCGGTCGTCTGTGCCGCCGATGCCTGGCCGAGGTCTTCCGGGCACCCGCGTGAGCGTCTGGCGGCCAGTCGGTGTGCAAGCGATGCCTACAGCACCGCTCTCGTGCTCGAGGGGGCGATCGTCGGCCCGCCTGAACTGACCCGGGACACCGCCGCGCGGGCCTATGCGGCCGCCGGGGTATCACCCTCGGATGTCGACGTCGTTCAGGTCCATGACGCGTTTGCCATAGAAGAACTGCTCTATTACGAGCAACTCGGGTTCTGTGCGACTGGCGAAGCAGAAGCGCTGATCGAGCGGGGTGCCTTCGGTCCCGATTCGAGACGGCGCTTCGGGCTGCCCGAGTTCTCCACCGACGGCGGCCTGATCGCTCGTGGTCATCCCGGAGCGCCTACCGGTCTGGCGCAGATCCACGAGACCGTTCGTCGCCTGAGGGCGGGTGATCGCATAGGGGTATGCCACCTGCTCGGCGCAGGATCCGTCTGCATCGTGCAAGTGCTGGCGCGCGACTGAAGCGCGCCAGTGGTGTGCCGGGCAAACCCCTGACGGGTAGGCGCGCCGATGCGGGCCCGCTCACACGGACAGCACGACACAGGCGCAGACGTGGCGCCCCGTGCTGTCGCCTTCCGGGTCACTGTGCGTTCAGCCCCATGCTGCGGATGAGATCACCCCAGCGCCGGGCCTCGTCGGGCAGTTGCGCGGCGAACTGCGCTGGCGCCGATCCTACCGGTTGCAGTCCCATGCCCCGGAGCTTGCGCTGCGCTTCGGCAGCACCGAGCGCCTGCTGGAACTCTTCCGCGACACGGTTGACGATCGCCGTGGGCGTGCCCTTCGGCGCGATCACGCCCCACCAGCTGCGCGGGATGACCTTCTGCAGGTCCGCATGACCGGCCTGCTCGAAGGTCGGCACGTTGGGCAGCCCGGGCAGCCGCTCGGACGAGGCAACGGCCAGCGGACGGATCAACCCTGAGGCAATCTGTCCAGCCAGCGATGCCTGCGCGATGACCATGAACTGGACTTCATTGCCAGCCAGGGCCAGCGCGGAGTCATAGCCTCCCTTGTAGGGAATGTGCACCGCCGACAGTCCTGCATGGCGCGTGAGCATCTCCGCCGCCAGGTGCGGTGGTGTCGCCTTGCCGGGGGAGCCGAAGTTGACCTGCCCGGGCCGAGCGCGCACGTCGGCGAAGAATTCTTCCAGCGTACGAGGGGCGTACTTCGCACTGACCGACAGTAGCAGGGGCACGTCCACCAGCACCGTCACCGGTACGAAGTCCTTCAAGGGGTCGATCGCCGACCGGAAGATGAACTGGTTGATCACCATCGTGTTCGACGGCACGATGCCGAAGGTGTAGCCGTCGGGCGTCGATGACGCGATCGCCTGCATGCCGACCATGCCGCCGCCGCCGGGACGGTTGTCGATCAGGATCTGCTGCTTCAGCCGGGCTTCCAGGCTGGGCTTCGTGGCTGACATGACGGTGTCGATGAGTCCGCCAGGGCCGAACGGCACGATGAATCGCAGTGGCTTGGTGGGCCATTCCTGTGCCGATGCCTGTGCAGCCGACCAGGCAAGGCCGATCGCGATCAGGCCTCGCACGATGTTGTGAAAACGCATGTCTGTGCTCCTGTGTGTCGGTTGCAAGCCAGTGATGAGTCCGATGTCAGAAGCCGGTTCCCGGCTCCCCGCTCCGTCTGCGAAAACCGCCGCCTCGGTAGCGAGGCCGTCGATTTGGCCAGCCCCGCAGCGCATGCTAGGAGCCCTTTGCGATGCGTGTCCAATACTGAATTCGCATCTTGCGATAGCAATCCAGATATCGCAGAAGCCTCAAACCCCCAGGTACCGATGCCACAAGCCCGGCTCTGCATTCAGCGCCGCTGATGGGCCGCGCCAGACCACTTGGCCGCGCTCGAGAATCAGGTGGTGGTCGGCAATCTCGACCAGGCGGTTGACGTACTTGTCGACCACCAGCAGCGTCTGCCCCTCGGCACGCAACTGACGCAGGCAGCGCCAGATCTCCTCGCGGATCAGCGGGGCGAGGCCTTCGGTGGCCTCGTCCAGAATCATCATCTTCGGGTTGGTGACCAGGGCGCGGCCGATGGCGAGCATCTGCTGCTCACCCCCGGACAGTT
Organism: Rubrivivax sp.; assembly: GCA_049453935.1. Taxonomy (GTDB): domain Bacteria; phylum Pseudomonadota; class Gammaproteobacteria; order Burkholderiales; family Burkholderiaceae_C; genus Rubrivivax. Next base: position 12,560 of record JBMTXX010000058.1, read on the forward strand.
GCGAGCCGAGGTTGCGCTTGCGCTCGGCCAGGCGGGGGAAGAGCTCGTACACGCGTCGGGCGTCCCACAAGGGCGCGCCGTTCGTCCCGCCGGCGCCGTTGCGCCGCGCCTGGAAGGCGGTCAGGTGCTCGTCCACGCTCAGGTTGGGGAAGACCTGGCGGCCTTCGGGCACCAGCGCCAGGCCCATGCGCCCGATGCGGTCGGGGCTCCAGCCCGACACCGGCTGGCCGGAAAAGCGGATGTCGCCTGCGCGTGCGGGCTTCAGGCCCATCAGCGCGCGGATCAGCGTCGTCTTGCCCATGCCGTTGCGGCCGAGCAGGCCGACGACCTCGCCCGGCTTGACCGTCAGGTCGACGCCGAACAGCACCTGGCTGGCGCCGTAGGCCGATTCGATGCCGGTGGCTTGCAGCAGGGGCTCAGCCATGGCGGCCTCCGTCGGGGCTGGCGTGACCACGTTCGGCCGCGGCGGCCGTCTCGGCCAGGTGCGCGCCGAGGTCCTCGCCCAGGTAGGCCGCGACCACCTGCGGGTCCTGTCGGATGGCCTCGGGCGTGCCGGAGGCGATGACGGCGCCGTTGACCAGCACCGTGATGCGGTCGGCCAGCCGGAAGACGGCGTCCATGTCGTGCTCCACGAGCAGGATGCCGCACTCGCGCCGCAAGGCGTCGACCAGCGCGACCAGGCGCTGCGTCTCGTCCGGGCCGACACCGGCCATCGGCTCGTCCAGCAGCAGCAGGCGCGGCTGCGTGGCCAGCGCCAGGCCGATCTCGAGCACGCGCTGCTCGCCGTGGGACAGTGCGCTGGCCAGCGCATCGGCCTGCGCCTGCAGCCCCAGCCGCTGCAGCAGCGCGTCCGCGGCGTCGCGCAGCGCGCGCTCGGCGGCCACCGGGCGCCAGAAGCGCAGGCTGCTGCCGCTGCGGGCCTGCACCGCCAGCGCCAGGTTGTCGCGCACGGTGAAGGACTTGAACAGCCGCGTGATCTGGAAGGAACGCGCCAGGCCGCGCGCCACGCGCTCGTGCGTCGACAGCGCGGTGACGTCTGCGCCGTCGAAGTGCACCCGCCCCGCGTCCGAGCGCAGGTGCCCGGACAGCTGCGCCACCAGCGAGGTCTTGCCAGCGCCGTTGGGCCCGATCAGCGCGTGGATCTCGCCCGGGCGCACGTCGAGGTCGACGTGGTCGGTGGCCACCAGCGCGCCAAAACGCTTGACCAGGCCCTGCACCTGCAACAGGGCCGCGGACGTCGCCTCACCGCTCATGGCTTGCCATCCTTGCGGCGGCGTGGCCAGCGCAGCCCTGACAGACCCTTGGGCGCCAGCAGCACCACCGCCAGCAGCACCCAGCCGACGTAGAACTGCCAGTGGATGGTGTGCTCGGCGATCACGTCTTCCAGCGTGAGCAGCACGATCGCGCCCCACAGCCCACCGGCCAGCGTGCCCACGCCCCCCAGGATCACCATCACCATCAGCAGCCCGGACTGCGTCCAGTGAAGCAGGTTGGGGCTGACGTAGTTCTGTTGGTTGACCATCAGCGCGCCGGCCAGTCCGCCCAGCGCGCCGGCCATCACGAACAGGATGAGCTTGTAGCGGTAGACCGGGTAGCCGATGGACTCTGCGCGCACCTCGTCGTCGCGGATGGCCAGGATCACCCGTCCGAAGCGGCTGTGCATCAGCCGGTGGATGCCGAACAGGCTGGCCGCCAGCAGGGCCAGCACGAAGAAGTAGAAGGCCGTGTCGTCCTTCAGGTCCAGGCCGAAGCCGAAGGCCGAACGCTCCGACAGGTTCAGCCCCTCGTCGCCCCCGTAGGCCTTCACCGAGTTGACGAGGTAGAAGACCATCTGCGCGAAGGCCAGCGTGATCATGATGAAGTAGACACCGCGCGTGCGCAGCGACACCGCGCCGATCACGGCCGCGAAGGCTGCGGCGATCGCCATGGCCAGCGCGAAGCCGATCCAGCCGTTGGGCACGCCCTCGGTGATCAGGATGCCCACGGTGTAGGCGCCGATGCCCACGAAGGCCGCATGGCCGAAGGACACCAGCCCGCCGTAGCCCAGCACCAGGTTCAGGCTGACGGCGGCCAGCCCGTAGATCAGCATGCGGCTGGCCATGCTGATGTAGAAGGTCTCGTCGAGGGCCTGCATCGCGAAGGGAAAGGCGATCGCCACGGCCGCGGCCAGCCACCAGGCCCAGGCGCGGGAGGTCTGCATGTGCTTCATGTCCCGTCCCCGCTCAGGACCTTGCCGCGAACAGCCCCTGCGGACGCAGGAACAGCACCACCGCCATCAGCAGATAGATCAGGATGGACGCCACCGCTGGCGCCGCGGCGGCGGCCCACTGCGGCGGCAGGAACTCGCGGAACAGAAAGGGCAGCAGCGTGCGGCCGAAGGTGTCGACGAAGCCCACCAGCAGCGAGCCCACGAAGGCCCCCCAGATCGAGCCGATGCCGCCGATGACGATGACGACGAAGGCCAGGATCAGGATGCTCTCGCCCATGCCCACCTGCACCGCCAGCAGCGGGCCCAGCATGGCGCCGGCCACCGCGCACATCGCCGCCCCCAGCCCGAAGACGGCGGTGAACAGCCACTTGATGTTCACCCCCATGGCCAGCGCCATCTCGCGGTTGGAGGCGCCCGCGCGCACCAGCGCGCCCACACGGGTGCGCACCACCAGCAGGTACAGCAAGGCCGCCAGCGCCAGCCCCACGCCGATGATCAGCAAGCGGTAACTGGGGTAGTACAGCCCGGGGATCAACTCCACCGGGCCCGCCAAGGCGTCGGGCGGCGACAGCGGCAGGTCCGAGCCCCAGATCATCCGCACCGATTCGTTCAGGATCAGGATCAGCGCGAAGGTGGCCAGCACCTGCGACAGGTGGTCGCGCGCGTACAGCGTGCGCAACAAGGTGGCCTCGAGCAGCATGCCCACGACGGCGGTGGCCGGCACCGCCAGCAGCACGCCCCACACGAAGGCGCCCGTCAGCGAGGTGAACCAGGCGGCGAAGAAGGCGCCCACCATGTAGAGCGCGCCGTGCGCCAGGTTGATCATGTCCATGATGCCGAACACCAGCGTCAGCCCGGACGCCAGCAGGAACAGCATCAGGCCGAACTGCAGTCCGTTGAGCGTCTGCTCGAGCAGCAGGATGCCGGTCATCAGGGTCGGGTCTGAATGAGAAGGCCCGCCGAGGCGGGCCGGGGGGTGTTCAGTCGGCCGGGGTCAGGTGTCGAGCGTGCCCCGGCGGGGGACAGCCGATACGCCAGGCGGGACGACAAGCCGTCCCGCCAAGCGCGTCAGCGCATCGGGCAGTCCTGCACGTAGGCGTCGCCGTGCGCCGTGAAGATGGGCTGGCCGACGATGCGGTTGACCAGACGCCCCTGGGCGTCCTTCTGGATCTCGCGCAGGTAGTAGTTCTGGACCGGGTACTGGTTGGTGTTGAACTTGAAGTCGCCACGCACCGAGTCGAACTTCGCGGCCTTCAGCGCCGCACGCAGCGCGTCCTTGTCGTCGAGCTTGCCGCCGACGGCCTTGACGGCCGCGTCGATCAGCAGCGCCGTGTCGTAGCCCTGCGAGGCGTAGACGGTGGGCAGGCGCTTGTATTCCTTCTCGAACTCGGCCACGAAGCGCTTGTTGGCGGCGTTGTCCAGGTCCATGCCCCAGTGCGCCGCATCGAACAGGCCGAGCATGGGCTCGCCCACGGCGCGGATCACGTCCTGGTCGGTGCCGAAGCCCGGCTGGATCAGCTTGGTCGTCTTGTTCAGGCCGGCGGCGACGAACTGCTTGATGAAGTTGATGCCCATGCCGCCGGGCAGGAAGGTGTAGACGACCTCGGGCTTGGCGGCGCGGATCTCGGCGAGCTCGGCGGCGTAGTCCAGCTGCCCGAGCTTGCTGTAGACCTCGGCCACGACCTGGCCCTTGTAGAAGCGCTTGAAGCCGGCCAGCGAGTCCTTGCCGGCCTGGTAGTT
>JBMTXX010000059.1:0-16502 GCA_049453935.1 Rubrivivax sp.
ACCTCCTGTCTGACCGTGGGCCCCGAGGCCTTGCCGGCGGTGCTGGCGCGGCCTGCCATGCCGCAGGGGCTGGTGCTGTTCGCGCATGGCAGCGGCTCGAACCGGCGGAGCCCGCGCAACCGCGAGGTGGCCGCCGTGCTGAATGCCAGGGGCTACGCGACGCTCGCGCTCGACTTGCTCACCGCCGACGAGGCCGGCGACCGCCGCGCGGTGTTCGACATCCCGTTGCTGGCGCGGCGCCTGACGCAGGCGCTGGACTGGGCGCAGGGGCAGCGTCGCCTGGCCGGCCTGCCGGCGGCCTTGTTCGGGGCCAGCACCGGTGCGGCTGCGGCGCTGGTGGCCAGTGCCCTGCGGCGGGATCGGGTCCGCGCCGTCATCTGCCGGGGAGGTCGGCCCGATCTTGCCGCGGGTGCGCTGGCCGCGGTCACGGCGCCGACGCTGCTGATCGTCGGTGGCGCCGATCCGGATGTGCTCGACCTGAACGAGCAGGCGATGGCGCGGATGCACGCGACCGTTCAGTTGCGCATCATCCCGGGCGCCGGGCATCTGTTCGAGGAGCCCGGGGCGCTGGCGCGTGTGGCCGCGTGGACGGCGGACTGGTGTGACGTGCATCTGCGGGCCTGCACCCCGACATCCTCGAAGGCGCGAGTGCGCGCGCTTGCGCAGGCCTGAGCAGCGGGCCGCGGCCCGTTGGGCCGGCGGTGTGCCACCTGGAGTGGCCTCCCTTACACTGCGCCGGCCATGGACATGCCCGGTTTCGTCGCCTCGTCGCTTGCCATCGTCCTTGCCTATCTGGTCGGGTCGCTGTCGTTCGCCGTGATCTTCAGCCGCCTGATGGGCCTGGCCGATCCGCGCAGCTACGGCTCGGGCAACCCGGGCGCCACCAACGTGCTGCGGTCCGGCCACAAGGGTGCGGCGGTGCTCACGCTGGCGTTCGACGTGCTCAAGGGCTACGTGCCGGTGGTCGTGGCCCTGCTCGCGCAAGAGCGCTTCGGTCTGGGCGGGTTGACGGTGGCGCTGGTCGGGCTGGCCGCCTTCCTCGGCCACCTGTGGCCGGTGTTCTTCCGATTCCAGGGTGGCAAGGGCGTGGCGACGGCGGCCGGGGTGCTGCTGGCGCTGAACCCGGTGCTCGGGTTGGCCACGCTCGCGAGCTGGGCGCTGGTCGTGGGCTTCATGCGCTATGTCTCGCTGGGCTCGATCGTGGCCGCGGTGTTCGCGCCGTTCTATCAACTGCTGATCTGGGGCGGCGGTGCGCCGCTGCTGGCCATCGTCCCGATGAGCCTGCTGCTGGTGTGGCGCCACGCCGCCAACATCCGCAAGCTGATGGCCGGCACCGAGAGCCGGCTGGGCCAGAAGGTGCCCGAGGCGCAGTCGCGCACGGCGGCAGCGGCCGCGGCCGCGCGGCGCAAGAAACGGCGCTGACGGCGTCGCCCGACAGGCCGCCCTCTCCGCGCACGGCGCGGGCTCAGGCGGAAAGCCCGAGCTCGGCCGGGTCGCCGCGGCCCAGGCGCACGACTTGTGGTTCGTCGCCGCTGAGGTCGATGACGGTCGTGGGCAGTGCGGGGCATGCGCCCGCATCGACGATGGCCTGCAACTGCCGGCCATAGCGTTCCTCGATGTCTTGCGCGTCGTTCAGCGGCTCGGTCTCACCGGGCGGGATCAGCGTCGTGGCCAGCAGCGGCTGTCCCAGCGTCTGCAGCAGTGCCTGCGTGACCGGGTGGTCGGGCACGCGCAGCCCGATGGTGCGCCGCGAGGGGTGGCTCAGTCGCCGCGGCACTTCGCGCGTGGCTTCGAGGATGAAGGTGTAGGGCCCGGGCGTGGCGCGCTTGAGCAGGCGGTATTGCTGGTTGTCGACGCGGGCGTAGGTGGCAAGCTCGCTCAGGTCGCGACACAGCAACGTCAGGTGGTGGCGTGCGTCGACCCCGCGGATGCGTCGCAGCGCCTCGGCGGCGGACTTGTCGTCGAGGTGGCAGGCCAGCGCGTAGCTGGAGTCGGTCGGCACGGCCGCCACGCCGCCGTCGTGCAGGATCTGCGCCGCCAGCTTCAGCAAGCGCGGCTGCGGGTGCGTGGGGTGGACCTCGAAGGTCTGTGACATCGCCCGATTGTGGACCCGTGCGTCTTCGAGGGCACTGTGCTGGATCAGCGGGCAGTCGACAGGTCTGCGCTATCCTGCGCCGCATGAAGCTGTTGCTGCGTTGGGCTTTGCTGGCCGCTGCTCTGCTGCTGGTGGCGCAGTTGTACGCGGGCGTGGAGGTGCTGGGTTACGGCTCCGCGTTGATCGCGGCGCTCGTGCTCGGCCTGTTCAACGCGATGGTGCGCCCGGTGCTGATCCTGCTGACGCTGCCGGTGACGATGCTGACCCTGGGGCTGTTCATCTTCGTCATCAACGCGCTGCTGTTCTGGGCGGCGGCCTCCATCCTCGAAGGCCTGCACGTCACCGGCTTCGGTGCGGCGCTGGTGGGCTCGGTGCTGTACAGCCTGTGCGCGCTGGTGATCGACGCCGCCATGGAAGCGGTGTTCAACCGCGAGGCCCGCTGATCAGTTCAGTGGGCCCGCTGCACGCGGGGCTGCAGCGCTTCCCATACCGGCGTGACGCGCCCGGGCAGGTCGGGCAGGGCGCCCAGGTCGGTACGGCTTTCCTGCGGGCAGTGGAAGTCGCTGCCGCGCGAGGCCAGCAAGCCGAACTCCAGCGCCATGTCGGCGTAACGCACCTGTTCGGCCGCGGCGTGCGCGCCCGTGACCACTTCCACACCGCGCCCACCGTGGGCGACGAACTCGCTGAACAGCGCATATTCCTCGGTCGGCGTGAAGCGGTAGCGCGCCGGGTGTGCGATCACGGCCATGCCGTCGGCCTGCGTGATCCAGCGCACGGCCTCGCCGAGCGCGGCCCAGCGGTGGGGCACATAGCCCGGCTTGCCCTCGGTCAGGAAGCGCCGGAAGACCTCGTGCGTGTCGCCGCACACCCCGCTGTCGACGAGGAACCGCGCGAAGTGCGTGCGCGAGATCAGGTCCGGGTTGCCCACATATTTCAGCGCGCCTTCGTAGGCGCCGCCGATGCCCGCACGGGCCAGCGCATCCGACATCTCGCGCGCGCGCGCCGCGCGCCCACCGCGGGTGGCCTGCAGGCCCTTTCGCAGCTCTTCGTTGTCCGGGTCGAAGCCCAGCCCGACGATGTGCACGGTCACGTCGATGAAGGTGACCGAGATCTCGCAGCCCGTCAGATAGTCCAGCCCGAGCGCAGCCGCCGCCTGCGCGGCTTCGGCCTGTCCGCCGATCTCGTCGTGGTCGGTCAGCGCCCAGAGTTCGACGCCTGCATCCCGCGCCCGTTGTGCCAGCGCCCGGGGCGCGAGGGTGCCGTCGGAGACGGTCGAGTGGCTGTGGAGGTCGGCATTGAGCAGGTGCATTGGACAGGGAGTTTACGGCCGGGCTCGCGCCGTGCAGGCGCGGGCGTGACGGCGGTGGCCTTGGCCACCGAAGGGCTGGCTGCGCGGCGCAGTCTTGCAGCCAGATGCAGCCAGACGCAGCCGGTCAGCCGTCGCGCGCCAGGTCCTCCACCACCGCTGCGAGCGCCTGCGTCCACCGTGCCTTGCGCGCAGCGTCGACAAAACTGGCTTCGAAGCTGTTGACCGCCAGCTGCCAAGCCTCGCGCGGGCCCAGCGACGGGTGTGCCGCGAACAGCGCGCGGTAGTTGTCCAGCACGTAGCCGCCAAAGTAGGCCGGGTCGTCGGCGTTGACGGTCACGCACAGACCGGCTTGCAGCAGTTGCGGCAGCACGTGGTCTTCCATGCGCCGGTAGACGCACAGCTTCACGTTGGACAGCGGGCACACCGTCAGCGGCACCCGCCTGCGTGCCAGCTCGGCCACCAGGGCTGCGTCCTCGACGCAGCGCACGCCGTGGTCGATGCGCTCGACGCGCAGGTCGTCCAGCGCGGTGCGGATGTAGGCCGGCGGGCCTTCCTCGCCGGCGTGCGCCACCACGTGCAGGCCGAGTTCGCGGCAGCGGGCGAACACGCGCGAGAACTTCTCCGGCGGGTGCCCACGCTCGCTGGAGTCCAGGCCCACGCCGATGAAGCGGTCGCGCCAGGGCAGCGCGGCGTCGAGCGTGGCTTGGGCCTCTTCCTCGCTGAGGTGGCGCAGGAAGCACAGGATCAGGGCGCTGGACAGGCCGAGCTCCCGCGCGGCCTGTGCCTGCGCCTGCGCCAGGCCCTCGATCACCGTGCCCATCGCCACGCCGCGCGCGGTGTGCGTCTGCGGGTCGAAGAACAGCTCGGCGTGCACCACGCCGTCGGCGGCGGCGCGGCGGAAGTAGGCCATGGCCATGTCGGCGAAGTCGGCCGCCTGAAGCAGCACCGACGCGCCGGCGTAGTAGATGTCCAGAAAGCTCTGCAGGTCGGTGAAGTCGTAGGCCGCGCGCAGCGCCTGCACCGAGGGGTAGGGCAGCGACACGCCGTTGCGCTGCGCCAGCGCGAAGATCAGTTCGGGCTCGAGCGAGCCTTCGATGTGCAGGTGCAGCTCGGCCTTGGGCATGCGCGCCAGCAGCTCGGGCAGGCGTTCGCGTGGCAGCCGCTGCAGCGCGTCAGGGGGGGATGTCGTCGTCATCACGGGCTCCTCGGGCGGAAGGGATGATCGCGGCAGAAATGCCGGGACGCAAGGGGCGCGGGCGGCACCGCTGGCGCGCGGGCTCTCTGTCGGCGGCGCGCCGGCGCGGATCAGCTTCGCACCGGCAACTGCGGCTCGAGCGTGCGCAACTCCTGCAGCGGCGGGATGGTGTCGTACATCGCCGGGTCGAGCAGGTCCCAGACGATGCCGCAGGTGGGCTTGTGCGGGTCTTGCACCTCGATCGTGCGGGTGGGGGTGAAGATCAGGTCTGCCACGGTGTCGAAGACCTCGGGGTGCAGGGTCTCGCGCAGCACCTGGCAGTCGTGCACCAGGGCGATGGCCGGCGTGTCGGCGTCGATCACACCGATGCGGTAGAGCATGCCCCACTCGGCGTCGAAGAAGCCGTGGCCCTTGCCGAAGCGCACGCCGTCCTCGTTGATCGCGCCGGTGCCGGTGATCATGCAGTCCAGGCGCGGCAGCTCCGCGCGGATCTGCGCCAGCGTCAAGGGCGTGCCGTGGCGCTCCATGCCGTCGAGCGTGGCGGCGTACAGCAGCCGATCGGCCGGGATCTGTGCCGGGTCCAGCAGCCAGAAGCCGCGCTTGATCGAGTAGGTGGTGATCAGCACCCGCTTGCCCTGCCGCAAGGCCTGCCAGCGCAGCCACTCCAGGCAGTTGTCGGGTGTGATGAAGACGACCTGCGAGCGCTGCCACACCGGGTGTGCCATCAGGCGCTGCGCTGCGGCCTCGCTGCCCTGGAAGTCGGCGATGAACTCGGCAAAGTCGTAGTGGAAGCGGCTGTCGGGCAGCGCCACGCGTCTGAGTTCCTGGAAGACGCGTTCACGCACCGAGCCCTTGTGGTCGGCGCTCGCGTCGACGGCCTCGGTGGCGGCGGTCGGCAGGGGGGCGTTCATCGGCGGACTCCTCTTGCAGGGATCAGGGTTCAGGTTCAGACTCAGGTGGTGAAGGCGTATCGGCGCAGCACCCGGCGTTCGACCGCCGCGGCCGCGGCGTGCAGCGCCACGGCCACCCCAACCGAGACCACGGCCACGCTCCAGACGGTGCCGTAGTCCATCATCCCGCGCGCCTCGTTGAGCAGGTTGCCCAGGCCCGTGCCGGTGGCCAGCCACTCGGCGATCATCACGCCCAGCAAGGCGCGTGGGGCGGCCAGGCGCAGCGCGGCGCACAGGTAGGGCATGGCCCAGGGCACGGCCACCCGGCGCAGCCACACGCCACGGTGCCCGCCCCAGGCGCTGACCAGATCGCGCAGGCCCGGTGGCACCAGCGCCAGGCCCTGCGCGATCGTGACGAAGGCCGGGAAGAAGGTCACCGACACCGTGATCGCCAGGATGCCGGCGGCGTCGCGCCCGAACACCAGCACCACCAGCGGCGTCAGCGCCACCAGCGGCATCGACTGCGACACCAGTGACAGGGGCAGCAGCGTCGCGCCCAGCGGTGGCCACAGCAAGGAGACGATGGCCAGCGCGAAGGCAAACGCCAGCCCGAGCGCCATGCCGCCCAGCGCGTAGGGCAGCGTCTGCGACAGGGCCGCGGCCAGACTGGCACGGTGCTCGGCGGCGGCCTCGTCCCACAGCAGATGGCCCAGCACGCCCAGGGGGTCTCGGTAGACGACTTCGGAGACCTCGGTCAGCCGCAGTCCCCAGGTGCCGATTTCCCACAGCAGGAAGGGCAGGGCGAAGGCCAGCAGCATCAGGCCGGGCGTGCCACCGCTGGCGGCACGGCTGTTTCCGCTGCCGCCCACCGGCGTCGTCGCGGCGACGGTGTTGCCCGCAAAACGTGCGGCCAGCAGGTCGACGGCGAGGTAGGCCAGGGCGCTCAGCGCCGTGGCGGCCAGGCCGATGCCCCACAGCCGGGCCGGGTCGGCGCGGCCGAGCGAGCCGATCAGGTAGGTGCCCAGGCCGGCGCTGGCGCCGCTGCCGAATTCGGCCAGCAGCGAGCCCAGCACCGCGGCTGGTGCGGCCACACGCAGGCCCGACATCAGCGTGGGCAGCCCGCCGCGCAGGCGCACCCAGCGCAGGGCCGCCGCTTCGCCGCCGCCGTAGACGCGCACCAGGTCGATCAGCCGGGCGTCGGTCTGGCGCAGGCCCAGCACCACCGCCACCATGACCGGGTAGTACACCGACAGCGCCGCCAGCACGACACGCGGCGCGTCGCCGGGCAGCGCGATGATCAGGATGGGCACCAGCGCGATGGCTGGCATCGCGAACACGGTGACGTCCACCCCCGCCATGGCGCGCTGCAGTCGCGGCCAGCGCACATAGGCCAGACCGAGGGCGATCGCCACCGTGCAGCCCGCCGCGAACCCCGCGGCCGCGGTGCGCAGCGTGCCGGCGATGTGGGCCGGATAGTCGGCCCGGTCGGCCCAGGCTTGGCGCGCGATCTGGCTGGGGGCGGGCAACGCGCCGTCGCCGACCCAGCCCAGCCGGCCCGCCACCTCCCAGGCCAGGCACAGCAGCACCAGCCCCAGGGCGGTGGCCTTGCGTTGCGCCGCCGCAGGAGCTGTCACCCCGCGGGCCCTTCCTCGCGCCCGTAGAGCACGCCGGCCACGGTGTCTTCCAGCGCGCGGAAGGCTGGGTCGCCGAACAGCGACAGCGCGCGTGGCCGGGCGAAAGGCACGTCGACGACGGCGGCGATGCGCCCGGGGTTGCCGTGCATCACCACCACCCTGTCGGCCAGGAACACGGCCTCGTCGATGCCGTGCGTGACCAGGACCGTCGTGGTGGCGCGGCGCATCCAGATGCGCTGCAACTCGACGTTCATCGTGCGGCGCAGGATCTGGTCGAGCGCGCCGAAGGGCTCGTCGAGCAGCAGCACGTCCGGCTCGGTCACCAGCGCGCGTGCGATGGCCACGCGCTGGCGCATGCCGCCGGACAGCTGCGCCGGCAGCGCGCGCTCGAAGCCCTCCAGGCCGACCAGCGCCACCAGATCGGCGATGCGGCCGCGCGCCGCCGCGTCGCGCCGGCCGGTGATGTCCAGCGGCAGGGCCACGTTGTCCACCACCGAGCGCCAGGGCAGCAGCGAGGCGTCCTGGAAGGCGATGCCCAGCCGGCCCTCGCGCTGCAGCACGCGCGGGGCCGCGCCGCCGACCTGCAGCGTGCCGCCGTCGGGCTCGTCCAGCCCGGCGACCAGCCGCAGCAGCGTGGACTTGCCGCAGCCCGAGGGCCCGATCAGGGCCGTGAACGAGCCCGCCGGCAGGTCGAGGCTGACGCGGTCCAGCGCCAGCAGCGGCGGCTGTCCTGCACGCGGGAAGCGGCGCTCGACGGCGTCGATGCGGATCTCGCGCGCGTTCAAGGACGACATCCCGCGGGCTGGGCGGCCGCGCGCTGCGTGCAGACGCCTGCCGGTATGGTCTGCCGCAGCGGCCCCATCCCGCTCAGATCTCGGCCAGCAGCGAGGTGTCGAAGTGCTCCTTCGAGGCCTTCACGCCGACCTCGTTGAGCGCGTCGATGTTGCCCTGGATGGCCTGCGGCGTCATCGCGAAGATGCCCTGCGGGTGCTGCATCAGCGGCGCCTGCGCGCGGTTGAAGAAGATCTCGTTGTCCAGCGAGCGGCCGGTGCCCTTGAACCAGGTGCTCATGTACTTCGGCGGGTAGGCGGCCGGGTCCTTGAAGTTCTCGTCCCAGCCCTTGCGGCTGGCGCGCAGGAAGGCGATCAGGTCGCGCCGGCGGCTGGCCAGCACGTCCTTGGTGACGACGACCACGTCGTTGTACAGCGGCAGCTTGAAGTCGGCCAGCAGGAAGCTCACCGCGTCCTGGCCCTTGGTCTTGATCGTGTAGGGCACGTTGGTGGTGAAGTCCAGCGAGGCGTCGATCTCGCCCTTGATCAGCGGCGTCGGGTCGTAGGCGTAGGGGACGATGCGCACCTTGCTCTTGTCGATGCCGTTGAGCTTGAGCACGGCCTCCACCGTCAGGCGGTTGACCGGCGGCACGGCGATCGTCTTGCCCACCATGTCGGCCGGCGTGCGGATGGGCTTGCTGGCCAGGCTGACGATGCCGATCGGGTTCTTCTGGTACTGCGCGCCGATGATCACCAGCGGCGCGCGTTGCGTGGTGATGGCCTTGATCACGGTCTCCACCGTCGACAAGGCCACGTCGGCCTTCTTCGACAGCACCGAGGCTTCGGGGATGACGTCAGGGCCGCCCGGCAGGTACTTCAGGTCCAGCCCCTCGGCGGCGTACCAGCCCTTTTCCATGGCCACGTAGTAGCCCATGAACTCGGCGTCGTTGATCCAGGCGGCCTGCAGCGTCAGCGGGCGCAGGGCCTGCGCGTGCGCGAGCAGAGGGGATGAGGCGAGGCCGGTGGCGGCACCGGCGTGCAGGAAGTGGCGGCGGGACAGGGTCATGGTCAGGCTCCAGGGGGTTGAGGGCGGGAAGGGAAAGCGGGTGTTGTGGCTGGCGGTGGCCTGCTCGAGGTGGCGTCGCGTGCGCTTGCGCCAGGGGGCGGACTGGCGTTGCCTTCGGGTGGCGCCAGCCCCAGGCTGCGTCGCAGTTCGGCCAAGGGTGGGATCGCATCGACCATGTCGTCGTCGATCAGGGACCAGTCGACGCGCCGCGGCCGCACGGGCGGCCGGCTCACCTGCAGCACCCGCGTGGGTGTGGCGATCAGGTCCACCGGCACATCGTCCGGGCTGGCCATCAACGGACGCTCGAGCACCTGGAGGTCATGCACCACCGTGGCCACCGGTGTGCGCTCGTCGACCAGGCCGAGTTCGGCGAACAGCCGCCACTCCAGGTCGAAGTAGCCGTGGCCGCGGCCGAAGCGCACACCCGACAGGGCCACGGCGGAGGAGCCGGTGACCACCGCGTCGAAGCGGCCCAGGGCCGCCAGGTCCGACAGCGTGACCTCCCGGCCGAAGTGCTCCAAACCGTCCAGCCAGGCCGCGTATCGCGCCAGCGCGGGCGCCACGAGGCCCGGGGGGATGTGACGGAAGCCGCGTGCGAGGTTGTAGCTCGGGATGACCAGACTGCAACCGCGCTCGATCAGCTGCTGGCGCAGGCCGATGAGGCTGTTGTCCGGGGTCACCATCACATGTGGGGGGCGTCTACCCGCCGTGTGCGCGTCCAGACCGATGGACAGGCCTTCGAGCAGCCGCCGCGTGGCCTCGTCCGAGCCCTCGAAATCCGGGATGAAGGCCGAGAAGCGCAGGTGGAAGCGAGAGTCGGGCCGGGCCACGCCGCGCAGATCGTCCCAGAGCTCATGACGACGCCGCGATGCGCCCGGGGCGGACGTGTCGATGGGGCTGTCGTTGGCAAGCATCGCAATCGGCTGGCGGGATCGCTGGACTGAAGCAGTCGGGGGATGTTACAACTGTTCCAGAAAAAATGAAACATGAAACCTTGGTTCCAAATTCGCGTCCGATCACGGCCGTTGATCGTGTGGCGCCGAATCGAAGCCCAGCCCGCGAGAGAGGGTGGCCGGTCGGCATGTTCGACGGCGGGGGGCGACGCAAGGGTGTGCATGCCGGCCGCAACTGATGCTCGATACTGATTCGCCATGTCCACCCGCCTGACCCTGGCGATCCAGGAGCACTACGAGAAGCTCTCGCCCAGCGAGCGTCGCCTGGCCACGCTGCTGGTGGACCGCGCCGATGACCTGCTGGCCTACTCGGCCTCCGAGATGGCGGCGATGGCCGGGGTGTCCAAGGCGACGGCGGCGCGGCTGTTCCGCAGCCTGGGCTACGCCGACTTCAACGAGGTCAAGCTGCAGGCCCGGCAGGAGCGCAACCTGGCGCCCCCCTTCCAGCGCGAGGTCGAGTCCCTGCCGCCGCCACCGCGTGGCGCACCCACCGTGGCGCAGCACCTGCACGCCGAGGTCGACAGCCTGACGCGCACCTTCGAGACCCTGCGCGGGGACACCTTGCGCGAGGCCGCAGCGCTGGTGGCTTCCGCGCCGCGCGTGTGGCTGCTCGGATGCGGTCTTGATGAAGGGCTGGTGCGCTTCCTGCGCCCGCAACTGGCGCGTGTGCGGCCCGAGGTCTTCCCGCTCGAGGCGCCCGGTGGCCTGTGGGCCGAAGCGCTGGCGCTGACCTCGGCGCGCGACTGCCTGCTCGTCGTGCAGACACAGCCTCGCGTCCCTCTGCTGGATGCCGTCCTGACGCATGCGGCGGCCTCGCGCATGCCCATCGTCGCCGTGGTCGACATCCGCAACGTGGCCTGGGCGCGGCGCACGGCGCAGGCCGTGCTGCCCGTCATCGGCGCCTCGGCCGAGCATGCCTATTCGGCGATGGCCGGGGCCAGCATGCTGCACCTGCTGGTGCAGCACGTGGCCGAACGCCTGGGCGAGCGCGCGCGTCAGCGCCAGGCCAGCGTGCAGGCGATCCGGCGCGAGATGGACGAGGGGGCCTGAAGAGGCTGCCCCCGGCACCCACCCGAACACCCGCTCCGGAGGGGCCGGGCACCCCGTGAGGCCCGAAGCCCCCCGCCGCTCAACGCTGCAGCGTCAGCGTCGCGTCGCAGCGCGCGGCCAGGCCCGGGTCGTGGGTCACGAGGACGAAGGCGGTGGCGTGCTCGCGTGCCAGTTCCAGCATCAGGTCGAAGACGCGGTCGGCGGTGGTGCGGTCGAGGTTGCCGGTGGGCTCGTCGGCCAGCACGCAGGCCGGGCGGGTGACGAGGGCGCGCGCCAGGGCCACGCGCTGGCGCTCGCCGCCGGAGAGCTCACCGGGATGGTGGCGCTCCCGCCCCGACAGTCCGACGCGCGCCAGCATCGCCTGCGCCGCCGCGCGTGCGGTGGCAGGCGCTTCGCGCCGGATGCGCAGCGGCATCGCGACGTTGTCCAGCGCGCTGAACTCCGGCAGCAGGTGGTGGAACTGGTAGACGAAGCCCAGGTGCGCGTTGCGCCAGCGGCCCTGCTCGGCCGCACCCATGGTGGCGAAGTCCCGCCCCATCAGCGTGACCCGGCCCGAGGTCGGCGCGTCCAGCCCGCCCAGCAGGTGCAGCAGCGTGCTCTTGCCCGAGCCCGAGGCGCCGACCACGGCCAGCGTCTGCCCGGCGTGCACCTCGAGGTTCACCCCGCGCAGCACGTCCACGTCCAGGGCCTGCGCGCCGCGCCCTTCGCGGTAGCGCTTGTGCAGGTCGACCGCCTGCAGCACGACGGACAGCTCACCCGGCCGGGCCGGGCCGGCCTGGGGCGCCGCCGCGGAGGTGTCGTCGGGCCGGCGTTCACTCATGGCGCAGCGCCTGGGCCGGCTTGACGCGGCTGGCCCGCCAGCTCGGGTAGAGCGTGGCCGCGAAGGCCAGCACCAGCGAGGTCAGCGCGATCGGCACGATGTCACTGGCCAGGGGCTCGCTGGGCATGCGGCTGATCAGGTAGATATTGCCCGGCAGGAAGGCGATCCCGAGCGCGCGCTCGATCGCCGGCACGATGACGTCGATCTGCAGCGCCACCGTCAGCCCCAGGCCGACGCCCGCGGCCGTCCCGATCACGCCCGACAGCGCCCCCTGCACGACGAAGATCGCCATGACCGAGCCGGGGCTGGCGCCCAGGGTGCGCAGGATCGCGATGTCGGCGCGCTTGTCGGTGACCGTCATCACCAGCGTGCTGACGAGGTTGAAGGCCGCCACCGCCACGATCAGCGTCAGGATGATGGCCATCATGCGTTTTTCGATCTGCACCGCATCGAACCAGTTGCGGTTGGTGCGCGTCCAGTCGCGCAGTACGAGCCCGGCCGGCAGCAGCCCGTAGAGCTCGCCGGCCACGGCGCGCGCCTGCTGCGGGTCGGCCACGCGCAACTGCACGCCCAGCGGGCCTTCGACGCGCAACAGCCGGGCCAGGTCGTCGATGTGCATCATGGCCAGACCGCTGTCGTACTCGAAGTGGCCGGCGTCGAAAATGCCGCTGACGGTGACCTGCTTGAGCCGGGGCACGACGCCGGCCGGGGTGATCTGCCCGCCCGGTGCCACGAGGGTCAGCAGATCGCCGCGCTGCACCCCCAGCGACCGCGCCATCTCGGCACCGATCACGATGTGCCACTGCCCGGGCTGCAGCGTGGCGAAGGTGCTGTCGCGCAGCCGCGCGCCCAGCGGCGTGACGCCGGCCTCTTCGGCCGGGGAGATGCCGCGCACCACGGCGCCGCGCATGGTCTGGCCGCGCGTGACGAGCAACTGCGTGGCGATGAAGGGGGCTGCGCCCAGCACCTCGGGCTGGCGGCGTGCGGCCTGCGCGACCGCCGTCCAGTCGGGCAGCGCTGCGCCGTCGGCCGCGTAGACCTCCAGGTGCGGGATCACCGACAGCATGCGGTCGCGCACCTCCTTCTGGAACCCGTTCATCACCGACAGCACGATGATGAGTGCGGCCACGCCCAGCGCGATCCCCACCATCGACACGGCGGAGATGAAGGAGATGAAGCCGTTGCGACGGCCGCCCCGCCCGGCGCGGGTGTAGCGCCAGCCGATCTGCCATTCGAAGGGGGGCCACAGGCGGCGGCCTGTGCGGACGGACATGGTGTGGCGTGGTGGGTGGAAGGCGGCAGGACGGGCGCGACAGGCGTTCTCGGGAGGGCGGGTGCCGTCGCGCAGGACGCCGCACTCTACCCGAGCCGTCGCGACCGGACGCGCCGCGGGCCCGTCGCCACGGATGCCGGGGCCGCCCGCCCGGATAATCCCGGCCGATGCCCGCCCCGCCGTCCGAGCCGCCGCCGCTGATCGTGCCCTTCGCCTCGACGCTGTCGCAGGCCGTCCGGCAGACGCTCCCGACGCTGCGCCTGCCGCACCTGGCCATGCTGGCCGCCCTGGCCGATGAGCAGGCCTTGCCGGCCGAGGGCGCGGACCCGCAGGCGCCCGAGCTCAGCCTCAACCTGCCGCACGAGCGGGCTTTCGCGCAGGCGATGGGCTGGTCTGTGGCCGACGGCGGCGTGCCGCTGGCGGCCGGGTGGGCCGCCAGCGCCGCGCTGCCCGGAGCCGACGACCCGTCGCTGGGCTGGGCACGGCTGACGCCGGCACACTGGCAACTCGGCACCGAGCAGGTCAGCATGCTGGATCCGGCGCTGCTGCGGCTGGACGAGCGCGGCTCGCGCGCCGTGCTGGAGGCGGTGCGTGAGCTGTTCGAGTCCGAGGGCTACGCGCTGCACTGGCACACGCCCGACACCTGGCTGATCGCGCACCCCTCGCTCGCCGGCCTGGCCTGCGCCTCGCTCGACCGGGTCGTGGGCCGCAACGTCGACCTGTGGTTGCCGGCCGACCCGCGTGCGCGCCGGCTGCGCCGGCTGCAGAACGAGGTGCAGATGCTGCTCTATACGCATCCGCTGAACGCCGAGCGTGAGGCGCACGGGGAACTGCCGGTGAACTCCTTCTGGCTCGACGCCTGCGGGGCCTGGCCCGCAGGCGCACGCCTGCCGCAGACCGTCGGCTCACGGCTGCCGACCGGCGCCCCTGTCCTGGACGATCGCTTGCGCGCGCCCGCGCTGGCCGAGGACGCCGCCGCCTGGGCGCAGGCCTGGCAGGCGCTGGACGCCGACATCCTGGCGCCTGCGCTGCAGCGGCTGCGTCAGGGCCAGGCGCAGCGCCTCGTGCTGTGCGGCGAGCGGCAGGCGGTGGCGCTGCACGCGCAGCCGCCCGGCTGGTGGCGCGGCCTGCGTGCACGCTGGCGCCCGGCGGATGTGGTGGCCCTGCTCGACCGCCTGTGAACAGTCCACTCCAAGCCCGTCTTCGCCCGTGACACTGCCTGACGCCACTGCTTTGCCGGGCCGCCCGGATGATGCCTCTGGGGCCGTTGCCCCGGGTGTAGAGGCCCCCGGTCAGGTTGCCATGGCCGGCGCCCCCGCGCCACGCCTGCCCTCACCCCGTATCGAGCCTCGCGACGCGCCGCCCCGTGTGTGCCACGCGCTCGAGCAGTCGGGTGTGCACCCGCTGCTGGCGCGGCTGCTGGCCGGCCGCGGCGTGCGCTCGGTCGACGAGGTTGACGACGGCCTGGCGCGGCTGCTGCCGCCCGCCACGCTGCACCGCGCCGATGCCGCTGCCCGCTTGCTGGCCGATGCCATCGCGCAGCGGCTGCGCATCGTCGTCGTCGCCGACTACGACTGCGACGGCGCGACCGCCTGTGCCGTGGCGCTGCGTGGGCTGCGCATGCTGGGGGCGGCGCGTGAGCGCACCGGCTATGTGGTGCCCGATCGCGCCGTCCACGGCTACGGCCTGACGCCCCCCATCGTCGACCTGGCGCTGGCGCAGGGCGCGCAGGTGCTGGTCACCGTCGACAACGGCATCGCCAGCCTGGACGGCGTGGCCCATGCCCGGGCGCGCGGTCTGCAGGTGCTGGTGACCGACCATCACCTGCCGGCGCTGCAGGCCGGCGCGGTGGTGCTGCCGCCGGCCGAGGTGATCGTCAACCCCAACCAGCCGGACTGCGGCTTCGCCAGCAAGGCCGTTGCCGGGGTCGGGGTGATGTTCTACGTGCTGCTGGCGCTGCGCGCCGAACTGCGGGCGCGCGGCGCCTTCGGTCAGGCCGACCAGCCGCGCATCGATGCGCTGCTGGACCTGGTGGCGCTGGGCACGGTGGCCGACGTCGTCCGGCTGGACGCCAACAACCGGCGCCTGGTGTCGCAGGGCCTGCGGCGCATCCGCCAGGGGCGGATGCAGGCGGGCGTGCGTGCGCTGTTCGCCGTGGCCGGGGCCGAGCCGGCGCGCGCCACGGCGCTGGATTTCGGCTTCCGGCTCGGGCCGCGCCTGAACGCGGCCGGCCGGCTGGCCGACATGACGCTGGGCATCGAGTGCCTGCTGACCGACGATGGCGCACAGGCTGCGGCGCTGGCGGCGCAGCTCGACGCCATCAACCGCGAGCGTCGGGAGGTCGAGGCCGGCATGCGCGAGCAGGCCGAGCGCCTGGTGCAGCGCGCGCTGGCCGTGGCGACGGACGGTCTGGACGATGGGTCCGCCGTCGGGCCTGCGCCGGCCGTCAGCCTGTACGACCCCTCGTTCCACGAGGGCGTGGTCGGCATCGTCGCCGGGCGTCTCAAGGACCGGCTGCACCGCCCGACCTTCGTCTTCGCGCGGGCGCAGGACGGCAGCCTCAAGGGCAGCGGGCGCTCCATCCCGGGCTTTCACCTGCGCGACGCGCTCGATCTGGTCAGCAAGCGCGCCCCGGGCGTGCTCAGGCGCTTCGGGGGCCATGCGATGGCCGCGGGTGCGACGATCGAGCCCGAGGCCTTCGAGACCTTCGACCGCACCCTGCGCGAGGTGGCCGCGCAGATGCTTGACGCGTCCTTGCTGCAGCGCACGCTGCGCACCGACGGCCCGCTGGAGCCGCAGTGGTTCACGCCGGAGACGGCGGCGCTGCTGGAGTCGCAGGTCTGGGGATCGGGTTTCGAGGCGCCGCTGTTCTGCGACCGTGTGGAGGTGCTGCAGCAGACGCTGCTGAAGGACCGCCACCTCAAGCTGCGCGTGCGCCACGGCGGGCAGGTGCGTGAGGCGATCTGGTTCCAGCGCACCGAGCCGCTGCCCCCCACGGCGCAGCTGGCCTACCGGCTGCAGCTCGACGAGTTCAGCGGCCGCAGCCGCGTGCAGATGGTGGTGGAGGCCGGGCGCTGACGGGCGGCAGGCGCTGGCGTGCGGCAGCAGGGGCTCGCAAACACCCGCAGACACCTGAAAAACCAGAGGCAGCCGGCTCCGGCGGCCCTGGCCTGGGTGTCGAGCCAGACGCCGCCCGCAGCCCGGACGCTCAGCCTCGCGCGGCCTCGCGGTGTGTCAGGTACCAGTCGTAGGTCTCGCGCAGGCCGTCCTCCAGGCCGATCTGCGCGCGCCAGCCCAGGGCCGCCAGGCGCGAGACGTCCAGCAGCTTGCGCGGCGCGCCGTCGGGCTTGCTGGCGTCCCACACCAGCCGGCCACGGTAGCCGGTCACGCGCGCGATCGTCTCGCCGAGTTCACGGATCGTGCAGTCCACCCCCGTCCCCACGTTGA
>JBMTXX010000060.1:0-16497 GCA_049453935.1 Rubrivivax sp.
GGGCCGCAGGTGCCAGTGCGGCGGCGCGCGGGTCAGGCTCCTCGCCCAGCGCCAGCGCCAGACTCAGCAGCACCGGCGACGCGCCGGGCCCGTTCGCGGTGACGGGGTCGGCCGCGGGCGACGAACCACCCGTGTCCGCGCGGCCGTCCTCGGCCGGCACCCTGACACGGGCCATCGCCACCATCCAGGTGCCCGCAGGGAGATCACCCGCGCCACCTGGGCCGACCGGACCGCCCAGCAAGGCGTGATCGACGAGTTCGACGCGGGCGGGCTCGACCCCCTGATACCACCCTTGGCGGCGCAGGTGGCCGCAGAGCACCTCGGTCTCGAACTGCTCGCGCAGGCGTTGCGCCATGGTCAGACGCCAGGGCGCCACCTGTCCGGGGAAGAGCGTCTTCCACCCGTCGAACAGGACGAGCAGGGGCAGGTCCGGGACGGGCAGGCGCTCGATGTGCCATGCCGGAGGATCGGTGTGCGGGCACAGCCTGAACCAGAAGAAGCCATGCCCGGGCAGCGTCAGCAGGTAGGGCAGGTCACCGATGGGCGGGAAGGCGTGGCGCCCGAACAGTTCCACCGGTACCCGGCCGCGCCAGGGCTGCAGGTCGAGCTCGACGGCCTGCGCTGCGCGCGCGAGGTTGGCCACGCACAGCACGGCCTCGTCGTCGGTCTCGCGCATCCAGGCCAGCACCTTGCGGTTGCCCGGGGCCAGTGCGCGATGGCGTCCACGTCGCAGCGCCGGCGTGGCGGCGCGCACGGCCAGCGCGCGTCGCGTCCAGTTCAGCAGTGACGACGGCTCGCGCCATTGCGCCTCGACATTGACTGCCTCGTAGCCGTAGACCGGGTCCTGGATCGCCGGCAGGTACAAGGCTTGGGGATCGGCGCGGGAGAAGCCGCCGTTGCGGTCACGGCTCCACTGCATCGGCGTGCGCACCCCGTGGCGGTCGCCCAGGAAGAGGTTGTCGCCCATGCCGATCTCGTCGCCGTAGTACAGCACCGGCGTGCCCGGCAGCGACAGCAGCAGCGCGTTCATCAGTTCGATGCGCGGTCGGTCGTTGTCCAGCAGCGGGGCCAGGCGCCGCCGGATGCCCAGGTTCAGCCGCGCCCGGGCGTCGGCGGCGTACATCTGCACCATGTAGTCGCGCTCGCGGCTCGTCACGCTTTCCAGCGTCAACTCGTCATGGTTGCGCAGGAAGATCGCCCACTGGCCTTCGGCCGGCAGCGCCGGCGTCTGCGCCAGGATTTCGCTGACCGGGTGGCGATCCTCCTGCGCGATGGCCATGTACATCCGGGGCATCAGCGGAAAGTGGAAGGCCATGTGGCACTCGTCGCCGTCGCCGAAATAGTCGCGCACGTCTTCGGGCCACAGGTTGGCCTCGGCCAGGAACACGCCACCCGGCCTGTGCCGGTCCATGCGGCGTCGCAGTTCGCGGATGACCTCGTGGGTCTGCGGCAGGTTCTCGTTGCACGTGCCGTCGCGCTCGACCAGGTAAGGCACGGCATCCAGACGGAAGCCGTCGACGCCGAGTTCACGCCAGAAGGTCATGACCTCGGCGATGGCGTCGACCACCGCGGGGTTGTCGAAGTTCAGGTCCGGCTGATGGGAGAAGAAGCGGTGCCAGTAGAACTGCCCGGCCACCGGGTCCCAGGCCCAGTTCGAGCGTTCGGCCTCCTGGAAGATCACGCGTGTGCCGGCGTAGCGGCGATCGTCGTCGCTCCAGACGTAGAAATCGCGATGAACGGAACCGCGCGCGGCCCGGCGCGCGCGCTGGAACCACGGATGAACGTCCGAGGTGTGGTTGAGCACGAGTTCGGTCATCACCCGCATGCCGCGGCGGTGCGCCTCTTCGACCACGGCCTGGAAGTCCCGAAGCGTCCCGTACGACGGGTGCACCGCGGTGTGATCGGCCACGTCGTAGCCGTCGTCACGCATCGGCGACGGGTAGAAGGGCAGCAGCCAGATCGTGTCGGCGCCGAGTTGCTGAAGATGGTCCAGATGCCCCAGCAGGCCTGGGAAATCACCGATGCCGTCGCCATTGCCGTCGGCATAAGCCCGGACGTGCAACTCGTAGAGAACGGCGTCCTTGTACCAGTCGGCGCACGCTGTCTGCGCCGCGTCGGCGGACGCATCCGCACCCGCGCCCGTGAGGACATCGGCCTGCGCCGCCACCGCCAGCCTCCCGCGCCGAGACCGGCCCGTCTCAGGCGGCCACGGCGCAAGGGGCCACCAGGCGGGCCTGGCGCGCCAGCATCGGCGGCGTGACCAGGGTCACCCCCCCGTCGGTCACGCGGAAATGCTGCCGGTCCCGCGCGGGGTCGAAGCCGATCGCCATCCCGTCCGGGATCACGCATCCCTCGGCCACGATGACGCGGCGCAAGCGAACCTGTCGACCGATCTGCGCCTGCGGCATGACCAGCGTGTCCTCGACATCGGTGCCCTGGCCGAGGCGCGTCTGCGGGAACATCACCGATCCGCGCACGCTGGCGCCCTGCAGCACACAGCCCGGGGACAGCAGGGTGCCCCCGCTGGCGATGGCGACCGACGCGCCGTCGGCCGCCATCCAGGCCGGTGGCAGCGCGCTGCTCGCCCCGCGGATCGGCCAGCCGTGGTCGAACAGGTTCAGGCCATCTTGCGTGCGCACGACGTCCATGTTCGCCGACCAGTAGGCATCCAGGGTGCCGACGTCGCGCCAGTAGGGGGCACTGCCTGACGGCGTGACGCAGCTGTGCGCGAAGTCGTGTGCATACACGCGGCCGCGACGCAGCATCCTGGGCAGCAGGTCGTGCCCGAAGTCGTGGCCCGAGCTGCCGTCGGCCGCGTCCAGCGCCAGTTCGCGGTAGAGAAACGCCGCATCGAAGACATAGATGCCCATGCTGGCCCACAACGTCGCGGCGTCACCGGCCAGCGACTCGGGGAAGTCGGGCTTCTCGTCGAAGCCGGTCACCCGGCCCTTGTCGTCCTGGTGCACGATGCCGAACGGTCGGCACTGCGACGCCGGAACCTGTGTGCAGGCCACCGTGGCATCGGCGCCGCGTCGCACGTGGTCCTCCAACAGGCGTCGGTAATCCATCTTGTAGATGTGATCCCCGGCCAGCACGAGGACGTGGCGCGGGGCGGCCGCGCGCACGAGGTCGAGGTTCTGCCGGACGGCGTCGGCCGTGCCCGCATACCAGGAGGTGTCGATGCGCTGCTGCGCGGGCACGGCCTCGATGAACTCACCCCGGTCGGCATCGAGAAACCCCCAGGTCCGCGCCAGATGCCGGATCAGGCTCTGTGCCTTGTACTGGGTCAGCACCGCCACCCGCTTCAGATCGGCATTGACGCAGTTGCTCAAGGTGAAATCGATGATGCGCAGGTGGCCCGCGAAGGGCATGGCCGGCTTGGCGCAATCGTCGGTCAGCTCGCCGAGCCGGCTGCCACGGCCACCGGCCAGCACCAGGGCGAAGGTGTGACGCGACAGGTCGTCTGCGGCACGACGGCGCGGGATCCGGTCCAGGCCGGTCAGGTCGGGCATGCGGGGTCTCCAGGTCCTCGGATCAGGGTGGGGCAGGCCCACAGCTTATGAGGGGTGGCCGCGTCGCACCTGCGTTTGCTCAGCAGACGTCGGGGTCGGCAGGCGCCGCGTGGAACACCGCCACGGGCGCGTGCGCCAGCACATCGCCCACGGGCCAGACCGCGCCCGCAGGCAAGCATCGGTCCAACGGACCGAGCACCGGGCGCAGCCGATGCGGGGCCAGGCGCGCGGGCAGTTCGACCGTGGTGTCTGCCCAGTCGCTCGGCAGTGGCACCTGGCCCGGGCGTCGGGTCAGGCGCACCAGGAGACGGCCACACACCACCAGCAGCACCTGTCCCGCATGCCGCCGCGCAAAGGCCAGCACGTGCGGGGCCGCAGCCCCTCGCACCCGCAACGCCACATAGTCGCCGTGCAGGAACAATTCGGGGCGCTGTCTTCGCAGCGCGAGCAGGCGCCAGGTCAACCAGCGCTGTGCCGTCCCGTCGACGAGGTGGTCCGAGAAGTCGCCGATGCCGCCTTCAGCCTCGAGACGGGCCTGCAGGGCATCGAGCGCGCGCGCATGGGACTGGAAGTCCACCGGACGACGGTTGTCCGGGTCGACCAGGTGCAGGCACAGGGTTTCGGTACCCTGGAAGAGATCGGGCACGCCCGGACAGGTCAGGTGCAGTGTCGCGGCGACGAGGGAGTTCAAGGCCCCCGCCCGCGCGACGACGTCGGCAAGCGATTGCAGGTCGTCCAGGAAGCGAGGCTCTGCTCGGGGGTCCAGCAGGGCCTGGACGAAGCCGCGCAGCGCCGACTCCTGCTCGGTGTCGGGACAGACCCAGTCGGTGCGCAGACCGGCCTCACGGGCCGACTTCAGGGTGACGTCGACCATGCGGTCGCGCCAGCGGGCGAGTTCACGCGGGTTGGGGGGCGGCACCGGGCAGGTGCCCAGCAGGTGCTGGTAGAGCAGGTATTCGTCGTGGCGCGTCGGCAGCGTGCCGTGCGGGATGCTGCGATGGTGACGCCGGTTCATCCGCATCCAGCGGCGCACCGTCAGCCGCCACAGGGCGGGCATCTCGGACAGCACCGCCAGTCGCGCCCGCACGTCCGCCGAGCGCTTGCTGTCGTGCGTCGTGGCGCCCAGCAGGGTGTGGGGCCAGTGCCGGCGACGCTCGCGGTTGGCGCGATGAAAGGCCGAGACCCGCAGCCCGAAGCCCTGTGGGTCGCCGCCGACCTCGTTCAGCGCGGTCAGCCGCAGATGGCGGTACAGCGCCGTGTCCTCGACGCCCTTGGCGGCCACGGCCGGCGTGTAGGTCTGCAGCGCCTGCAGGAAGGCCCGCGCAGCGGCCTGCTGGGCCGCCGACGCGTCCGGCAGGTCGCCACGCAGCACCTGGTGCACGAAGTCCAGCACCGCGGCGCCCGCCCGCGGCGACTCGCGTCGCGCCTGCGCCACCGCCTGCTCGATCAGCCGCAGGTCCTGCGCGCCCGGCGCCTCGACGGCATAGGTGCGATACACCGGCAGGCTGCACAGCACCCGGGCAAGCGCACGCTCCAGTGCGCGCTGCGTGTGGTCGCGCGTGCGGCGCCCGGCGCGTGCGATCTCGAGCAAGCGCCGGGCCAGCCGGGCCAGGCCGGCGGCGAGCGCCGTGTCGATGACAAGCAGCCGACACTGTCGTGCCAGGGTTTCGAAATCGGCCTCGGCCGGACCGACGAACGCCTGCCAGGTACGCTGCAACCGGTGGCGCGCCGCGTGATCGACGAGCACCCGCGTGACCTGCTGTGCGAAGTCGTAGCCGGTGGTGCCATGGACCGGCCAGTCGCGCGGCAGCGATTCTCCCGGGCTGAGTACCTTTTCCAGCACGACATACGGCGGTCGCCGGGGGCAGGGCAGGGCCGTTGCCGAGGGGTCGGACACCCCCGTCGTCTGGCCCAGCCGCCGCAGCCGCGCAGCGTAGGCGGCAGGGTCCTGCAATCCGTCGGCATGATCGACGCGCAGCCCGTCGATCAGGCCGTGCGCCAGCAGATCGTCGACCAGTCGGTGCGTCGCGGCGAAGACCGTCGGGTCGTGCATGCGCAGGGCCGCAAGTTCATTGACGTCGAAGAAGCGTCGGTAGTTGATCTCGTCGGCCGCGGCTTGCCAATGGGCTGCGCGCCAGACTTGCCGGCCGATCAGGGCATCCAAGGTCGAGAAACTCGGCGGATCGCCCACCGTCCCGTTGATCACCCCCAGGGTCTGCGCGGTCGCCGGCCCCCAGCCGCCGCGTTCGGACACGAGCGCGGCCAGGCGGGCCTTGACCTCGGCCTGGGTCCGGTGCCGGCGCATTCGAGCCTCCGGGTCGAGGACGTCGCGCCCGGGCATCGCCAGCACGTCGGCGATGAGCTGGGTCAGCGCCTGCCGCTGTCCGGGCGTGCAGCGTCGCGCCGCGGGCGCGGCCAGCACCTGCTGCAGCACGTCGGCATAGGTGGTCGGGTCCAGCGGCAGGCGACCTGCGGGCGTGTGCACCGCCAGCGTGCCGGCCTCGGCCTCCAGCGTCAGACGCAAGTCCCCGCGCTCGAGCACCACACCACCATGGTCTTCGAGCATGGGCAGCAGCACGCGACCGTGCATCGACGGGTCGGCCGGCGTCCAGTCGATGTCGAAGAAGTGGGCGTAGGCCGAACTGCGCCCGTTTTCCAGCACGTCCATCCACCAGACGTTGTCGCCGCCGAAGATCGCCATGTGGTTGGGCACGATGTCCAGCAGCACGCCCATGTCGCGTGCACGCAGGGCCTGCACCAGACGCTCGAGATCTTCGCGCGTGCCGAGCGCCGGCCGGATGCGATTCGGGTCGATCACATCGTAGCCATGGGTGCTGCCGGCCCGGGCGCACTGGATCGGTGACAGGTAGAGGTGACTGACGCCCAGACGGTCGAAGTAGGGCACCCAGGGCAACACCTCGCGCAGCCCGAACCCGGGGCGCAACTGCAGACGGTAGGTGGCGCGCGGGATCACCGCAGCGCCGAGCGCCCCGTCAGGCATGATCGCGCACCAACCAGACCCGCACCGACCAGGCCGGCATCTGCGGGCCGACTGTGTCGGTGGCGTGGATCAGGCGTGCCTGAGACGGGATGGGGCCGTGCGCAGGTGCGTCCTGCAGGTTGGCCTGCAGCAGCCATCGGGTGCGCCTGGCCAGCGGCCAGCACACCGTCAGGGGCTCGGCGTTCGCCGCACGCACCGGCTCTGGAAAGCCGGCGGGGCGGGCGGGCGTCAAGCCCAGCGCCCAGCGCCCCAGGCGTGCGCCCTGCAGGCGCGGGACCAGCCAGCGCCGTCGCAGCCGCAACAGGGCCTGGGTGCGCCGCCACGCCGCCAGGGCTTCGGGAGCGTTCAGGCCTGAGGGGTCGAGCACGCAGCGCAGGAAGGTGTCAAGCGCATTCGGATCGGGAATCTCGGCCCGCGCCTCGGGATCGGCGAAGGCAGTGAAGTGCCTGAACTCTTCTCGCCGCCCCGCCGCCACCGCCTCGCCCAGCCCCCCGGGCGCGTCGTCGTGGTCGCAGAAATACAGAAACGGGGTGCGGACGCCGCAGTCCTGGCCCATGAACAGCAGCGGAATCGCCGGCGCGAGCAGCAGGCAGACGGTCAACGCCTGCAGCGGTCGCGTCCCGGTCAACGCATCGAGGCGCTCGCCCAGCGCACGGTTGCCGATCTGGTCGTGGTTCTGCAGAAAGTGGATGAAAGCCGTGGGCGCGAGCCCGCGCGTGGACTGCCCACGGGGTCGCCCGCCACGCCAGCCCGACGACTGCCCCTGGTACACGAAGCCACGCGCCAGCGCGCGGCCGACGTCCCGCGCATCGGTGGCGTCGTAGTCGGCGTACCACCCGTCCTGCTCACCGGTGACACGCACGTGCACCGCGTGGTGGAAATCGTCGTTCCATTGCGCCCGGGCGCCGGCCGCGTGGGTGTGCCGGCGCCGGCGCGTCTGCAGCCGGTCGGACTCGTTGGCGTCGTTTTCGAGCACCAGGTGGATGTGCCGCTGCCGCCCCGGCCCGCGCTGCAGCGCACGGGCGATCTCCTCCACCAAGCCGCCGGACGGTCGTGCGTCGGGGCCGACACCGGATCCTGTTGCGCTCGCATCGTCCCGACTGCGGTCCTGCATGGCGTGCACCGCGTCCAGACGCAACCCGTCGAGGTGGAACTCCTCGACCCAATACAAGGCGTTGTGGATGAAATAGTCGCGCACGGCGCGGCTGCCCGGCCCACGCAGCCGCAGGGCCGGCCCCCAGGGGGTCTGCCGTGCGGGGTCGAAGAAGGCCGGCGCCATCGTGTGCAGCACATTGCCCACCGGGCCGAAGTGGTTGTAGACCACGTCCAGCAGCACCATCAGCCCGTGCTGGTGCGCCGCTTCCACCAGGCGCTTGAAGGCCTGGGGGCCGCCGTAAGCCGGATGGGGCGCAAAGGGCTGGACACCGTCGTAACCCCAGTTGCGCTGCCCGGCGAAGGCGGCCACAGGCATCAATTGCAGGGCCGTGATGCCCTGCGCCGCCAACCGCGGCAGGCGGGCGCGCAGACCGTCGAAATCGCCCTGCGGGCTGAAGGCGCCGACATGCACCTCGTACAGCACCGCCTCGTGCCAGGGCCGTCCACGCCAGCCCGCGTCGCGCCAGCGGTGAGCCGTCGGGTCCACCAATTCGCTGGGACCCAGCACGCCATCGGGCAGACTGCGGGAGGCGGGGTCCGGCAGCGCAGGGCCGCCGTCCAGGGCGTAGGCGTAGCGCAGGCCCGGGTTGGCGCCGCGCACCGTCAGGCTGAACCAGCCGGCAGCCTGCGCAGACATCGGCAGACGTGTCGCGTCGCCAAGCCAGAGCTCGACGCGTGCGGCCGCCGGCGCCCAGAGCCTGAACTCGCAGACACCGGGGCCGCGCCAACGCGTGCCGTAAGGCATGTCGTGGACCCGCCGCTCACGTCGGGCCTCGGTACGTGGGCGCATCGACCCTGTGCCGGCCGGTCGAGACCAGGGCCCGTGGCCTGCGCGGGTCACGGCGCGCGGGCGGCTGAGGGCGACCTGCCGATCGAGGTTCAAGGCGTGGGCTCCCCGGTCGACGCACCGGCTGCAACGGCCTCCTCGGGCGGGCGAGCGGCGGTCTCGACGGCCGGGTTCGCAGCGCGCCGCGACCGATCAGGGCCATCGCGGCGGGGTCGCAGCAGGGCTCCAAGCAGGTCCATCGGCAAGGGCAGCACGACGGTGGTCGCCCGGTCGCCGGCGACCTGCGTCATCGTCTGCAGATAGCGCAGTTGCATCGCCTCGGGCTGGGCCGCCAGCTGCTGCGCCGCGGCCAGCAGCGCCTGTGCCGCCTGCCGCTCGCCTTCGGCATGGATCACCTTCGCGCGACGCTCACGCTCGGCCTCGGCCTGGCGCGCAATCGCCCGCACCATGGACTCGTTGAGGTCGATGTGCTTGATCTCGACGTTGGTCACCTTGATGCCCCAGGCATCGGTCTGGGCGTCGAGGATTTGCTGCACGTCCAGGTTCAGGCGCTCGCGCTCGGCCAGCATCTCGTCGAGCTCGTGTTTGCCGAGCACGACCCGTAGTGTGGTCTGGGCGAGCTGGCTGGTGGCGGTGAGATAGTCCTCGACCTGGATGATGGCGCGCTGCGGGTCGACGACGCGGAAGAACACCACGGCGTTGACCTTGACCGAGACGTTGTCGCGAGAGATCACATCCTGCGGCTCGACGTCCATGGTGACGACCCGCAGATCGACACGCACCATCTGCTGGATGCCGGGCACGACGATGACCAGCCCCGGGCCCTTGACCTTCCAGAACCGGCCCAGTTGGAAGACCACCCCGCGCTGGTACTCGCGCAGCACGCGCAGCGATGCGGCGATGAACAGCAGCAGGGCCGGCAGCACGATGGCCGCCAGGCCGATTTCCAGATCGAACATCATGGTGCAGCCTCCTGTGCGGTCCTGGCACGCACTTTGGCGGGTGGCGTCGGCCGCCGCTCCGCGACATCGTCTGTCGCTGCGGCAGGCGTGGAGGCCAGCGCAGCGCCCACGACCGTCAGCGTCGAACCTTCGGCGCCGGCCACCGTGACCGGCTCACCCGCGTGCAACCCCTGCGCGCCACGCACCCGCCACGGCACGCCCTGTACCTCGGCCCAGCCATGCAGGTCATCGCCGGGATCGACGGACAACACGTGGCCCGCCGTGCCGACCAGCGTCGCAGGCCCGGCCACGACGGGACGAGACCGCGCGCGCCACGCCAGACTCGACACGCCGAGCATCGCCAACACCGACAACAAGCCCAGGCCGAGCACCATCGGCAGCGGCAGGCCGAAGCCCGGGGTGTCGCCCTCGAACAGCAACAGTCCGCCCGCCACGAACGCGGTTGTGCCTCCCAGCCCCAACACGCCCAGGCCAGGGGTCAGCGCCTCTGCGACCATCAGCGCCAGCCCGAGTGCGAGCAGGGCCAGCCCGACAACGTTGACGGGCAGCAACTGCAGCGCATACAGCGCCATCAGCAGGCTGATCGCACCAAAGGTGCCGGCCACGCCGAAACCGGGCTGCGCGAACTCCAGCACCAGCGCCCACAGGCCCAGCATCAGCAGCAGCAGCGCGACGCTGGGCTGGGTGAGGGTGGCAATCAAGCGCTCATGGGCACGGGGCGGCAGGGGGCGAGGCTCGAGCGAGGCCGTTCGCAGCGTGACCTGCCGCTCGCCGATGCGCACGGTCCGCCCGTCGAGCGCCAGCAGCAGCGCCCGGGGGCTGTCGGCCACCAGGTCGATGACGCCCTCACGCAGGGCCTCCTGCGCCGTCAGCGACGCCGCTTCGCGCACAGCGCGCTCGGCCCAGTCGGCATTGCGGCCGCGCAACTGCGCCAGGCCCCGGATGTAGGCGGCGGCATCGTGGACCGACTTGGCTTGCGCGGCCGCTGCCGATGGCACCGCACCGCCGTCGTCCGCCCCGCCGGGACGCGCAGCCGGCCGTTCTGCGGGCGGCGCGGTCGGCGTCGGCGCCACGGGCAGGTTCAACGGCACGGGGGTCGCTGCGCCGAGCGTGGTGGCTGGCGCCATCGCTGCGATGTGTGCGGCGTACAACAGGAAGGTGCCCGCACTGGCAGCCCGCGCACCGTCGGGGCTGACATGGACCACCACCGGCACCGGGGAGGCCAGCATCGCCTGCACGACCTCGCGCATGGCCGAATCGAGGCCCCCAGGCGTGTCCAGCGCGATGACGACGAGTGGCGCGTCGTCTTGCTGCGCCTGCGCCAGTCCACGTTGGATGTAGCGCACGGTCGCCGGCCCGATGGGGCCGACGACCTCGAGCCACACGGCGACGGCCGCCCGTGGACGGACATCGGCTGTCTGCGCCGCAGCCGGCGGCACAACCACGCAGGTCCACAGGAGCAGGGCCAGGAGCACCCGCGGCCAGTCCGCCCAGGCCTGTGGCCACGCCCCTGGTGCAGCGACCCGCTCGTCCTGGCCCGGGCCCGGACGGCGGGCATGGCCAAGCCCGTGCCTGCCGGTCATGCGGCTGTGCCTGAAAGCGGATCCAGACGCGGGTTCCATCGGCCGCAGTGTGGAAGCGCCGGGCTCGCGAGACTTGCGCGCGCGCAGCCGGTCGGCAACGACAGGCCGCGCCGGATACGATCGACGCCCCGATCAGGGCCGGTCGCCATGAACATCCTCTTCGTCCACCAGAACTTCCCGGGGCAGTTCCTGCACCTTGCGCCCGCCATGGCCGCGCGCGGCCATCCAGTGGTGGCCCTGCACGTCAACGCCACAGCACCGCTGCCGGGCGTGCGGACGGTGGCCTATCCGGTGCGCCCACCCGACAGAGCCGGCGGGGGCCCGCACCGCTGGCTGCAGGATCTCGACACCAAGGTGATCCGCGGCGAGGCGGCCTGGCGCGCCGCGCGCGCGCTGCAGGCCGAAGGCTTTCAGCCTGATGTCATCGTCGCCCACCCCGGCTGGGGGGAGAGCCTTTTCCTGAAGGAGGTCTGGCCGGCGGCCCGGCTGGGCATCTACTGCGAGTTCTACTACCGTACCGAGGGCGCCGATGTCGACTTCGACCCGGAGTTCCGCCGCGACGAGCCCGAGCAGGCCTGCCGGCTGCGGATGAAGAACGCCAACTACGAGCTGCACTTCCCGATGGCCGCGGCCGGTCTGTCACCCACCCGATGGCAGGCGCAGGTCTTTCCTTCGCCCTTCCGCGAGCGCATCACGGTGATGCACGACGGCATCGACACCGATCGCGTGCGGCCCGACGCCGCCGCCGTGCTGCAGCTGCGCACGCGCCAGGGGCAGGCACTGGCCCTGCGCGCGGGGGACGAGATCATCACCTTCGTCAACCGCAACCTCGAACCTTACCGGGGATACCACGTCTTCATGCGCGCGCTGCCGGCCCTGCTGCGGGCCCGTCCGAGGGCGCGGGTGATGATCGTCGGCGGCGACGACGTGAGCTATGGCGCACAACCGCCGCGCGGGCCGGACGGCCAGCGCCGGACGTGGAAACAGATCTTCCTGTCCGAAGTCGCCGAACAGATCGACCTGTCGCGTGTGCATTTCCTCGGCCGCATTCCCTACGGGCAGTTCGTGACGCTGCTGCAGTTGTCGAGCGTGCACGTGTACCTGACCTATCCCTTCGTGCTGAGCTGGAGCCTGCTCGAGGCCATGAGCGCCGGCTGCGCCATCGTCGCCAGCGACACGCCGCCGGTGCGGGAGGCGATCGCCGATGGCGATACCGGCGTGCTGGTGGATTTCTTCGATGGTGAGGGCCTGGTGCGCGAGGTCTGCGCGCTGCTGGAGGACCCGGCCCGCCGTACCCGCCTGGGCGCGCAGGCGCGGGCTTGCGCGCAGGAGCGCTATGACCTGCGACGGCACTGTCTGCCGTGTCAGATGGCCTGGGTCGATGCGCTGGGCTGAATCACCGGCGCGGACGGTAGGGGCCGTGCATCGACACCTTGCAGACAATGTCCGAGGACTGTGCAGCGCATGGCTTCGGATCCACAATCGCACCAGGGTCAGGCTCAGGTGCGCTCCGCGCAACCGGCCATCCGGAGGAGCGACACCATGATCACGCCACACGATCTTGCCCAGAGCCTGGACCTGCCCAAACGCGCCGTGGCGCTGGTGCTGGCCGGTGGACGCGGCAGTCGACTGAAGAACCTGACCGACAACCGGGCCAAGCCGGCGGTCTATTTCGGCGGCAAGTTCCGCATCGTCGATTTCGCGCTGTCGAACTGCCTGAATTCCGGCATCCGGCGCATCGGCGTGATCACGCAATACAAGAGCCACAGCCTGCTGCGGCACCTGCAGCGCGGCTGGGCCTTCCTGCGGCCGGAGATGAACGAGTTCGTCGATCTGCTGCCTGCGCAGCAGCGCGTGGACGAGGAGTCCTGGTACCGCGGCACGGCCGATGCCGTTTACCAGAACCAGGACATCCTGGCGGCCTACGGTGCCGACTATGTCGTCGTCCTTGCCGGCGACCACGTCTACAAGATGAACTACGCCGTGATGCTGGCCGACCACGTTGCGATGGGGCGTGAGTGCACGGTGGGCTGCATCGAGGTCAACCGGACGGATGCCAAGGCCTTCGGTGTGATGGCCGTGGACGAACGCCGCAACATCACGGCTTTCGTCGAGAAGCCGGCCGATCCGCCCGCCATCCCCGGCAAGCCCGATCGCGCGCTGGCCAGCATGGGCATCTACATCTTCAATGCGCGCTATCTGTACCGCGAGCTCGAGCGCGACATCGCCGACCCGAACTCCAGCCACGACTTCGGCAAGGACATCATCCCGCGCGCCGTGAAGATGGGCAAGGCGGCGGCCCATCCCTTCGAGCTGAGCTGCGTCGGCAAGCGGCTGGGTTGCGAGCCCTACTGGCGCGACGTCGGCACGATCGACGCCTACTGGGACTCGAACATCGACCTCACCGCCACCGATCCGCTGCTCAACCTCTACGACACGCGCTGGCCGATCTGGACCTACCAGCCCCAGCTGCCGCCGGCCAAGTTCGTGCACAACACCGACGACCGGCGCGGGATGGCGATCGAGTCGCTGGTCTCGGGCGGATGCATCGTCTCGGGTTCGGTCTTCCGCAGCGTGCTGTTCTCGCAGGTGCGCGTGCATTCGCACTCGAGCGTGAACTGGAGCGTGCTGCTGCCGGGCGTCACGGTGGGCCGGAGCGCGCGACTGAACCGCACCATCGTCGACCGTGGGTGCCAGATCCCCGACGGCCTCGTGATCGGCGAGGATGCGCAGGAGGACGCGCGCCGCTTCTACCGCACGGACAACGGTGTGACGCTCGTCACACGCGAGATGATCGAGGCGGTGATGGGCGCGCGCGACGCCGCCGGCGCCTGAGCCAGCCCACTGCGTTGATGCCACCCCCTGACGGAAGATCCATCCCGCGCGGCACGCCTACCTGCGCGTCGTGCCTGTCCCCATGCCTTTGAAAGTCCTGCACGTCGCCTCTGAGTGCTTTCCACTGGTCAAGACCGGGGGGCTGGCGGATGTGGCCGCGGCATTGCCACAGGCGCAGCGCGCTGCCGGACTGGATGCACGCATCCTGCTGCCCGGCCTGCCTGACATCCTGGAGGGCCTGACGCAGACCCGCAAGGTGGCCGACCTGGGCACCTGCCTGGGCGTGGCGGGCGTGCGTCTGCTGGCAGGACGTCTGGGCGCCGATGGCATGCCCGCCTGGGTGGTCGATGCTCCACTGCTCTATCAGCGCCCCGGCAACCCCTACCTGATGCCCGACGGCCGGGACTGGCCCGACAACCTGCAACGCTTCGGGCTGCTGGGCTGGGTGGCGACCCAGATCGCTGGTGCGGGCATCGCCCCGCGTTGGCGCCCTGCGGTGGTGCACGCGCACGACTGGCATGCCGGCATGGCCTGCGCCTACCTGCACAGCCATGCCCGCCCCGCCGCATCGGTGTTCACGGTGCACAACCTGGCCTATCAGGGGCTGTTCCCCCATGCGGACGGCGCCTTGCTCGGGCTGTCATCGAACTACCTCACCAGCGCCGGGCTGGAGTATCACGGCCAGATGTCGTTCATGAAGGCCGGCTTGAAGTTTGCCGACCGCATCACCACGGTGAGCCCCACATACGCGCGCGAGATCGCCACGCCGGAGTTCGGCCACGGTCTGGATGGTGTCGTCCGTGCGCGTGCAGCGGTGGTCTCGGGCATCCTCAACGGCATCGACACCGCGGTCTGGGACCCGGCGACCGACGCCCATCTGGCCTGCTCATACAGCCGCGACCGTCTGGACGGCAAGCAACGCTGCAAGGCGGCGCTGCAGGGCGAGGTCGCCCTGACCGAGGATCCCGACGCACCACTGCTGGGCGCGCTCAGCCGTCTGACCTCCCAGAAAGGGCTGGACCTGCTGCTGCAGGTGCTGCCGCAATGGTTGGCCGATGGAGGGCAGTTCATCGTCCAGGGCACCGGTGACGGTGACCTGGAAGCGGGCTTTCGTGCGCTCCAGCACCAGCATCCCGGTCGCGTGGCCTGCCTGACCGATTACGACGAGGGCCGGGCCCACCGGCTGATCGCGGGCGCCGACCTGCTGGCCGTGCCCTCGCGCTTCGAGCCCTGCGGCCTGACGCAGCTGTATGCGCTGCGCTACGGGACCCTGCCGGTGGTGCGCCGCACCGGCGGTCTGGCCGACACCGTCATCGATCCCGGCATGCTCGGCGACGGCGGGCCCGAGCGCCAGACCGGATTCGTCTTCGACCGGGCCGACACCTTCGATCTGGCCGCGGCCCTGACGCGCGCACGCGCGGCATGGGGCGACGTCCCCCGCCGCCAGGCCCTGCAACGTGAGGCGATGACGCGGGACTTCGGCTGGGCGGCCTCGGCTGCGCGGTACGCAGCCTTGTACGAAGACTGCCTGTCGACCCAGGATCGGGTCTGAGCTTCTAAGCTTCCAAGTCAGGCCTTCCCGACCGCCCATGCCCGTCATGGATTCACGGGCCGAGGACGGGCAGGGTAGGTAGGTCAGCGCAGTGGTCCAGGGGTCTCGCGCTGCGGCCAGGTGGCCATCAGCAGACCGGCCAGCGCCAGCACCAGCGCCCACAGGTGCATCGCGCCTGCCGCCTCGCCGAGCAGCAGCACGCCCACCGCAGCGGCGGCCAAAGGCAGGCAGACGGTGAACACGCCAGCCCGGGACGCCGGCACGTGCCGCAGGCCGTGCATCCACAGCCACACCGTCACCACACTGGCGGCGATGGCGTAGAACACCAGCAGCCCCCAGATGCCGGCGCTGACGGTTTCGAAATCGAAGCCTTGCAACTGCCACAGGCCCAGGGGCGTGATCAGGCACAGCCCCCAAAGGTTGATCAATGCGCTGATGCGCCTGGGCGAGACACTGGCCGTCAGGCGCTTGCCGATGACCACGTAACTTGCTTCGCAGAGCACCGCCCCCAGCAAAAGGGCGTAGCCCCACCAGGGGGCAGATGCGCCGGCCGCGGCAACGTCACCGCCACCCGCCACGGGCGCAGCCGGGTGTCGCGCCATGGCCAGCAGCGCGATGCCGGCCGCCGCGAGCACGATCGCCCAGCGCACGCGCGGCGTGATCGCCTCCTTCAGCACGATGCGCGACAGCAGGGCCACCGCTGCCGGGATCGCCGCCATCACCACACCGGCCGCCAGCGCCGACGTCGCCGCCACCCCGAACAGCATGCAGATCGAAAAGCCGAAGTTGCCGAGAAAGCTTTCCCAGAACAGCAGCCTGCGGTCCCGTGGAGACAGCGCAGGCTCACCAGGGGCTCGACGCAACCATGGCAGCATCGCCACGGCCGCGATGCCGAAGCGCAGCCAGGCCAGAAGGAATACCGGGAAGGCGGCCACCAGCAACCTGGACAGGCCGACATAGCAGCCCACCAGCGCCATGGCGCCCGCCAGGCTCAGGTAGGCGAGCGCGGGAATCTTCAGAAGGCAACCGTCACGGACGTCCCGATGAGCTCATTGCGCTTGCGGTACGAGCCGTCGGGGTAGAGGAAGACGTTGCCGTTGGCGCCATCGA
>JBMTXX010000061.1:0-16390 GCA_049453935.1 Rubrivivax sp.
CCGCCGATCAGCTTGCGGTACTCGTTGCTCTTGAAGTCCGACAGCCGCACGATCACCGGCTTGGGCCAGAAGGCCGCGGCGATCGTGGCCACGCCCTCGGCCAGCTTGTCGACGTAGAACGCGCGGGGCGAGGCATGACCCCGTGCCACGGACTCCACGGCCTTCTTCAGCTCGGTGTCGACGTTGGGATAGTCGAGGATGGCCTTCGGATGCACGCCGATGTTGTTGTTGATGATGAACTCCAGCCGTGCCAGACCGACACCCGCGTTGGGCATCTGCGCGAAGTCGAATGCCAGTTGGGGGTTACCCACGTTCATCATGATCTTGATCGGGCAGTAGGGCATCTCGCCGCGCCGCACCTCACGCACCTCGGTCTCGAGCAGGCCGTCGTAAACATAGCCGGTGTCCCCTTCCGAGCAGGCCACGGTGACCAGGGCGCCGTCCTGCACGCGCTCGGTCGCGTCGCCGCAACCCACGACCGCCGGGATGCCGAGTTCGCGGGCGATGATGGCCGCGTGACAGGTGCGCCCGCCACGGTTGGTGACGATGGCGCTGGCGCGCTTCATCACCGGCTCCCAGTTCGGGTCGGTCATGTCGGTGACCAGGACATCCCCCGGCTGCACCGTGTCCATCTCGGCCGGCGAGCTCACAATGCGCACCGGGCCGGTGCCGATCTTCTGGCCGATGGCACGGCCTTCGGCCAGGACCGTGCCCTTGCCCTTGAGGCTGTAGCGGTGCTCGACCTGCCCTGCGGCCTGGCTCTTGACGGTTTCGGGCCGAGCCTGCAGGATGTACAGCCGTCCGTCGACACCGTCCTTGCCCCACTCGATGTCCATCGGCCGGCCGTAGTGCTGCTCGATGACCAGGGCATAGCGGGCCAGCTCGATCACGTCGTCATCGCTCAGCGAATAGCGATTGCGCAGTTCGGTGGCGTTGTCGACCGTGCGCACCAGGCGCCCGCCAGGGGCGTCATCGGCCTGGGGCGCAAACTCCATGCGGATCAGCTTGGAGCCCAGCGCGCGCCGGATGATCGGGAAGCGCCCCGCGCGCACCGCGGGCTTGTGCACATAGAACTCATCCGGGTTGACGGCACCCTGCACGACGGTCTCGCCCAGGCCGTAGCTGGAGGTGATGAACACGACGTCGGGAAATCCGCTCTCGGTGTCGATCGTGAACATGACGCCGGCCGCGCCCAGGTCGGAACGCACCATGCGCTGCACGCCCGCGGACAAGGCCACGCCGTCGTGCGCAAAGCCCTTGTGCACGCGGTAGCTGATCGCACGATCGTTGTAGAGCGAGGCGAACACCTCCTTCATCCGGTGCAGCACGTCGTCGATGCCCCGCACGTTGAGGAAGGTCTCCTGCTGCCCCGCAAAGGAGGCGTCCGGCAGGTCCTCGGCCGTGGCCGAAGAGCGCACGGCATAGGAGCCGCCGCCGTCGGTATCCAGCCTTGCGAACTCCGCACGGATGGCCGTCTCTAGATCGGCGGGAAAGGCTGCGGCCGAGACCCAGCCGCGGATCTCTGCACCGGCCTGCGCGAGGGCTCGGACGTCGTCGACATCGAGCGCAGCCAGCCGAGCGGAGATCCGCCCGGCGAGGTCACCCTCCTGCAGAAACCGCCGGAAGGCATGTGCCGTCGTCGCGAATCCGCCCGGGACCCGCACACCTGAAGCGCTGAGCTGGCTGATCATCTCTCCCAGCGACGCATTCTTTCCGCCGACGATCTCGACATCGGACATGCGCAGGTGCTCGAACGGCACGACCAAGGCGGTCGGCGCGGCTGTGGTGGACATGGGAAGGCTCCGTGAAGTGAAGAAAGCGGCTGCAGCGGGTGCGCGAAAGTGGCGACGCACCCGCAGGACATCGGGTTCGGTGGTTCTGGAGCCATGTATGCGACAGGCAACGCCCTGCGACGCATGACGGGCAGACGACCGTTGAAATATCCGATCGATTCTAGGGATGAATGTCTATGATCTCGGCACATTGCAACCGCATGACACCTGCAGGAATTGCGCCATGCCGAATCGCTCCGTCTTCTTCGTCTCGGATGGCACGGGCATCACCGCCGAAACCTTCGGGAACTCCATCCTCGCGCAGTTCGCGGTGCGTCCTCGCCACGTGCGGCGGCCCTTCATCGACAGCGTGGAAAAGGCCTGGACCGTGCGCCGCGAGATCGACGAGACGGCCGAGC
This sequence comes from Rubrivivax sp., assembly GCA_049453935.1. GTDB lineage: Bacteria > Pseudomonadota > Gammaproteobacteria > Burkholderiales > Burkholderiaceae_C > Rubrivivax. The sequence goes on from JBMTXX010000061.1 coordinate 2,192, forward strand.
GTGAGGGGGTACGACCCATCGTCTTCATCACCCTGGTGAACGAAGAGGTGCGGGACGTGATCGCCCGCAGGGATTCGCGTGGCCTGGTGCTGGACATGATCCGCACCTTCGTCGAGCCGCTGGAGGCCGAGTGCGGCGTGAAGAGCAACCACCGCGTCGGCCGCTTCTCCGACGCGGCCAAGAGCCAGGAATACGACGACCGCATCGCCGCCATCAATTACTCACTGGCGCACGACGACGGACAGACCTCGGTGCATCTGGACGAGGCCGACGTCATCCTGATCGGCGTCAGCCGCTGCGGCAAGACGCCCACCAGCCTGTACCTCGCCATGCAGCACGGCGTGAAGGCCGCCAACTGCCCGCTGATTCCGGAGGACTTCGAGCGGGGGCGACTGCCGCGAGCCCTGATGCCGTTCAAGCACAAGTGTTTCGGGCTGACGATCGACCCCGACCGCCTGGCTCAGGTACGCCACGAGCGCCGACCGGGCAGCACCTACGCATCGCTGCGCAACTGCATCCAGGAAGTGCACGCGGCCGAAGCGCTGATGCGACGCGAGGGCATCGGCTGGCTGTCCTCGACGCACAAGTCCATCGAGGAGATTGCCACCACCATCCTGCGCGACATCCGCCCGGATCGGCTGATCTATTGAGCAGGGGCGCAGCAGCAGGCCACCGTACCGCGATCGCCCGCGCCGTCGCAGCGGTGGCGTCCGGTGGCGTGTCGACACCCGGCAGACCTTCAGGCTCGAGATGCTCCGCCGCGCTGGCGCGCCGACTCGTACAGGCAGATGGCCGCGGCGGCGGCGACGTTCAGCGACTCCTCGCCGCCAGGCTGCGGGATACGCACCGTCATCGAGCACTTGCGCATCAGTTCGGTGCCGACGCCCTGCCCTTCATGCCCCATCACCCAGACGCAGGGGTCGGGCAACTCCGTGTCCGTCAGGTCGGCGCGCGCATGCGAACTGCCGGCCACCAGTGGCACCGTCAACGCATCGAGGTCGCTCGCTTCCAGTCCTTCGATCAGGCGCAGGCCGAAATGCGCGCCCATGCCGGCACGCAAGACCTTGGGCGACCACAGCGCCGCGGTCCCGACCGTGGCCAGCACCTGCGGCACGCCCATCGCCGCAGCCGTACGCAGGATGCTGCCAACGTTGCCGGCATCCTGCACACGGTCCAGCAGCACGGCTGCACAGGCCGGCAGCACATCGGCAGCCGCCGGCAGGTCGACGAGAAAGCCCAGCGACGCCGGCGACGGCATGCCGCCGAGTTGCGCGAACAGCGCATCGGGCAGCACATCCACCCGCGGCGCGACCGCGGCCAGCGACGCCAGCCGCGGCTGCGCCCAGCCGGTCTGCGAGATCAACGCGCGCACAGGACGCCCACCGCGTGCGCGCAAGGCCTCACAAAGGTGCTCGCCCTCCAGCCAGACCTGCCCGGTGCGGCGATAGGCGGTGGGTTGCTCGACCAGACGTCGCACCACCTTGACCACCGGGTTGTCACGCGAGGAGACCGCCTGCACCAGCGGATGTGATCCCGTCGCAACAGTCCCCGTCCCCGGCGCATCGTTCGGACGTGCCAAGCCCTCGCCCCGGCCACGCCCGGCAAGGCCGACGTCCTGCCCATGGACGCGGGGTCTCATCCGGAGATCGCCGAGCCGGCGTCGATCAAGGCGCGCACCGGGGCGAATGTCTTGCGATGCGCATTGCAAGGGCCCAGGCGCTGCAGCGCCGCCAGGTGGGCGGCGGTCGGGTAGCCCTTGTGGACGTGGAAGCCGTAGCCAGGGTGCTGCTCGTGCAGGGTGACGCACAGCCGGTCCCGGTGCACTTTGGCCACGATCGATGCCGCGGCGATGGCCTCGACGCGAGCATCGCCGCGCACGACGGCCCGGGACGCCATCGACACTTCCGGCACCTGTCGGCCGTCGACCAGCACGCAGCGAGGTTCGAGCCGCAGCCCGTCGACAGCGCGGCGCATCGCCAGCAGCGTGGCCCGCAGGATGTCCAGCCGGTCGATCTCCTCGACGCTGGCCTGCGCAATGCTGCAGCACAGCGCATCGGCCAGCACGGCATCGTGCAGCCGCTCACGCGCCTTCGGTGTCAGCGTCTTGGAGTCGCGCAGGCCGGCAATCGGCTTGCGGGTATCCAGGATGACCGCCGCGGCGACCACCGGGCCCGCCAGCGGGCCACGGCCGGCTTCGTCCACACCGGCGACGAGTCCGGGCCCCGGCCAGAAGCTCGACAGAGGTTCAGGCCTGGATCTGGCGCGCGATGGCACGGGCAGCCTCGACAGCGGTGTCCTGCCGCAGCAGGCGATGGAGTTCGGCGAAGCGCTCGGCCACGGCGTGCGCGCCGGCCACATCGTCCAGGCGATCGCAAGCGGCATCGGCCAGGGCGCGCGCAGTGAAGGCCTCCTGGATCAGTTCCGGCACGACGAATTCCCGGCACAGGATGTTGGGCAGCCCGACCCAGGGCAGGTAAGCCATGCGCTTCATCAACTGCCAGGACAAGGGGTGCATCCGGTAGACGATCACCATGGGGCGCTTGAACAGCGCGGCCTCCAGCGTCGCCGTGCCACTGGCCACCAAGGTCAGGTCGCAGGCGGCGAGTGCCTCATGGGACCGCCCGTCCAGCAGTTGCAGCGCCTCCGGTGGCAGGCGGTGGGCCATCGGCTCGACCAGCGTGCGCAGCCCCGGTGCCACCGGGAGCACGAAGCGCAGGCCGGGCCGGCGCTGCCGCAACAGCGCGGCGGCTTCCAGCATCACAGGGGCGATCGCCTCGATCTCGGAGCGCCGGCTGCCGGGCAACAAGGCGATGACCTGCGTCGACGCCGGCAAGCCCAGCGCCGACCGAGCGACCTCTCGAGGGGGCTCGAGCGGGATGACGTCGGCCAGCGGATGCCCGACGTAAGTCGCTTGGACGCCATGCGCGCGCAGCAGCTCGGGCTCGAAAGGAAACAGGCACAGGACGTGATCGGCACTGCGCGCGAGTCGACGCACGCGCCCGCCACGCCAGGCCCAGATCGACGGGCAGACGAAGTGCACGGTAGGGATACCCGCCGTCTTCAGCCGCTGCTCCAGGCCGAGGTTGAAGTCGGGCGCATCGACCCCGATGAACACGCGCGGCGGCTCCGATATCAGGCGGCGGGCCAGCTGTTCGCGGATGGCGGAGATCCCGCGGTAGTGCCTGAGGACCTCGACATAGCCGCGAACCGCAAGACGGTCGCTGGGCCACCAGTTGTCGAACCCGCCACGCGCCATCTGCGGACCGCCAATGCCGGCCAGCGCCAGATCGGGCCAGCGCCGACGCAGGCCCCCGATGAGCAATGCCGCCAGCAGGTCACCGGACGCTTCCCCGGCCACCATGGCCATGCGCAGGCCCTGCACGTGGGACCGCCTCAGCGCACGATGCCGCGCGTCGACCGGGACAGGAACGCGAGCATCATCGCGACATCACCATCGCCTTCGGCCACCGCGCCGGACAACTCGGCGATGCGCTCGCGCGCCTGCTCCAGCGTCAGGCCGTCGCGGTACAACAGGCGGTGGATCTGCCGGACCTGCGCGATGCGCTCGCGCGAGAAGCCCCGGCGCCGCAGACCCTCGATGTTGAAGCCGTGCACCGCCAGGGGGTTGCCGGCCACCAGCATGAAAGGCGGCACATCCTGGGAGACATGGCTCTGGAAGGCCGTCATCGCATGCGCGCCGACGTGACAGAACTGGTGCACACCGGTCAACCCGCCGATGATGGCCCAGTCGCCCACGTGCACATGCCCCGCCAGCGTGGCGTTGTTGGCCAGGATCGTGCGCGATCCCAGCTGCACGTCGTGCGCGATATGGACGTAGGCCATGATCCAGTTGTCGTCACCGACGCGCGTCACGCCGGCGTCCTGCGCAGTGCCACGGTTGAAGGTGCAGAACTCGCGAATGGTGTTGCGGTCGCCGATGTGCAGGGAGGTGGGCTCGCCCCGGTATTTCATGTCCTGCGGGGCGCCGCCGAGACATGCGTGGGCATGGATGCGGTTGTCCCGGCCGATCACCGTCGGCCCCTCGATCACACAGTGCGGGCCGACCTCGGTACCTTCACCGATGACCACCTCGGCGCCGATCACCGCGTACGCACCCACGGTCACGCCCGGGGCGATGACGGCGCGGGCATCGACGACTGCCGTCGGGTGGATCGACGCCATCGCCGGATCACCCCACCTGACGCATCGTGCACATGAGTTCGGCCTCGACGGCCAGCTCGCCGCCCACGGTGGCCCGGGTGGCAAACTTGTAGATGCCCGACTTGGCCCGCAACAGCGTGGCCTCCAGATGCAACTGGTCACCCGGCTCCACGGGCCGCTTGAAGCGGGCGCCGTCGATCCCGGCGAAGTAATAGACAGAGCGATCGTCCGGGTCGCGCCCTGCGGTCTCGAAGGACAGCAGCGCTGCGGCCTGCGCCAGAGCCTCGAGCATCAGCACCCCCGGCATCACCGGCCGATGAGGGAAGTGCCCGGGAAAGAAGGGCTCGTTGATCGTCACGTTCTTCAGCGCGAGGATGCGCACGCCGGGCTCGAGCTCCAGCACCCGATCGACCAGCACGAACGGAAAGCGATGCGGGAGCTTGCGCAGCACCTGGTGGATGTCCATGATCATGTGAACCGATTCTCCAGTGCGCGCAGGCGCTCACGTAGCCGGTGGAGTTGCCGCAGCGTGGCCGCGTTCTTTTCCCACTGAGCATTGTCGTCGAAGGGGAAGACACCGGTGTACAGGCCAGGCTGCAGGATGGACCGCGTGACCACGGTGGCTGCAGAGATCTGCACGTGGTCTGCCAGCTCGAGGTGCCCGAGCACGATCGCCCCACCCCCGATGCTGCAATGGGCACCGATGCGGGCGCTGCCCGCCACGCCCACGCATCCGGCCATGGCCGTATGCGCCCCGACCTGCACGTTGTGACCGATCTGCACCAGGTTGTCGAGCTTGACGCCGTCGCCGAGGACCGTGTCTTCTAGCGCGCCACGATCGACGCAACTGTTGGCGCCGATCTCCACGTCGTCACCGATGCGCACCGCCCCCAGTTGTGCGATCTTCTCCCAACGCCCTTGGTTCGGGGCAAAGCCAAAGCCGTCGGCGCCGATGACCACCCCAGGGTGGAGGATGCCGCGCGCGCCGATCACGCAGCGACGGCCGATGTGCACACGCGGCCCGATGCGGGTCGCTTCACCGACATGCGCACCGGACTGCACGACACTGTGGCTGTCGATGTAGGCGGCAGGCCCGATGCACGCACCAGGGCCGACCACCACCCAGGGCCCCACGTAGGCACGCGCGTCAACGTTCGCGGTGGCGTCGACCACAGCGGTGGGATGCACCCCTGGGGACCACGGGTCGGCCTCCCGCGCGGCCCACCACTGCGTCAGACGCGCGAATGCGAGGTAGGGGTCGTCGCAGACCACGGCACTGGGCAGCCTGCTTGCTGCCTCGGCGTGACGAGGCGCGACCAGCACGCATCCGGCCTCGGTGGTCGCCATCTGAGACAGATATCGGGCCTGGGCCAGAAAACTCACCGTCGAGGGCGTCGCCCGCTCGAGCGAACCGAGCCGGTCGATCCGCACCGAGCCGTCGCCGACGAGATGTCCGCCCGTCAGGCGCCCGACGTCGGCGGAGGTGAGCTCAGGCAAGGCGCAGGCGAACGCTGGTGACGCGGCGGCGTCAGCGAGCCGGCCCTGCGAGCGCGCGGATCACCTTGTCCGTGATATCCACGCGCGGGCCGGCGAACACCACCTCCTGGAGGATGATGTCGTACTTCTCGGCCTCGAAGATCTGACGGATGGCGCGGTTGGCCCGTTCGACCACCGCGGCCAGTTCCTCGTTCTTGCGCTGGTTGAGATCTTCCTGGAATTCGCGCTGCTTGCGCTGGAGGTCACGATCCTGCTCGAGGAGTTCGCGCTGACGCTTCAGACGCTCTGACTCCGCCAGCGTCAGACCTTCCTTCTCGAGCTTGTCGGCTGCAGCCTTGATACGGTTACGCAGTTCGAGCAGATCCTTCTCGCGCCGCCCGAACTCCGCCTCGAGCTTGGCTTGCGCCGCTTTCGCAGGGGCGGCCTCGCGCAGCAGGCGTTCACTGTTGACGTAGCCGATCTTCAGGTCCTGTGCCGACGCTTGCACGGCAAACGCCAACCCGAACACCGTCAGGAAAACAGCGAAGACACGAAAAAGTCGGTTCATCAGAAAGCCGTCCCGATCTGGAACTGGAATTCCTGGATTCTATCCGTCGGAAGTGCGCGTACCGGCTTGCCCCAGCTGAGCTTCAACGGCCCCACAGGCGACACCCAACTCAGGCCCAGACCTGCAGACGACCGCAGGCTCGACAGCTCGAAGGAATCACTTTCGCCCCAGACATTGCCGAGGTCGGTGAAGGCGAAGATCCGTAGCGACTTGTCATTGCCGGTGCCGGGCACAGGGAAGTAAAGCTCACCGTTGACGTTCAGCCGCCGCGGACCGCCGATGAAGGCGCCGGTCGGGTCGACCGTCCCGAGCGACCCCTGCTCGAAGGCCCGGACCGAGCCCAGTCCACCACCGAAGAAATTCTTGAACACCGGGAAGGGACGTCCTCCCAGGCCCTTGCCCCAACCCAGTTCCGCGTTGATCCCGACCGTCAGTCGTTCGCCGAGCGGCCAGTACTGCTGGGCCTGCAGATTGCTGCGCAGATAGCGGACATCGCCCGCCACGCTCCACTCGAGATTGACGCGCTGCAAGCCGCCACGGGTCGGGCTCAGGGCGCTGTCCCGTCCGTCACGCTGCCAGCCCAGGGTCAAGGGCACGGCGGTGCTGTCGGCGCCGAAGCGCTCGCGGTAGACGAAGTAGGCGTTGGGCAGGGACGTCGTGGCATTGATGCTCGTGCGCTCGGCTCCGGCCCCGACAAACACCGTGTCGGACTCTGAGAGTGGGAGGCCGAAACGCAACCCACCCCCCATCGTGGCGACCTGGTACTCGCTGCTGAGGCTGTTCAGCGGCCGATTCGTCCGGTAGAACAAATCGACTGCGCGCGAGACCCCGTCCACCGTGAAGTATGGGTCTACCGTGCTGAACTGCAGGGCCCGATTGGTGTCGCTGGTGTTGACCTCGAACGCCAGGTAATGGCCAGAGCCGAAGATGTTCTCCTGTCGGATGGCTGCCGACAAGGTCAGCTTGTCCGCTGTGGAGTACCCGAGGCCCAGCATCAGGTTGCCGGTGGGCTGTTCCTCGACCGTGACCACCAGGTCGACCAGATCGGGACTGCCAGGAACCTCGCGGGTGTCGACCGTCACGTTGCGGAAGAATCCCAGGCGCTGCAGCCGTTCACGCGACAGCTGGATCCGCCGCCCGTCATACCAGGACGACTCGAACTGCCGCAACTCACGGCGGATCACCTCGTCTCGTGTGATCGAATTTCCTGCGATGTCGATGCGACGTACGTAGTAGCGCCGGTCCGGAAAGGCGGTGATCGTCATCGCGACCTGCGCCTGCGCGCGATCGATCTGCGGACGCACGTCGACCTGTGCGAAGGCGTAGCCCAACTGCCCATACATGTCGGTAAAGGCCCGGGTGGTGGCCGCCACATCCTCGGCGCGGTAGGGCTCGCCAGGACGCAGGGTCACCATGCGACGGAACTCGTCCTCGCGCCCGAGGTACTCGCCCTCCAGCCGCACACCCGTCACCACATACAGCTGCCCCTCACGCAATCCGATCGCGATGTCGATGTCCTGTTTGTCAGGGGAGATCGTGACCTGAGTGGATTCGATCGCGAACTCGAGGTACCCGCGGTTCAGGTAGTAGGCCCGGATCTGCTCCAGGTCGGCATTCAGGCGCGAGCGTGCGTATCGGTCGGACCGGGTGTACCAGGTCATCCACCCTCGGGGCGTCAGGTCCATCAGTCCCAGCAGGACCGACTCACGCACCGCGTTGGCTCCGTTGATGCGGATGCTGCGGATCCGGGCGACCTCGCCCTCGTTCATCGTGAAGGTGATGTTGACCCTGTTGCGTTCCACCGGCGTGACCGTGGTGACCACCTCCGCTCCGTAGAAGCTGCGGGTCAGGTACTGGCGCTTGATCTCCTGCTCGGCTCGGTCGATCAGCGCGCGGTCGAAAGGCAGGCCCTCGGCGATTCCGGCATCCTTCAGCGCGCGGGACAACACCTGCGCGTCGAATTCCTTGGCGCCAACGAAGTTCACCGCGGCGACCACCGAGCGTTCATCGATCACGATGACGGCCACGTCGCCGTCGATCTTGAGCCGCACGTCCTTGAACAAGCCCGTGCCGAACAAGGCGCGCAAGGCCGTCGCCCCCTTTTCCTCGGTGTATGTGTCACCGATCCGGAATGGCAATGCAGTGAACACGGTGCCCGGGTCGGTGCGTTCCAGACCTTCGACGCGGATGTCGCGAATCTGGAACGGCTCGACCGACCAGGCGTCGAGAGACAGGGTGGCCACCAGGGCAGCGAAGGCGAGCCGCAGGGGCCCGCGCAGCGGCAGACGAATCATCGGCAGGACAGTCAGTGAAGGCCGAGCAAGCGGGAGAAGTCGTTGAACAAGGCCAGCGACATCATCATGAACAGCAGCGCGATACCGCCACGCTGCAATTTCTCGAGCCACTCGTCGGGGACGGGACGACCCGAGACAGCCTCGAAAAGATAATACATCAGGTGTCCGCCGTCGAGCATCGGCAGCGGCAGCAGGTTCAGCACGCCGAGACTGACGCTGACGAGGGCCAGGAAGGCGAGGTAGTGCGACCACCCCCGCTCCACCGACTGCCCGGCGAAGTCGGCAATCGTCAGTGGCCCGCTGAGGTTGCTCAGCGAGGCCTCGCCCACGATCATCCGACCGATCATGCGCAAGGTCAGCACGGACACGTCCCAGGTGCGCTGCACACCGCCAACGAGCGCCTCGACAGGCCCGGAGCGCACCACGACCATTTCCACCGGACGGCCGACGATGGCGTCGATGCGGCCGCTCGGTCGGTTCTGGCCGTCGAGAACCACGGGACGTGGCGTCACGACCAGCCGCAATGCCGACTGGGCGCGCTCGACATGCCAGTTCATCGGCGTGCCCGCGTGGTTGCGGATGGTTTCTCGCAAGCCGGCGGCATCCAGCACGGGCCGACCATCGACCGCCAGCACCAGATCACCAGGGAGCAATCCCGACATCGCAGCCGGCCCGCCGGGCATCACGTCGCCGATGACGGGCGGGCTGTAGGGCACAGCCAGCCCCAGTCGGCGCATGGAGGCGGCATCGACCTCTTCGCCTTGCTCCGCCTGGAGGGCGAGAAGCAAACGGCGGCGATGCTGACCCTCTGTATCGGCCACCTGCAGGTGCAGGTCCCGTCCGTCGAGCAGGGCCTGCATCACGGCCCAGCGCAGATCGGTCATCGAGCGCAATTCCTGCCAGGCCTGGCCATCGGTCGACCAGGCCTGCGCCCAGTCACCCGCCCTCAACCCCGCCTGGTCGGCCACCGATGCCGCAGGTGGCTGCCCGAAAACGGCCTTGGGCTCCTGGATGCCCACCAGATGGGCCGAGGCATACAGCACGACAGCGAGCAAGAGATTGGCTGCCGGACCCGCGCTGACGATGAAGGCTCGCTGACGCAGTGACTTGCGGTTGAAGGCTCGCGCGCGCTCGGCGGGATCCACGGCCGACTCCCGCTCATCGAGCATGCGCACATAGCCGCCCAGCGGCAGCATGCACAGCGTGAACTCGCAGCGATCGGCACCGAACCGCCTTGACCACACGACGCGGCCGAAGCCAACGGAAAAGCGCAGCACCTTGACGCCACACGCCACCGCCGCCCGATAGTGTCCGTACTCGTGCACCACCACGAGCAGCGCGATCGTGGCAAGAAAGGCCAGCACTGTCGTCAGCATGGCCTGACCTGCCGAACAGACAACCAGGCTTCCTGCCGGGCCAACGCGTCGAGCGCAAGAAGATCGTCGAGGCTTTCGACCCTCATCGGGCGTCCGGACAAGCGCTCGATCGTGCGCACATTGATCGCGTGGATGTCGCGGAAGCCGACCCTGCCCTCCAGGAAGGATTCGACCGCGACTTCGTTGGAGGCGTTCAGGACCACGCTCGAGCCCTCCGGTGCGTCAAGCACGTCGTAGGCGAGTTGAAGGCCCGGAAACCGCCGCGGATCAGGGGGCTCGAAACTCAGGCTGCCCAGGCAGGCGAAGTCCAGACGACCCGCCCCGGATTCGACCCGGTGCGGATAGGCCAGGCCATAGGCGATCGGCACGCGCATGTCGGGTGTGCCGAGTTGTGCCAGCACCGAGGCGTCCCGGCAGACCACCATCGAGTGGATGATGCTCTGCGGGTGGATGACCACGCGGATGTCCTGCGGCCGCAGGCCGAAGAGCCAACGCGCCTCGATCACCTCCAGCGCCTTGTTCATCATCGTCGCGGAATCGACCGAGATCTTGCGACCCATGACCCAGTTGGGGTGGGCCACCGCCTGCGCGGGCGTGATGGCGTCGAAGTCGTCAGGGTCCCGGCTGCGAAACGGCCCGCCCGAGGCCGTCAGGACGATGTGATCGATGAAGGCGGGCCATCGCGCCGGGTCTTCGGGCAGGCACTGGAAGATCGCCGAATGTTCGCTGTCGATGGGCACGAGCGTGGCTCCGCCCTTGCGGACCGAGTCCATGAACAGCGCCCCACCGACGACCAGCGCCTCCTTGTTCGCCAGCAGCAGGCGTTTGCCCGCAAGCGCAGCACGCAGGCACGGGGCCAGCCCGGCGGCGCCGACGATCGCAGCCATCACGCTGTCGACTTCCGAGGCGCCCGCCAGTGCGCACAGGCCCTCCTGGCCGGTCAGGATCTCGGTTGAGGCCGCAGCCGTGCCTGCCAGCAGACGCGCCAGCGCATCGGCCGACTCGCCGTCGGCCACCACCGCCACGCGTGGCCGCACCGCCAGACACTGGGCGGCCAGCGCATCGATGCGCCGGTGCGCGCTCAGCCCGAAGACCTCGAAGCGATCGGGATGACGGGCGATGACGTCGAGCGTGTTGACGCCGATCGAGCCCGTGGACCCGAGAACGGCCACTCGTCGCGGCCGCTCGGATGACATCGATGTGTGCGTCATCGCGTCAGGGCCATGACCAGGGGAAACACCGGCAGCAGTGCATCGATCCGGTCGAGCACCCCGCCATGACCCGGCAAGAGCCCGCTCGAGTCCTTGACCCCCGCCGCCCGTTTGACCAATGACTCGAAAAGGTCTCCCACCACACTCATGGCCACCAATCCGACAAGCAAGACCGCCGACAGGACACCGAACCGTTCCCGCAGGGCCGAGAAGACCGAGGGACCGAGATCACCAAGCATCGATTGTGCGACGAGCCAGACCCAGCCCAGGAGGCCAACCGCGAGGACCCCCCCAAGAACCCCTTCCCAGGATTTGCCCGGGCTGATCGCTGGCGCGAGCTTGCGCCGTCCGAAGGCGCGCCCGGCCGCATAGGCGGCCACGTCGGCGACCCAGACGATGCAGAAGATCGAGAGCACAAACCCCAAGCCGACCTGTCGTGCCCTGAGCAGTGCGACGGCCGCGACCGACAGCACCAGCACGCCGACGGTCAGACGTGCCCAACGTGGCGTGCGCCGCCACCCGTCGACCCCGCCGCGCAGCGCCCATGCGGCCCCGCACACCCAGACGATGCTCGCGATCACGAAGATCGCAAACTCGACCGCGCGCGGCAGGATCTCCCAGATCTGAAGCGCGCAAAGCAACAACACCACCGCGGCGATCAAGGCCGGCCCGGCACCCGCCACGCCGTTGAGTCGGCCCCACTCCCAGGCCGCTGCCGCCAAAAGCACGACCACGACCGATGCAAATGGCCAGACCTGACTCGCCAGCAGCGACGGGATCAGCACAGCCAGCAACACCAACGCCGTGATGATGCGCTGTCTCAGCATGGTCAACCGGGTGTCGCCGCGGACATGGCCGCGCCCAGCGCACCGAAGCGACGGTCCCGCCCGGCATAGGCGGCCAGGGCCTCGTCGATGTGCTGCGCGTCGAAATCAGGCCACAGGCACTCCGTGAAGTGCAACTCTGCGTAGGCCGCCTGCCAGAGCAGGAAATTGCTGATGCGCATCTCTCCGCCCGTGCGGATGAACAGATCAGGATCCGGCAGGTCGCCCAGACTGGTCAAGCGCCCCAAGGTGGACTCGTCCAGCTCATCGGGGGACAGGCCACTGGCGATCGCGCGGCGGCAGGCCTGCACCACGTCCCACCGTCCTCCGTAGTTGAAGGCCACGGAAAGCGTCAGCCGCGTGTTGTGCGCGGTGCTCGACTCTGCCAGTTCCCAGGCCTCACGCAACCGGTCGGACACGCTGTCCCGATCCCCGATGATGCGGATGCGCACCCCTTTGCCCGCGATGCGCGTCAAGTACTTCGACACGGCCACGAGCACCAGCCCCATCAGGCCGGAGACTTCATCCGAGGGCCGCTTCCAGTTCTCGGAAGAGAACGCGAACACCGTCAGGTACTCGATGCCACGATCGGCGAAGAGATCGATGGCCCTGACCAGCGTGTCGACACCCGCCTTGTGGCCGAAGAATCGTGGCATGTGGCGGCGACGCGCCCAGCGACCGTTCCCATCCATGACGATCGCGACATGGCGTGGAAGCGGAGCGTGTCTGTCCATGGGACCGCCGGTGCCCGAGCCGCTCAGACCGCCATGACTTCGGCTTCCTTGCCCTGCACGAGTTTGTCGATGTCGGCAATGACACGGTCGGTCAGGCGCTGGATCTCCTCCTGACCGCGACGTTCGTCGTCCTCGGAAACCGCCTTGTCCTTCAGCAGACGCTTCAGGTGCTCGTTCGCCTCGCGCCGCAGATTGCGCACAGCGACCTTCGCGTCTTCTCCTGCGTGACGCACCACTTTCGTCAGGTCCTTGCGGCGCTGCTCGGTCAACGGCGGCATCGGCACGCGCAGGAGATCGCCCTGCGAGGAAGGGTTGAGGCCGAGGTCCGATTCACGGATGGCCTTCTCGATCTTGGCGCCCATGCCCTTTTCCCACGGCTGAACGCTGATGGTGCGCGCATCCAGCAACGAGACGTTGGCGACCTGGCTGATCGGCACCATGGAGCCGTAGTAGTCGACGTGCACCTGGTCCAGGATGCCCGGGTGGGCACGACCCGTGCGGATCTTCTGGAGTTCGGTCTTCAAGGCTTCGACTGACTTGCCCATCTTGGACTCGGCGGTCTTGCGGATCTCGGCTGTCGTGCTCATGTGTACACCTCTTCAGGGACTCTCATCTCGTTCTCAGGGCCTCGTTCGCCCCCATCCGCCCCGCGCGCACGCCTGCACCAGCGTCGACACCGACATCGACGGAGACGGCCTCAGACATGCACGAGCGTGCCTTCGTCCTCGCCCTGCACGACGCGCGCCAGCGCACCGGGCTTGACGATCGAGAACACCCGGATCGGCAGCTTCTGATCCCGGCACAGCGCAAACGCGGTGGCGTCCATCACCTGCAGGTTGCGGGAGATGGCGTCGTCGAAGCTGATGCTCGCGTAGCGGACGGCCTGCGGATCCTTGTTCGGGTCCGCGCTGTAGACACCGTCGACCTTGGTCGCCTTGAGGACGATCTCCGCCCCGATCTCGGCCCCGCGCAAGGCAGCGGCCGTGTCGGTGGTGAAGAAAGGGTTGCCGGTGCCGGCAGCGAAGACGACCACCTTGCCTTCCTCGAGGTACTGCAAGGCCTTCGGACGGACATAGGGCTCGACGACCTGTTCGATCGAGATCGCCGACATCACGCGCGCCACCATGCCCTCCTGGCGCATCGTGTCGGCCAGCGCCAGGGCGTTCATCACCGTGGCCAGCATCCCCATGTAATCCGCGGTCGCGCGGTCCATGCCGACGGCCCCGCCCGCAACGCCGCGGAAGAGATTGCCCCCCCCGATGACGATGGCCACCTCACACCCCATTTGCGTCACCGCGTGGATCTCGCGTGTCATGCGGACGATGGTGGCGCGATTGATGCCGAAAGCGTCTTCGCCCATCAGGGCCTCGCCGGAGAGCTTCAGGAGGATGCGGCGGTATCTCGGCATGGGCGTGGTGTGTGGTCGCGACCCGTCGGAGTTTACGCGGCCGCCGGACGGCTCACGCCGAAGGCGTGGGGCGGTCCGCGGCCGCCACCCGCACGTCAGGCCTTCTTCGCCGCAGCGACCTGCGCAGCCACCTCTGCAGCGAAGTCA
>JBMTXX010000062.1:0-16305 GCA_049453935.1 Rubrivivax sp.
CTGGGTGATGGGTGGGGCGTGGTGGTCGGCAGCGACCTGGGTGTTGCGGGCCATGAGAGGAAAGCTCTGGAAGTGAAGGGTTTGCAGGGAGGTCGGCGTGTCGACGCGTCAGGCGTCGAGGTCGTTGTTGCGTCGCGTGGTGATGGTGAGCCCTCAGGTTGTCTTGGCAGGAGCGAGGAAAGCGCAGCCGGCCTGGACGGTCACCGCCCGCCCGACAGGCGCGAGTGAGAGGACGTGACGTGCTCAGCCATGAGTCGCGCGCAGCGCGGTGCATCTGCGACAGCGAGCGCATCGACGATCTGCGCATGTTCGGCCATCGAGGCCTGCATGCTGGTGGCACTGGAGAGGTTCTTCAGCCGTGACAGGTGCAGTTGCTGCACGACGTCGCGATAGTGCTTGGCCAGCGCCTGGTTCCCGGCAGCGGCCACCAGCGCCCAGTGGAAATCAAGGTTGGCGCCATAGTAGGCGTGCAGGTCCGGGCCACGAGCGGCCTCGCGCATCGCGGCCGTGTGCTGCTCGAGCGTGGCGCACAGCCCGGCGCGTGCGGGGGCTGGCAACGCCGCCGCCCGCTGACCAGCGTGTGCGTCGAGCGCCGCGCGCAGGTCGTACAGGTCGGCGACTTCCCTCACGGTCAGTTCACGAACGAACACGCCGGCGTGCTTGCGCGAGGCCACCAGACCGCTGCTTTCCAACTCGCGCAGGGCTTCACGCACGGGCACACGGGACACCCCCAGGCGCGATGCCACATCGGGCTCGTTGATGCGTTGACCCGGTTTCAACTCGCCGGCCAGGATGCGCGCGAGCACATCGTCGCGCACGCGCTTGCCCAGCGGCGTGTCGGCGGGGTCTGTCTCGACGGTCAGGGTAATCCAGGGGAACATCAGTGGATTGTGACTCGTATACGAATCGACAATACGTATACGATAGCACCCCGGCTGCAGTTGCGGTTGACCGAGGGTCCAGGACTGCACCTTCGGCGACCGATCGTCTGTAGCTGGAACCTCGCGGGCCCTGGCGGGCCGCCATGTCCAGGATGAAGGAGAGTTTCATGAGGATGTTGAAGACCTTGTTGGCCGCTGTGGCCGTCTCTTTGTCCGCACACGCGGTGGCGCAGAGCGCTTACCCGGTCAACCGTGTCACGCTTGTCACCCACTCCAGCGCTGGCGGCGGCACGGATGTGTTCCTGCGCGAGCTGATCAAGCACCTCGGACCGGTGATGAAGACCAACTTCGCCGTCGAGAACGTGCGCGGCGGCAGCGGGGCCAAGGCGGTGGCGCAGGTGGCGGCCGCCAAGGCCGACGGCTCGATGTTCTACGGCACCACGCCCACCTACATCCAGACGACCCTGCTGTCCAAGCCCGCGGTGGGCTGGGACGGGCTCGACCCGGTGGCCATCGTCTTCCTCGACCCCGAGGTGATCTTCACGCGGGCCGACTCGCCGCACAAGAGCCTGGCCGATGCGATGGCCTTCGCCAAGGCCAGCCCGGGCAAGGCGCGCTGGGGGGCGTCCAACCCCGCCTCGCTCGAGCGCCTGGCCATGGAGCGCTTGTCTCGCGTCGCCGGTGTCAAGGTGCCCATCGTCAGCCACGAGGGCGGTGCTGACCAGATGATCGGTGTGCTCAACGGCACCTACGACATCGGCATCGGCGAGATCCAGGAACTCAAGGCGCAACTCGACGCCGGCAAGGTCCGCCTGCTGGCGGTGCTCAACGAGAAGCGACTCGACACCTTGCCCAACCTGCCGACCGCCAAGGAGCAGGGTTTCGACGTCGTGGTGACCAAGTTCCGCGGGCTGGCCAGCCCCAAGGGCATGCCCGATGCGTTGGCCGCCGCCTGGGAGGACGCACTGCGCAAGGTGCTGGACTCGCCGGCCTACAAGGCCGAGTACACCAAGGAAAACCTGATCCCCGTGCTGATGGGGCGGGAGGAAGCGCGGCGTTTCACGGCGCAGTTCGTGAAGGACACCACGGAGTCGCTCAAGGAACTGGGCGTCATCAAGTGAAGCGGTGCGTCTTCGCACCTGACTGTCTTCGGCACGGTTGTCTGGAGCGAACCTTGTGAGCCCAGCCTTGCGTGATCGTCTTCTGGGCGTGCTGACGGTCGTCTTCGCGACCAGCTACGTCATGGCGGCCCGTTCGATCGAGGACAGCCTGCTGGCCGATGCCGTGGGTGCCGGCGGTGTGCCCCAGGGCGTCGGTCTGGCGATGGCTGTGGCGGGTTTGGGAGTGTTTGCGACGTCCTGGCATCGGCGAGACGGCTCGCAGCACGCGCCTGCGTCGGACGAGGAGTCCCCCAAGGCCGCTGCGGCGGCCCGTACGGTTGCGCTTGTCATCCTGCTGTTGGCCTACGCCGCTGTGCTGCCCTGGATCGGCTACGTGCCGGCGGTCTTCCTGCTGCTGCTGGCGGTCGGTCGGCTGGCGGGGGCGCCGATCGGGCGAACGCTGCTGCTGACGGCCGGCATCGGTGCGCCGCTGCTGTGGTTGCTGTTCGATCGCTTGCTGCAGGTGCGCATGCCTCCTGGATCGCTCTGGGGTTGATGTTTCATGGATGCCGTGGTTGCCGCTCTGGGACAGCTGTCGTCGTGGCAGATCCTGCTCGCCGCTTTCGGGGGTGTGCTGTGGGGGATCCTCGGCGGCGCGCTGCCCGGCATCTCCCCGTCGATCGCGATGGCCCTGCTGTTGCCCTTCACCGTCGGGCTGGACCCAACCACCGCGATCGTCCTGCTGGCCAGCGTCTATGTCGGCGCAGAGTACGGCGGCTCCATTCCCGCCATCCTCATCCGCACGCCGGGCACCAACTCGGCTGCGGCCACGGTTCTGGACGGCAACGCGCTGGCGCGGCAGGGCCGAGCCGGCGAAGCGTTGGGCATCTCGCTGGTGTCGGGCCTGTACGGCGGGCTGTTCGGTCTGGTGGTGCTCGTCATCGCCACCGAGCCGCTGGCCGAGATCGCGCTGGCGTTCACACCCGCGGCCTACTTCTCGCTGGGCGTCCTCGGGTTGAGCGTGATTGCGGGACTGTCCAGCGGGTCGCTGCTGAAGGGGTCGATCGCCGCGCTGATCGGTCTGATGATCGCCTTCATCGGCTCGGACCCGGTGTCGGGGGTGTCGCGCTTCACCTTCGGCTCGCCGGATCTGCTCGGCGGCATCAAACCCATCCTGATCATGGTCGGCCTGTTCGCCGTCACGGAAATGCTGGCGCAGATCACCGAGCCGGCCTGGGAACGCGCCAGCCGCTCAGCGGCGCGGCTGAAGCTTCCCGACTGGGCCCTGAGCCGTCGTCTGTTCAAGCCGCAGGCCATCGGCGCGGTCGTGGGCACGGTCGAAGGTGTCACGCCCGGCGCGGGCGGCACGATCGCGGCCTTCATGTCGTACTCGGAAGCGCGGCGCTGGTCAAGCAAGCCCGAGGAATTCGGCCACGGCTCGCCTGAAGGCATTGCGGCACCCGAGGCGGCCAACAACGCGGTGACGGCCACGGCACTGGTGCCCATGCTGAGCCTGGGCATCCCGGGGTCGAACTCCGCCGCCATCCTGATGGGCGGCTTCCTGATACACGGCCTGCAGCCGGGGCCGATGCTGTTCGCCAAGGCGCCCGATGTCATCCACGGCCTGTTCGGCGGCCTGCTGCTGGCCAACGTCGCGATGTTCCTGCTCGGGCTGGTCATCCTCGGCCCGTGCATCTGGCTGGTCAACCGGCCCAAGCCCTACCTGATCGCTTTCATCCTGGCCCTGGTGATGACCGGCGTCTACGCCATCCATCAGAGCGTCTTCGACCTGGTGCTGGTGACGGCCGTCGGCGTCTTCGGCCTGTTCATGCGCTGGGTGCGCATGCCGGTGCTGCCGCTGGTGCTGGGGCTGGTGCTGGGCTACCTGGTGGAGAGCAACTACCGTCGCAGCCTGCTGATTTCCGGCGGCGACCCGATGATCTTCCTGACCGACCCGGTGTCGCTGGCGCTGCTGCTGCTGGCGCTGGTGATGACGCTGTACAGCGGCTGGAAGGAATTCTTCCGTTCCAAGGGGACAAGTGCTTGAAGGCTGAACTTCCTGCGCACGGCGCCGCCGTCGCTGAGCGCATCGCCCGCGGGGTGCAGGCCTGCGATCCAGCGGCCGATCCGCTGGCGCAGACCGTGGCCCGGCGCCTGATGCTCGACATCGCGGGCCTGTGCGTGGCCGCCCGCGCCGAGCCCTATGTGCAGGCCGCACTGGCCAGCATCGACCAGCCCGGGCCATGCGTCGTCATCGGCCATGACGGTGGTCTGGGGGTCGAGGGCGCGGCCTTCGTCAACGGCACCGCAGCGCATGGCGAGGACTTCGACGACACCTACGAGGGCGGCCCGGTGCACGCCGGCGCGGTCATCGTGCCGGCGGTGCTCGCGGCGGCGCAGCGCCACGGGGCCAGCGGTGCCGACCTGCTGCGTGGTCTTGCAGTGGGGGTCGAACTCACCTGCCGCTTGTGCACGGTGGCACCCACGCGTGTGCACAAGGCTGGCTTCCATCCCACGGCGATCTTCGGCGTGATGGGGGCGGTGGCCGGCATCGGCGCGATGCTGCGCGTGCCCGAGAAGGTGCTGGTCGATGCGCTGGGCATCGCCGGTAGCCTGGGTGGCGGCATCATCGAATATCTGTCCGAGGGCGCCTGGACCAAGCGCCTGCATCCGGGATGGGCGGCGCAGTCAGGCTATCGCGCGGTACGTCTGGCCCAGGGCGGCTTCACCGGGCCGCGCACGGTCTTCGAAGGGCCGCACGGCTTTTTCCACGGCTTTGCGAACACCTCCGACGGCGATTTCGAAGCCATGCTCGAGGGCTTCGGGTCGCAGTGGATCTGGACCACCATCGCGTTCAAGCCCTACGCCTGCGGCACGATGGCCCACCCCTACATCGACTGCGCCCGTGCCTTCCGTCAGCGCGGCATCCCGGCATCGCGCATCCGCGACATCGAGTGCGAAACGGCCGAGGGCATCGTCCACCGATTGTGGGAGCCCTTGGCGGCCAAGCAGGCGCCGGCGAGCGCCTACGCCGCGAAGTTCAGCATCCCCTACGCGATCGCGGTCGGGCTGATGGACGACGACGCGGGCCTGGCGCAGTACACCGATGCCCGGGTCACCGACCCGGCGCTGCGTGCGCTGGCTGGCAAGGTGCGCTACGTCGTCGACCCCGCCAACCCCTACCCGCGTCAGTTCACCGGCCACCTGCGCGTGACGCTGGACGACGGCACGGTGCACGAGCATCGCCAGGGTCACTTCAAGGGCGGCGTCGAGCACCCGCTCAGCGACGACGACCTGCTGCACAAGTTCCGCGCCAACTGTGCCGTCGGCGGCCTGGATGCAGCGGCCACGGCTCGGCTGCAGTCCCGCGTCGAAAACCTCTTCGACCGGCCTGTGGTCGACACGGCCGCGTTGTCTCACCTCTGACCTGACCATGTCCGACCTTTCCGCAACACCGCTCGGCCAGCCCGTGGCCCTCGTCACCGGCGCCGGCCGCAACATCGGCCGCGAGATCGCGCTCGGGCTGGCCGCCGCGGGACATGCCGTGGCCATCAACGTGCGCAGCTCGCTCGACGAAGGGCAGGCCGTGGTTGACGAGATCCGCGCGGCCGGCGGGCAGGCACTGCTGTGCCCTGCCGACGTGGCCGACCGCGATGCCGTGGGCGGGATGGTCGCGCAGATCGCCCGCACCTGGGGACGGCTGGACGTGCTGGTGCACAACGCTGCCGTGCGGCGCGAGGCCCGGCTGGACGTGCTGAGCGCCAAGGACTGGCACGACACGCTGGCCGTGGTGCTGGACGGCGCCTTCTTCTGCACGCAGGCAGCGCTGCCGCTGCTGAAGGCCTCCGATCGCGGGGCGATCATCACGATCGGCGGCTTGACGGCGCACACCGGTGCCGCCGACCGCGTCCATGTCGTCACCGCCAAGGCCGGGCTGGTGGGCCTGACCCGGGCACTGGCACACGATCTGGCTGGCGACGGGATCACCGTCAACTGCGTCTCCCCCGGCCTCATCGAGACGGTGCGCAAGGCCTCCAGCACGTCGGCTGTGCCCAAGCACCATGCCCATCACCAGACCCTGCTCGGGCGGCGGGGCACGCCATGGGAGGTGGCGCAGGCGGTGATCTACCTGGCCGGGCCTGGCGCGCGCTACGTCACCGGGCAGGTGTTGCACGCCAACGGGGGCGCCTACCTCGGGGGGTGAGGCGTGGCCACCGCCCGAGCCTGCGACCCGGGGCTTGGGCAACACCCGTGCCGGCGGCATGCTTACCCTCAAGGGTGCATCATTCGTAGCGAGAAATTGCCTTCGAACGCCCAGTCCTCGCTCACTGAACCAGCCAGCGACATGATGCCAACCTGCACCGAAGATTTCCCCGTCAACCGGATGCATCGCGGTGACACCGTCTGCAGCGGTCCGCCCGCCCGCAGGACGGTGCTGGCAGCCGTGGCGGCTTGCCTTGCGGGCGTGGGGCTGGGTGCGGTCGGGTCGGACGCGAGGGCTGCGGCGCGGCGCAACATGCAGGTCTGGAAGAGTCCCTCCTGCGGCTGCTGCGCCGACTGGATCACGCATGTCGAGGCGTCTGGCGTCTTCCAGGTCGTCACCCACGACATCGGCAACAACGCCGCGCGGGCCCGGTTGGGGATGCCCACCAGACTCGGCTCGTGCCATACCGCGCTCGTCGACGGCTACGTGGTTGAGGGCCATGTGCCGGTAAGCGACGTTCTGCGGCTGCTGCGGGAGCGCCCCGAAGCCGTGGGGCTGGCCGTCCCCGGCATGCCCATCGGCTCGCCCGGCATGGACGCGCCCGTCTACGGCGGCCGCCGTGACCCCTACGAAGTGCTGCTCGTTCTGCGTGACGGCAGCACGCGCGTGTTCGCCAGCCATCGTTGAGACTGCCGGGGATGCGGACGGTCCGGCTGCGCCGTCCGTGCCTCGCGTCGACGTTGCGATACTGCGGCGACGCATGAACTCGACTCGACTCTTCGATCCGACACAGCTGCCACCGTTCCAGCAGGGCCCCGCCGCCTGGAAGAGCACCGACTGGGTCGCGTCCCAAGACTGGGTCGAAGCACTCGACGAGGCCGACATCGTCGAGCTGGAGGCCGCGATGCGTGCCTTTCTGGCGCGGGATGGTGACGTGGCCACGTCGCTGGGCCGCATCACCGCGGCCGATTTCCCGCTGCCGCGGCTGGAGAGCCGACTGCGGCGGCTGCGCGCAACGTTGCTCCATGGCCGTGGCTTCGCGCTGATGCGCCGGTTGCCCGTGGAGCGCTATTCGATGGTCGAGTGCGCCGTGCTCTTCATGGGCCTGGGCGCGCACCTGGGCCGCGCGCGTTCACAGAACGCACTCGGCCATGTGCTGGGCCACGTGCGCGACATGGGGCTGGCCAGCAGCGACCCCCATGTGCGCCTGTACCAGACGCGCGAGCGCCAGACCTTCCATACCGACTCCTGCGACGTCGTCGGCCTGCTGTGCCTGCAGGAGGCGCGCCAGGGCGGCGACTCGCTGCTGGTGAGTGCCCTGACGCTGTTCAACGAGCTGCGGCGTACCCGACCCGACCTCGCCGCACGCCTGCTGCGCCCGATGGCGCACGACCGCCGTGGCGAGGTGCCCGCCGGCCAGCTGCCCTACTTCATGATCCCTGTGCTGAGCTGGCACGCAAACGCCCTG
Source organism: Rubrivivax sp. (assembly GCA_049453935.1). Classification (GTDB taxonomy): domain Bacteria; phylum Pseudomonadota; class Gammaproteobacteria; order Burkholderiales; family Burkholderiaceae_C; genus Rubrivivax. The sequence continues at coordinate 7,654 of JBMTXX010000062.1, forward strand.
ACCGTGTTCTACCAGCGGCAATACACCGACAGCGCCCAACGATTCGAGACCGCACCGCGCCTGCAGCCCGCCGATGTCGAGGCGCTGGACGCCTTCGACCGGCTGGCCGAGGATCCGCGCCTGCACCTGACCATGCGCCTGGCGCCAGGCGACATCCAATTCGTCCACAACCACGTGCTGCTGCACGACCGCACGGGGTTCGAGGACCATGCCGAGATCCCCCGGCGTCGACACCTGCTGCGCCTGTGGCTGGCAGTCCCGGGCGCGCGGGAACTGCCACCCGCCTTCGCGGCACGCTACGGGCCGCTGACCATCGGAGACCGGGGCGGCATCCAGGTGCCGGGCACGCAGCTCAGCGTCCCGCTGACCCTGCCGCCGCAGCCGCCAGCATCGCCTCCAGCATCTCCAGCCGCGGGTGCATAGGCCTGGGGTGCCCGACCCGGCTGTGGGTGAGGCCGGCGCCGAGCATGGCCACGGCGATCTGGTAGCTCAGAGGCCCGGGGTTGATCACGGGCACGGGCAGGCGCGTGCTCAGCCAGGCGTGGGCCTGGTGCATGGTGGTGGAGCCGAGGATCAGCACCTCGGCGCCGTCTTGCTCGACCGCCTTGCGGCCGGCGGCCTCGAGCAGCGGGAAGACCTCGTCCTCCTTGCCCGACAGCAGTGCCTGGTTGTCGGGCGGCACCTCGATCGCGCGCACCGAGGCGCACTTGTGGTGCAGGCCCAGCTCGTCCAGCGCCTTCTTGTACAGCGGCTTCCAGCGGCTGGCCATCGTCAGGATGGAAAAGCGGTCGCCCAGCATCAGCGCGCTGAGCATCGACACCTTGCCCGGGCCGAAGACGGGGATGTCGAGCACCGAGCGCAGCGCCGCGACGCCCGAGTCGCTCATCGTGTCGATGCACACCGCGTCGTAGCCCTCGGCTTGTGCCCGGCAGCCGGCCTCGAAGTTGGCCACGTCGGCGAGCACGAAGTCGTGGTGGCTCGAGTAGTTGACCGGCCCGGCCTTCACCGCCCGGTAGTCGAACTCGACCCCCGGCCCGAAGGACAGGCCGCGCAGCTGCGACTGCCGCAGCAGCAGGTTCTCGTGCGACATCGCGAAGGGCACGATGACGAGGATGCGCTTCACGCCAGTTCCTCCAGGCTCTGCGCCGTGCTGCGCACGCGCCCGAACAGGCGCTGGAAGTTGCGCATCGTCACCTGGTGCAGGTCTTCGTGCGTGGTGCCGCAGGCGTCCTCGACCAGGGTGACCAGGTAGCCGCGGTCGGCGGCTTCGCGGGCGGTGGTCTCGACGCACATGTTGGTGGACACGCCGCACAGCCACAACTGATCGGCGCCGAGCGCGCGCAGCAGGCTGTCGATGTTCGTCGACGCGAAGGCGCCGATCGTCGTCTTGCGCAGCACATGCTCGCCGGGCAGCGGCTGCAGCGCGTCGACGATCGCGTGCGCGGGGCTGCCCAGGTGGTTGGCGGTCTCGGCGAACAGGCGGCGCATGTGCGGCGGGGCGTCGCTGGCGTCTGGCAGCGCGGCGCCGATGGTCACGTGCAGCACCGGCCGGCCGATGGCGCGGAAGCGCTCGCGCAGGCGCAGCGCGTTCGGCGTGACCAGGCGCTCGATGCGGTCGAAGCGGTAGTCGCCCAGGCTCGAACCCTCGGCGCGCAGCCGACGGCCCAACGGGCCGTCGCGCGCGCCAGTGGCGTTCTGCATGTCGATGATCAGCAGCGCGGCGCGCGCCGGCTCGACGGCGCGCTCGCTCATGTAGGCGCGGATGTAGTCGTTGGCGGTGGACATGGTCAGGGGCTGGGTAAGTTGGAAGGGCCGGCGCCAGGCCCGGGCGCGCCGGGCTCAGGCTCGACCTGGGCGCGCCAGGCGGCGACGATCTCCTGCCCGGTGGCGCACCAGACGCCCGGGTGGCCGAGCACGTAGTCCAGCGCCTGGGCCAGCGGCTCGATGCGGTGCGGCTGGCCCATGATGAAGGGGTGCACGGCGATGCACATCACGCGCCCGCCCTCGGCGTACAGGGTGTCGAACTCGTCGCGGATCTTCTGCGCGAAGGCCGGCGCCTCCATGCCGCGGCGCCAGCAGATGCTGTCGTTGATCTCCATGGTGTAGGGCAGGCTCACCAGACTGCCGCGGCGCACGTTCACCCAGGTGGGCTGGTCGTCGTGGTACAGGTCGCACAGGTAGTCCATGCCGGCCTCGGCGACCAGGTCGGGCGTGCGCACGGTGTTGGACGCCGCAGGCGAGAACCAGCCCGCCAGCCCCTGCCCGGTGTGGCGGCGGTGGATGGCCTGGCATTCCTCGATCGCGGCGCGCTCCTCGTCTTCGCTCAGGTTCCAGTGGTAGCGGGTGTTGTACAGGCCGTGCGACATCAGCTCCCAGCGCCGCTCCAGCATGGCCTGCGCGATCTCGGGGTAGAGGTCGAGCACGGCCATCGACAGCGAGACCGTGCAGCGGATCGCGTAGCGGTCGAAGACCTCGGCCAGGCGCCAGAAGCCGACGCGGTTGCCGTAGTCGCGCAGGCCGTAGCCCAGGATGTCAGGGTGCGGCACGCGTGGCCAGGGGTCGCGCACGCGCACCTGTGCCGGCAGGTACTCGTAGTGCTCGACGTTGGGCGCCACCCACAGCGCCAGCCGCGCGCCGCCGGGCCAGCGCAGCGGCGCGCGCTCGGGCAGCGCGCTGTAGTCGAGGCGGTCCTCGAGCCTCAAGCCTGCTGCGCCTGCCAGGCGTCGACGATCTCGGCGCCGGTGGCCGCCCAGACGCCGCGGTGGCGCATGATGTGCGCCAGGGCCTGCTCGAGCGCGGCGATGCGGTAGGGCTGCCCGATCACCCAGGGGTGCAGCGCGATGGCCATGATGCGGCCGTTGTCGGGCGTGGCCTCGCGGTACAGCAGATCGAAGTGGTCGGTCAGCGCGTCGCGGAAGTCGTCCTCGGTGTGGTGGTTCTGCACCAGGATCGTGTGGTCGTCCAGGTCGATCGGGTGCGGCATCGCCACCAGCGGGCGGCCCGGCCGCACGCCCTCGGCGCCCCCGGCGCCCGGCGGGTGCTGGTAGTGGGCGGGCGTGTTGCCGATCGCGCCGGTGACGGTGCGCACCGCATACGGCATGTCGTCGTTGACCCAGTCGCACAGGTAGTCCAGCCCGGCCTCGGCCAGCAGGTCGGGTGTGGCGTGTGACTGCGACTTGGCCGGCGAAAGCCAGCCACGCACCGGCCCGCCCGCGGCTTCGCGCAGGATCTGCAGCGTGCGGGCGATCAGCGAGCGCTCCTCGTCCACCGGCAGGCCGCCGTGGTGCAGGTGGTCCATGTCCAGGCCCTTGGCCACGATCTCCCAGCCGGCCTCGCGCACGTCGCGCACCAGCGAGGGGTAGCGTGCCGCCACGGCCGCGTTCATCGCCGTGCTGGCGCGGATGCCGTGGCGCTGCAGCGCCTGCATCACGCGGTAGATGCCCACGCGGTTGCCGTAGTCGCGCAGCGTGTAGTGGCGCAGGTCAGGGTAGGCGGTCTGCATCGCCCCCGGCGGCTTGAAAGGCTGGCCCTTCATGTCGAGCGGGAACCACTCCAGCGCCACGGTGACCCACAGCGCGATGCGTGCGCCACCGGGCCAGGCCACGCCCTTGCGCTGGTGCAGTTGCGTCCAGTCGTAGCGGTCATGGTCCATGCCATGACGGCGCAGCGGGTAGTCCAGGTAGTCGGCAGGCAAAGGGCTGCTCATGGCGCTGCTCCGATCGGCTCGGCCGCCGCGGCGAAGGCGGCGTGGTAGTGCTCGTTGAAGTGGTGTGCGATCTCACGGCCGGTGGCCAGCCACACGCCCTCGTGGCTTGTGATGTAGGACAGCGCCTCCTCGAAGGCGGCCAGGCGGTAGGGCTGGCCGATCAGGTAGGGGTGCAGCGGGATGCACATGACCGTGCCCGAATGTTCGCCCTCGGCCCACAGGCGGTCGAACTGGCGCTTCAGGATGTCGCCGTAGCGGCGCGGCGAGACCAGGTTGACGTTGTAGACGATGGTGTCGTTCATCTCCAGCGAGTAGGGGATGCTGGTCAGACGCCCCTGGCGCACCTTCACCGGGCCGGGCTGGTCGTCGTGGAAGAGGTCGCACACATAGCTCAGCCCCATCTCGGCCACCAGGTCCATCGTGCGTTCGGTGTAGGTCAGCGCCGGGGCCAGCCAGCCGTCGAGCTTCTGCCCGGTGTGGTCGCGGATGGTGTCGATGGAATCCTGGATGACCGCGCGCTCCTGCGCCTCGCTCATGTTCATCAGGTAGCGCGTGTTGTAGGTGCCGTGCGAGTAGAACTCCCAGCCGGCAGCGGCGCACTCGCGGATGATCTCGGGGTGGTGCTGGCACATCGCGACGTTCAGCGAGACGCTGCCCCGCATGCCGCAGCGCTGCATGGACTCGAACATGCGCCAGAAGCCGGCGCGGTTGCCGTAGTCGCGGTAGGAGTAGTTCAGCACGTCGGGCGCCGGCCGCGCCCAGGGCGCGCGCGAGGGGTTGCGCGGCGGGTTCAGCTCGTAGAACTCGATGTTGGGCGCCACCCAGAAGGCCACGCGCGCGCCACCGGGCCATCGGATGGCCGGCCGGCGCGTCCAGGGCAGGTGGTCGTAGAAGCCGGGGTCGCGCTTCACTTGGCGCCTCCCCTGGGTGGCAGTGCGCGCACCTGGGCCAGCGTCTCCTGCACCGAGATCACGTCGGCGTACTTCAGCGCCATGTCGTAGAGGTTGGCGAAGTGCGGGCTCTCGTGCTTGTCGGCCACGCACTCCTCGGGCACGATGGTGCGGTAGCTGCGCTGCAGGCTGTCGACCACGGTGGCGCGCACGCAGCCCGAGGTCGAGCCGCCGGTGACGACCACGGTGTCGACGCCGTGGAAGTTGAAGATCGAGCCCAGGTTGGTCTCGAAGAAGGCCGAGGCCATGCGCTTGTTGACGATGATGTCGCGCACGCGGTCGATCTTCAGCCGGTCGTCGAACTCCGAGCGCCGGCTGCCGACCTTGATGTTCTGCAGCGAATCGGGGGTGTTGGTGCGGGTGCCCCAGATGCCGCAGTCTTCGCCCGATTCCATGTAGGCCACGTAGGTCCACACCACCGGGAAGCCGCGCTCGCGGAAGGCCTCGGCCAACTCGTTGATGTAGTCCATCTGGCGCGGGTCGGTCTCGTAGGCCGTGGGGAACTCGCCGACGCAGGTGTAGGCCTTCTGCGGGTCGACGTTGATCAGCGCCGGCACCCGGCCCATGCCGAAGCGCTTGCGCGTGGGGTTGGCCTTGATCTCGGCATACAGCTGCCGGGCGCTCTTGTCGGAGAGTTGCATGGGCGTAGGGGGTAGGTGAGAGGAAGGGTGGGTGGATCGATGAGCTCGCAAGACCTGGGCGTCAGCGCAGCGGCGCTCGCTTGAGCAGCGCCGTCCAGGCCGGCAGGCTGCCCCGGCCCGCGCACAGGTCAAGTGTGGCATCGAGCAGGCGCTGCGCGTGTTCCGCAGGCCAGACGCGGCCGCACAGGTCGAGGAACTTGGAGGTCAGCTCCTGGGCCGTGTAGGGCGCCGCGTCGTCGCCGCGGTTGACGCCCGCCTCGCCGGTGTACTGCCGGCCGTCGGTGGTGGTGATGACCACGCGCGCCGGCCGCTCACGTGGCAGCCGCGCGGTCATCGCGGGGTCTTCGGCCAGCTCGACCTTGCGCGCCAGCGCCAGCGTGCGCTCGTCACGCACTGCCTCCCAGGTGAAGCTGGCCAGCGCGCTGCTGCCGCGCACCAGGCGCGTGGCCACCGCAAAGGGCACCGAGAACTTGGCCGCCAGCGTGTTGCGCGGGGTCGGGTCGTCCAGCTCGGCGGCCAGCGAGTAGCTGCGCACCTCCACGCGGGCGATCTCCTCGGGCGCCGGCAGCGGGCCGTGGGCGGCGATCGCGTCGATCGCGTCCAGCGTGCCGTGGTTGTAGCGGCAGCACGAGTGCAGCTTGAAGTAGTTCTGCAGCAGGTGCCAGTCCTCGCCCAGGCCGCGCACCACCTGCTCGGCGTCGAAGCGCTCGGAGACGATCTGCCCCAGCAGCGAGCCGGGGCCGTCGCGCTCGCCGGTGTAGCCGCAGGCGGCCAGTTGGGCGGCCAGCAGGCCGTTGCGATTGGACAGGCCGGCGTAGACGTTGCGCACCAGCCCGCCTTCGAGCATGGTGCGCTTGGAAGTGGCGGTGGTCATCGAGGCGCTGACGTTGATCGCCTCGCGCATGCCGGCGGAGTCCGCGCCGAGCAGGCGCGCGCAGGCGGCGGCGGCGCCTATCGTTCCCCAGGTGCCGTGCGGGTGCATGGCGCCGCGCAGTTGCGAGGCCGCACCCAGGCGCGAGCCGACCTCGTAGCCGACCACCAGCGCCGACAGGAAGGTCTCGGCGTCGGCGCTGCGCTGCTCGGCCAGGGCGAGTGCGGCGGGCAGCACGTGCACCGCAGGGTGCCCGCGCGAGTAGCGGTTGCCCTCGTCCATCTCCAGGAAGGTGCCGCCGGTGCCGTTGACCAGCGCTGCCGCGTCGGCGGATGCGCCGCGGCCCAGCCCCACGAGCGAGGCGCCGTCGGCCACCGGGCCATGCAGCGCCGCGAGCGCGCGCAGCTCGGGCTCGGCCGAGCCGGCGGCGATGGCCGCCACGGTGTCTGCCAGGACCCAGCCGGTGTGCGCGCGCACCGCCTCGGGCAAGGCGCTGAAGCGCAGTGTGGCGGCGAAGCAAGCGAGGTTGTCGAGGTAGTTCATGCGATGTGAGGGGGTTGTGCGCAGGCCTGGGCGATGGCATGCGGCAGGTGCCAGGTGACGCCGTCGCGGGACTTCAGATCCTGCAGCAGGCGGCGCAGTGCGCCGATGCGGCTGGCCATGCCGCAGACCCAGGGGTGCAGACCGAGCGCGAAGACCGCGTTGCGGCCGTTGGCCGCGCACTCTGCGCGCAGGTGATCGAAGGCGGTCAGTGCAAGCGTGGCATGGGCGCGCGGCTCGAGGTTGCGCATCCACTGGCACTGAACGTCGTCCCATTCGGCCGACAGCGGCACGGCCTGCAGCGGCGGCGTGGTGTCGAGCGCATAGACCTGATCGTCGTTGGTCCAGTCCAGCGTGTAGCGCAGGCGGGCCTGCGCCAGCAGTGCCCAGGTGTCGGGGCTCGTGCCCCAGTCCTGGCTGGCCCAGCCCACCGGGCGCTGGCCGGTACAGCGGTGCAGTGTGTCCAGCGCGCTTTCGATGTGCTCGCGTTGCGCCGCGAGCGTCATGCGCGAGTGCATGAGCGCATTGGCCGCGTGTCCGTGGCCCACCCACTCGCAACCCCGTGCGTTCAGCGCGTCCACCAGCCGTGGCAGGCGCTCGGCTGCGCGCGCGTTGGCCGCCACGGCGGGCACGATGCCGGCCTCGTCGAGCGCTTCGAGCACGCGGAAGACGCCCACGCGCAGGCCGTACTCGCGCTGCGTCCAGCTGCGGTAGTCGGGGCTGAAACTGCCGAACTCGCCGACGAAGCGCGGGTCGCGCAGCGCGTCGGCCGGTGGCTCGGCCTCCCAGTGCTCGAGGAACATCACCACGCAGGCCCGCAGACCCGCCCCCGAAGTGGCGAGGGCCCTGCCGGGCAGTGCCGAGTAGCGGTAATGAGGGTGGTCCATCGAGCCGAGGAGGAGGGCGTCCTTTTCCGAGCGCCGTGCATGGTTACGCAGCCGTGCTAGCCTGCGGTCCTGTTGTTCTAACATTAGAACAATATCCGACAAGCCTGTCCCAGGAACCCTCGGCGCCGAAACCAAAGAACGGATTGCCTCGGGCCCGCCGGCTTCCCCCATCCTGTACCCCCTGCGCGAGGACTTTCCATGAACCTCCAGACCCGCCTCTCCCGCCGTACCGTCGTCAAGGCGGCCGCCGCGAGCACCGTGCTCGGCGCCCCCGGCCTGCTGATGGCCCAGCCTGCCGCCGTCAAGATCGGCCTGGTCCACCCGGTCAGCGGAGGCCTGGCCTTCGGTGGCGCGCAAGGCCGTCTGGGCTGCCAGATCGCGATCGACGAGATCAACGCTGCCGGCGGCATCAAGTCCATGGGCGGCGCCAAGGTCGAAGCCCTGATGGGTGATTCGCAGTCGCGGCCTGAGATCGGCGTGTCCGAGGTCGAGCGTCTGAACCAGGCGGGTGCCGACTGCTTTGTCGGCTGCTACTCCAGCGGCATCGCGCTGCCGGCCACCCAGGCCGCGGCCAAGTACAACACCCCCTTCATGGTCGACGTCGGCGTGTCCGACCTGATCGTCAACCGCGGCCTGAAGAACGTTTTCCGCCTGGCCCCGGGCTTTGGCAAGTGCACCGACGACGCCATCATGGCGCTGGGCGATGTCAACAAGGCCGCCGGCAACCCGGCGAAGAAGGTCGTCATCGTGCACGAGGAGTCGGAGTTCGGCACCGGCACCGCCAAGCTGCTGGCCGGCAAGCTGCCGTCCATCGGCATGGAAGCCGCCGAGATCATCAAGCACGCCAACCCCACGCGTGATTTCTCGAACATCGCGCTGCGCATCCGCAGCATGAAGCCCGAGATCGTGATGATGGTCAACTACCCCAACGAGTACAAGTTGCTGTCGCGCACGCTGTACCAGCAGCGCATCGACCTCGTGGGCATGTTCAGCGTCCTGGGCGGTGGCTTCAACTACGCCTTCCTGCGCGAGCAGCCGGAGGTGATGGAGCACATGA
>JBMTXX010000063.1:0-16108 GCA_049453935.1 Rubrivivax sp.
GACCGGCGCACCGCCCTGGCGCTGAACCCGCACGTCTCCGGCATGGCGGAGGATTTCCCCGATCAGGTGGCGGACCTGCAGGCCTGGGCGTCCGGGCTGGCGCACCACGGCATCGTCGCCCATCCGCGGCCTCCGCTGGACTCGGAACGGCCCGATGCTGACCACGCGGGGGGCGATTTCGGCACGGCGGCCGGCTCCGCAGCAACCGCCGACCGCTCGCCGCAGGTCTGGATTCTGGGCAGCTCGGACTACGGCGCGCAGCTCGCGGCCCACCTCGGCCTGCCCTATGCCTTCGCCTACTTCTTCATGGACGGCCAGGGCGTGGAGCAGGCGCTGCATCTGTACCGCACCCTGTTCCGACCCAGCCCGCGCCTGCCGCGGCCGCACGCGACCATCTGCGTCTGGGCGCTGGCCGCCGACACCGAGGAAGAAGCCCGCTTCCACGCCCTGAGCCGCGAGCGCTGGCGCGTGGACCGCATGCGCGGCGTGCTCGGCCCGCTGCAGACCCCGCAGGCCGTGGCCGATCGGGGCTTCCGTGACGACGAGCGGTACGTGGTCGAGCCGCTGCGCCGGCGCGCGCTGGTGGGTTCGGCCGCGCAGGTGGCGCAGCGCATGCGTGCGCTGGCCGCCGAGCTGCAGCTCGACGAGCTCGTCGTCAACACCTGGGCGCACGACCCGGCGGTGCGGCGCCGCTCCTACGCGCTGCTGGCGGCGGAGTTCGACCTGCTCGGTCGCCGCCGCCCAGAGCTTGACGCCGCCGAGCCGGCGCTCGCCGCCTGAGAGCCTTCGGCGTGGCCCGCGCATGCCATCGGCGCCGATGTTCGACTACCTGATCGTCGGCGCCGGCTCGGCCGGCTGCGTGCTGGCCGCGCGGCTGAGCGAGGACCCTGCCGTGCGCGTGGGCCTGATCGAGGCCGGTGGCTCCGACGACAGCGTGCTGCTGCGCTGCCCGGCGGGGCTGGCCCTGCTGGCCCGGCTCGGCCGCCACCAGCGCAACTGGGGTTTCGAGACCGTACCGCAGGCCGGGCTGAACGGGCGCCGGGGTTATCAGCCACGCGGGCGGGTGCTCGGCGGGTCGAGCGCGATCAACGCGATGATCTACGCGCGCGGCCACCCGGCCGATTACGACGGCTGGGCGGCCGCCGGCAACCCCGGCTGGTCATGGGACGAGGTGTTGCCGTATTTCAAGCGGTCCGAGCACAACGAGCGGGGTGCCGACGCCTGGCACGGCACCGATGGGCCGCTGAACGTCGCCGATCTGCGCAGCCCCTCGCGCCTGCGCGACGCCTTCGTGCAAGCCGGCGTGCAGGCCGGACACCGCCACAACGCCGACTTCAACGGTGCCGACCAGGAAGGCGTCGGCGTCTACCAGGTCACACACCGCCAGGGTGAGCGCTGGAGCGCCGCCAGTGCCTACCTGCACCCGCACCGGGGCCGGCCCAACCTGACCGTGTTCACCGGCGCGCACGCCTTGCGCCTGCGCCTGGAAGGGCGCCGGGCGGTGGGGGTCGACATCCTCCAGGGCGGCGCGCGCCTCACCTTGCAGGCGCGCCGCGAGGTGCTGGTGGCCACCGGCGCACTTCAGTCACCCGCGCTGCTGCTGCATTCGGGCATCGGCCCGGGTGCGGACCTGCACGCGCTCGGGATCGCCGTTGCCCACGATCTGCCCGGTGTCGGCCGACACCTGCACGACCACGTCGACGTGGTGCAGGTCATCGAGGCCCCACACCTGACCGACAGCGTCGGTGTCAGCGCCGCAGGCCTGCGCGCCTTGCTGCGCGGCGTGCCCGAATGGCGTCGGCGTCGCACCGGGCTGCTGAGCACCAACTTCGCCGAGGCCGGCGGCTTCCTGCGCAGCCGCCCCGAAGAGCCCCGGCCAGACCTTCAACTGCACTTCGTCATCGCCAAACTGGTCGACCACGGCCGGCGCACCGTGCTCGGCCATGGCTATTCCTGCCACGTCTGCCTGCTGCGCCCGCGCAGCCGTGGCCGGCTCACCCTGGGCAGCGCCGACCCGATGGCGCCGCCATGCATCGACCCGGCCTTTCTGGCAGAAGACGACGACACGGCCCGTCTGGTGCGTGGCTTCCGCCAGATGCGCCACGTCCTCGGACAGCCGGCGCTGGCGTCGTTCGGCGGGCGCGAGCACCCGGCCTCGGCAGCCGCACGCAGCGATCACGAGATCGAGCGCTACATCCGCGAGCATGCCGACACGATCTACCACCCCGTGGGCACCTGCCGCATGGGCCCCGGCCCGTTGGACGTGGTCGACGCGCGGCTGCGCGTGCACGGCCTGCGGGGCCTGCGCGTGGTCGACGCCTCGGTCATGCCGCAGATCGTCTCGGGCAACACCAACGCCCCGACGATCATGATCGCCGAGAAGGCCGCCGACCTCATTCGGGAGGACGCGCGCGCTGGCGCGAATCAAGCCTGACCACGAAGGTGCTGTCCCCGGCACAGGGTCGCTCGGATCACACACCGGCCTCGGGTTTTCCTGCTTCCCGACGGGCGGGCCGCAGCCCAGAATCCGCGCGATCCAGCGCCAACCCGCGCAACACCTCTTGAAAGGAAACCCGAGCATGCGCAAACGCACCCTGATCCATGCGGCCCTGGCAACGGCCTCCATCGCCACGCTGGGCCTCGGCGCTTCGGCCGTCCATGCGCAGGCCCAGGCCGGGGTGATCAGGATGATCGTGGGCTACCCGCCGGGGGCGACTTCCGACATGCTGGCCCGCGTGGTGGCCGAAGCCATGTCCAAGCGCCTGAACCAGACCGTGGTCGTCGAGAACAAGGCGGGTGCGGGCGGCATGATCGGCAACCAGACCGTCAAGGCCGCGGCACCCGATGGCATGACGCTGCTGATGACGCCGGTGGCCACGATGTCGATCTTCCCGCACAGCTTTGCCGGGCGGCTGAAGTACGACCCCTTCAAGGACTTTGCGCCGGTGGCCCACCTCAGCAACTTCCAGCTTGGCCTGGGCGTGACCGCCAGCGTGCCGGCGACGACGCTCAAGGACTACGTGGCCTGGGTGAAGTCTGCACCCGAGAAGCACGGCTTCTACGGCTCGGCGGCCGCGGGCAGCCTGCCGCACTTCTTCGGCGTGATGTTCGCCAAGAGCGCCGGCATCAGCCTGCAGCACGTGCCCTATCGCGGCACGGCGCCGTCGATGCAGGCGCTGGCCTCGGGCGAGATCTCCGCGCTGTCGACCGTGGCCGCCGACATCCAGGCGCTGGTGCAGGGCGGCAAGGCGCGGCTGCTGGCCGTGGCCGGCGAGTCGCGCAGCCCGAAGTTCCCCGACGTGCCCACCTTCCGCGAGCAAGGCTACGACCTGGTGGCCGCGCCCTGGTACGCGCTGTTCACGACCGCCGGGGCCCCGGATGCCGTGGTGCAGCGCCTGGCGCGTGCGGCCACGGAAGCCGTCAACGACCCGCAGGTCCGCCAGCGGCTGTCGGACATGGGCCTGGAGCCCACCGGCTACGGCCCCGAGCGCCTGGCGCAGATCATGAAGGCCGACTACGACCGCTGGGGCCCGCCGATCCGTGAATCGGGCTTCAAGCCCGAGTGACGCAAAGGTCCCGAGCCGATGGCCACGCGCCCGAACATCGTCTTCATCGTCGCCGACGACCTCGGCTACGCCGACCTGGGCTGCTACGGCGGCCGGGCCGCAGACTTCGGGCCCGTGTCGCCCCACATCGACCGGCTGGCTGCCGGCGGCCTGCGTTTCACCCAGGGGTATGCCAACTCGCCGGTGTGCTCGCCCACGCGCTTCGCGCTGATGACGGCCCGCTACCAGTACCGCCTGCGAGGCGCCGCCGAGGAGCCGATCAACAGCCGCAGCCGGGGCAGCACCACGCTGGGGCTGCCGCCCGGGCACCCCACCCTGCCCTCTCTGCTGCGCGCAGCCGGCTACCGCACGGCGCTGGTGGGCAAGTGGCATCTGGGCTATCCGCCACACTTCAGCCCGCTGCGCAGCGGCTACGAGGAGTTCTTCGGGCCGATGTCCGGCGGCGTGGACTACTTCACGCATGCCAGCACCAACGGCGCGCATGATCTGTACAGCGGCGACGAAGAATGCGCGCAGGACGGCTACCTCACCGACCTGCTCAGCGATCGCGCCGTCGATTTCGTCCGTCGCCGCGCGGCGCAGGCCGCCAGCGGCACGCCCTTCTTCCTCAGCCTGCACTACACCGCCCCCCACTGGCCGTGGGAGACGCGCGACGACCGCGCCCTGGCCGACGAGGTGCGGGACAACCTGTTCCACCTGCACGGCGGCAACCTCCACACCTACCGCCGCATGATCCACCACATGGACGAGGGCATCGGACGGGTGGTGGCCGAGCTGCGCCACTTCGGGCTGCTCGACGACACGCTCATCGTCTTCACCAGCGACAACGGCGGCGAGCGCTTCTCCGACAACTGGCCGCTGGTGGGCGGCAAGATGGACCTGACCGAAGGCGGCATCCGCGTGCCCTGGGTCGCGCACTGGCCGGCGCGCATCCCGCCGGGGGGCGTGACGGCGCAGCATTGCCTGACGATGGACTGGTCGGCCACGATGCTGTCGCTGGCCGGGGCCGAGGCCGACCCGGACCACCCACTGGACGGTGTGGCCCTGACGCGCGTGCTCGACGACCCGCTGGACACCTTCGAGCGGACGATGCACTGGCGCATGAACCACCGCGGGCAGCGCGCACTGCGTGACGGCCCGTGGAAATACCTTCGCGTGGACGGGAACGACTACCTGTTCCGCCTGGACCGCGACGAGCGCGAACGCGCCAACCTCGGCGGGCGCGAGGCCGAACGACTGCAGGCGATGCGCGCGGCCTGGGAGGCCTGGGACGCGTCGATGCCACCCGTACCCGCCGACGCCACGGTCAGCCTGGGCTACTCGGTGCGCGACATGCCGCAGCGCTGAGTCTGGCGACCCTCGCGTCCCTCATCGCCCTGGGGCCCTTGAGTCCATCAAAGCCTTCGGGGCCCTCGAGGCCCTTTCAGGCCTGACGGCGCGCCAACCCAGGCCAATGGCGAACGACACGGCAAATCCAATGCCGGAACGCCTTCAAGCCGCCGGGCGCGCAGCCAGCACCCTCTCGAGCACCGACGCCACGCGACGCTCCACATCGGCGTCCATGCGGATCGGACGCCCCCACTCGCGCGTGGTCTCGCCCGGCCACTTGTTCGTCGCATCCAGCCCCATCTTCCCGCCCAGGCCGCTGACGGGCGAGGCGAAGTCCAGGTAGTCGATGGGCGTGGACTCCACCAGCGTGGCGTCGCGCACCGGATCCATCCGCGTGGTGATCGCCCACACCACTTCCTTCCAGTCGCGGATGTCGACGTCGTCGTCGGTGACGACGATGAACTTGGTGTACATGAACTGCCGCAGAAAGCTCCACAGCCCGAACATCACCCGCTTGGCGTGCCCGGGGTAGGCCTTGCGGATGGAGATCACCGCCAGCCGGTAGCTGCAGCCTTCGGGCGGCAGGTAGAAGTCGGCGATCTCGGGAAACTGCTTCTGCAGGATGGGGACGAAGACCTCGTTCAGCGCCTCGCCCAGCACCGCGGGCTCGTCGGGCGGCTTGCCGGTATAGGTGGAGTGGTAGACCGGGTCGTGCCGCATCGTGATGCGCCGGACCTCGAACACCGGGAACCAGTCCTGCTCGTTGTAGTAGCCGGTGTGGTCCCCGAAGGGGCCCTCCAGGGCGTGCAGGTAGCCGCCCTGCTCGCGCATCGGCACCCCGTGCTCGCTGAGGCCGGTGACGCCGGGCTCGGCCACCGGGATGTGGCCCTCCAGCACGATCTCGGCCGAGGCCGGCACCTGCAGAGGCCAGCCGGGCTCGCCCACGCCGGTGTCGGCCACCTCGGTGCGCCCGCCGCGCAGCAGGCCGGCGAACTGGTACTCCGACAGCGTGTCGGGCACCGGGGTGACCGCGCCGAGGATGGTGGCCGGGTCGGCCCCGAGGGCCACGGCGATCGGGAAAGGCTGGCCCGGGCAGGCGCGGGCGAACTCCCGAAAATCCAGCGCGCCGCCGCGGTGCGCCAGCCAGCGCATGATGGTGCGCCGTGGGCCGATGACCTGCTGCCGGTAGATGCCCAGGTTCTGACGCCGCCGGGGCTGCGCCACGCCCTGCGGGCCGCGAGTGACGACCAGGCCCCAGGTGATCAGCGGTCCGGCATCGCCCGGCCAGCAGGTCTGCACCGGCAGCCGGCCGAGGTCGACCTCGCTGCCCTCCCACACGACCGCCTGGCAGTCGGGCCGGCGCACCACCGCCGGCTTCATGTCCCACACCGCCTTGGCCATGTGCAGCAGCTTGCCGGCGTCCTTCAGGCCGCGCACCGGCTCGGGCTCCTTCAGCGCTGCCAGCAGACGGCCGACGTCGCGCAGATCACTCACCGCATCCGCGCCCATGCCCAGCGCCACGCGCCGCGTGGTGCCGAACAGGTTGACCAGGCAGGGCATGGCCGCACCGGCCGGCCGCTCGAAGAGCAGCGCCGGCCCGCCCGCGCGCAGCACGGCGTCGCCGATGGCCGTCATCTCCAGGCGCGGCGAGACGGCGTCGTTCAGACGCTGCAATTCGCCCATCTTCTCGAGTTGACCCATGAAATCACGCAGGTCGCGATATCTCATCCAGAAGCCCTTCGATGCCGAAAATCATTGCCTTGACGCCGTGAAGCGAGGCTACCTAGAATCCGCCCCCCACGGTCCATCAGGGGTAACCCTCACCGTTCGTGGGTCATCATGGGGATGCCGGCGCGGTCGGCGTCGCAATGGTTGCATCATCGACTGTGCGCCGGGTCCCCCGACAGCGCGCAGTGTCGGCGAGGTGACTTGACCCTGTGACCCGCCCTCAGTCATGTGAAGACGCAGATGCAGAACTCGCCACCGCCGAACGCCGCTCGACGCGCCGGGCATGCGCTGCGCGTGTTCGCGTGCGACGTCGGGCACGGCATGTTCGAGATCGGCCACAACTCGCTGGCCGCGGTGGGGCTGGTCGTGATCGCCGCAGGCATCTTCACCTTCGGCAACCCATCGCTGCGCCTGAAGGTCGAGGCGCAGGCCCTGGAGTGGCTGCAGACCCGCCACGTCGCGCGCAGCGACGCCGAGGGTGATCTGCTGCGCGCCATGGCCGAGCCGGCAGCCGTGGGCCGCGCGACGGCGGTGGATCCGGCCCGGCTGGACCAGCAGCAGGCGGTGCTGACCCAGTGGATCTCGCGCCGATACAAGGTCGCCTCCGAACCCATCGGCCGGCTGGTGCAGGAGGCCTGGGCCATGGGCCAGCGCGCCGGCCTGCCACCGACACTGATCCTGTCGGTGATGGCGATCGAATCGAGCTTCAATCCCTTCGCCCAGAGCAGCGCCGGTGCCCAGGGCCTGATGCAGGTGCTCACGCGGGTGCACGACGACAAGTACGAAGCCTTCGGGGGCCGGCACGCCGCCTTCGACCCGCTGACCAACCTGCGGGTGGGGGTGCAGATCCTGCGCGACGGCATCGCGCGCGCCGGGTCGGTGGAAGGCGGCCTGAAGATCTATGTCGGCGCAGCCAACCTGCCGCACGACGGCGGATACGCCGCGAAGGTGCTGGCGGAGCAGGATTTCATGCAGCGGGTGCTCGGCGGCGAGCGCGTGCCTTTCAATGCCGACCTGCTCGCTGCCGCCGCACAGCGCATCGCAAGCGCGCAGCCCTGACAATGCGGGGCGCGCCGCGCATCGTCGCGGCCCGTTCCACCCCATCCTGAAGGCCTTCGACGGCCCTGCACCATGTTCGACCGCCAAACGCACACCCTCGACCGTATCGACCCCGAGATCGCCGCGGTGATCCAGGCGGAGGACCAGCGCCAGGAAGACCACATCGAGCTCATCGCCTCTGAGAACTACGCCTCACCGGCGGTCATGGCGGCGCAGGGCAGCCAGCTCACCAACAAGTACGCCGAAGGCTATCCCGGCAGGCGCTACTACGGCGGCTGCGAGCACGTCGACGTCGTCGAGCAACTGGCCATCGACAGGCTCAAGCGCCTGTTCGGCGCGGGCCATGCCAACGTCCAGCCGAATTCGGGCTCGCAGGCCAACCAGGCGGTGTTCTTCGGCCTGCTGCAGCCAGGTGACACGATCATGGGCATGAGCCTGGCCGAAGGCGGGCACCTGACACACGGCATGCCGCTGAACATGAGCGGCAAGTGGTTCAAGGTCGTGAGCTACGGGCTGGACGCCAACGAGGTCATCGACTACGAAGCGATGGAGCGCCTGGCGCACGAGCACCGGCCCCGGCTGATCATCGCCGGGGCGTCGGCCTACAGCCTGCACATCGACTTCGAGCGCTTCGCCCGGGTGGCGCGCGACATCGGCGCCTGGTTCATGGTCGACATGGCGCACTACGCCGGCCTGATCGCCGCCGGCGTCTACCCCAATCCGGTGCCGCATGCGCACGTCGTCACCAGCACCACGCACAAGAGCCTGCGGGGCCCGCGCGGCGGCATCATCCTCAGCAACGACGACGACATCGCGAAGAAGGTCAACAGCGCGATCTTCCCCGGCATCCAGGGCGGCCCGTTGATGCACGTGATCGCTGCCAAGGCGGTGGCCTTCCACGAAGCGCTGTCGCCCGACTTCAAGGTCTACCAGCAGCGCGTCGTGGCCAACGCGCGCGCAATGGCACAGACCTTGACCGAACGCGGCCTGCGCATCGTCTCCGGCCGCACCGAGAGCCACGTGATGCTGGTGGACCTGCGGCCCAAGGGCCTGACCGGCAAGGAGGCCGAGACCGTGCTCGGCCGGGCGCACATCACCTGCAACAAGAACGGCATCCCCAACGACCCGCAGAAGCCCATGGTCACCAGCGGCATCCGCCTGGGCAGCCCGGCGATGACCACGCGCGGCTTCGGCGAGGCCGAGGCCCGCGCCACCGCGCACCTGATCGCCGACGTGCTCGACCGCCCCCACGACGAGTCCTGCATCGCCGCGGTGCGCGAAAAGGTCTCGGCCCTGACACGGGCCTTCCCGGTCTACGGCTGACGGTCGTCCCTGGGGTTCGGTCGGTGCCTGCCACAGGCTGACGGACCCAGGGCACCCGCGAACCGCCACCTCGCATGCGCTGCCCCTTCTGCGCCCACCCGGAAACCCAGGTCACCGAGACCCGGGACGCCGATGAAGGCTGGACCCGCCGACGTCGCCGCTGTCTGCGCTGCGAGCGCCGATTCACCACCTACGAACGCCCGGAAGTCAACCTGCCCGTGGTGGTCAAGCGTGACGGTGGGCGTACCGAGTTCGACGAGTCCAAGCTGCGCGCCTCGATGATGCTCGCGCTGCGCAAGCGGCCCGTCGGCGTGGAGCAGGTCGACGCGGCGCTCGAGCACATCCGCGAGCAACTGCTGGCCGACGATGACCGCGAGGTGCCGACGGCGCGACTGGGCGAACTGGTCCTGCGCGAGTTGAAACAGATCGACAAGGTCGCCTACGTGCGCTTTGCCAGCGTCTACCGCAGCTTCGAGGACGTGGACGAGTTCCGGCAGCTGATCCGGGACATCTGATCGCGGCGGGCGTCACGCATCGCCTGCGTGGCCCGTAAAGGGCGCCCTCGTTCGGCGCCGTCCGTCCGACATCGGCGCGTACGCGGCGCCGCAGCGACTTCTGGCACATCCCCCATCGGAGGGGCCTGTCCTGACGATGCGCGCAGCGCCACACACGCGAAGAATCCTGCTCACCGGGACACGTCGCGTCCCGGCGAGGAGTCCCCGATGCGCCTGAGCCGTCCCGTCGCGCCCACCCCGTGCCTCCCGTCCCTCCCGGCAGGCGCGCCATCCGCGCCGATCACAACCGCCTCGGCCACCCGGCAGCGCGGGGTGACGCTGATCGAATGCTGCGCCGTGATCGCGGTGCTGGCGGTGCTGGCCGGCACCGCCGCCCCCGCCTTCGTCGACCATCTCGACCACCGGCGCCTGGAGGGCCGCGCCAGCGAGCTCGGTGCCGACCTGCAGCACCTGCGCAGCCTGGCCGTGTCGACGAACGAGGGCATGCGGATCAGTTTCGGGGCCGACGCACACGGCAGCTGCTATGTCATCCACCGCGACACCGACGGCCCGTGCCCATGCACGAGCGCAGGCGCGGTCGCGTGCGACACGGCGCAGGGCGACGTGCTGAAGACCGTGGTGCTGCCGGCGACGTCCGGCCTGCAGGTGTCGGCCAATGTCGCCTCGATCCGCATCGACCCGAAGATGGGCACGAGCACGCCTGGCGGCACGGTGCGTCTGCGCTCGGCGTCGGGCCGGGAACTGCGTCACGTCGTCAACATCATGGGTCGCGTGCGCACCTGCAGCCCGGCGCCCGGAGTGCCCGGCCACCGCCGCTGCTGACGCCGACAAAGCTCGGGATGTCCCGTCGAAAGGACGAGGTCACAATCTCGACATGATCCGATCGCGCCACGAGACACGCCGCGCAGCACGCGGCCTGACCTTGATCGAGCTGATGGTCGTCGTGGCCATCATGGCCCTGCTGGGCGGCATTGCCACGCCGCTGTACCTGGACAGCGTGCGCAAGGGCCGGCGCGCCGACGGCATCGCCGCGCTCAACCAGTTGATGCTGATGCAGGAGCGCTATCGCGCCAACCAGCCGCAGTACGCAACACACATCGTCCTCAGCGGCGGCGCGCTGGTCGGGGTGGGTGCGGCCGACGACGCCGGCGCGGTCACCAGCGTGGCCACGCCAGGCGCCGGCCACTACCTGCTGAGCGTCGTGTCCGCCGATGCCAGCAGCTACACGCTACGCGCCACCGGGCAGGCCGGGCAGGCAAGCGACGGCGCCTGCGTCGTGCTGCAGGTCAGCGTCACGGGCGGCACCATCGTCCACGCCTCTGGCGCAACCGCCGCGCTCGGCAACGCCGCGGCGGTGAACAACACCTGCTGGAGGTTCTGAGGTGCGCCGCGTGCGCGGGCTGACCCTGGTCGAGCTGATGATCACGATCGCGGTGCTGGCCGTGCTCGCCACGCTGGCCGTGCCCGCTTTCAACGACCACCTCGCGCGGCGCCGTGTCGAGGGCAGCGCCCAGGTGCTGCGCGCCGATCTCGACCTCGCGCGCAGCGAGGCCGTGCAACGCCGCGAGGCGGTGACGGTGAGCTTCGGGCCGAACTGCTACGTGCTGCACCTGGCCTCGGCCACGGCCACCTGCACGGCCGCGTCGGCCACCGTGCTGCCCGCGGACGCCCTCATCCGCAGCGTGCTGCCCGACAGCGACCGGGTGGTCCTGGCGGCCCAGGGGGGCCTGACAGACATCCGCTTCGACGCGACGATGGGCACGGCCGACTTCGCCGGGCCCGCCCTGGCGCCCGCCAGTGGCGCGGTTGACGTCACAGCCATCGGCCGGGCTCTGTCCCTGCGGGTGACCACCCAGCGCAACGGCCGCACGACGCTGTGCGTGCCGGACGGCAGCGGCATCGGAGGGCACCCGCCGTGCGCGCCGTGAGGCGGCCTGCAGCCCGTGCGGGGGTGCGAGGCCAGCGCGGGCTGTCGCTGACCGAGATGATGGTCGGGCTGACCATCGGCCTGTTCATCACCGGCGCAGCGCTGATGGCCACCGTCAACGCCACCGGCGAGAACCGGCGTCTGCTGCTCGAGGCCCGCCTGCTGCAGGACCTGCGCGCGACGATGGACCTCGTCACCCGCTCGCTGCGGCGCGCCGGCTACTGGGGCAACGCACAAGCCGGTGTGCGCGCCGTCGGCGACACCGCCGCACAGAGCGGCTACGAGGCCACCGGCTACGCGGTGGTCACGCCCGCGAGCGACTCGGCCACCGCGGTGCAGTTCCGCGTCGCCAGCGACGCCGACGCCAGCGCCGACGACGACGAAACCCTGGGCTTTCGGCTCGCCACGGGCAGCGACGGCATCGGGCGCGTGCAGGTGCTGCTGGCCGGCGCCGCCGCCTACCAGGACCTGACGGACCCGGCCGTCACCGACGTCACCGAGTTCACGGTGGAGGCACTGCCTCAGGCCGCCGTCACGCTGACCTGCCCGACCGCGTGCGGGACGGCCCCACTGCCGGCCTGCCCGACGATCCAGGTCCGCCAGTACCGGATCACGATGCGCGCGCAGGCCGTGTCGGACGCCGCCGTCCGCCGCGCGCTGCAGAGCACGGTGCGGCTGCGCAATGACCTCCTCAGCGGAGCCTGCCCGTGACGTCGCGGCGGGGCGCTGTCCTCTCGAGACCGCGCGGCGTGGCCGCCGTGCCCGTGGTGCTGCTGCTGTTCTTCGGCCTGGGTGTGATGCTGCTGTACGCCAACCGCGCGCTGATCTTCGAGCAGCGCACCGCGGCCAACCAGGCGCGCGCCACGCAGGCGCTGGAGCTCGCCGAGGCCGGGCTGGAGTGGGCGTTGGCGATGCTGAACCTGCCCGCGTCCATCGATGCCGCCTGCCTGCCTGCGGCCTCGGCCACCGACAACTTTCGCGACCGCCTGCTGACCTTCGACGCCGCCAGCGGCCTGATCACACCCCGTACCGACCCGGCCGATGCCGATCGCATGCTGCGCGCCACCTGCGCGATCGTTGCCGGCGCACCGGTGTGCAGTTGCCCGGGCAGCGGCCTGCCAAGCTTTTCGCAGGGCGTGCAGGGGCCGATGTACTCGGTGGAGTTCGCCGCCGTGGCGCCTGCGCGCGCCGGCGTGGTGCGGCTCACCGCCACCGGTTGCACCTCGACCGGCGCCGCCGAGCCCGACCCGGCCTGCCTGCCCGGCGCCAGCGGCCGTGCCGACGCGCGCGCGCAGGTGACGGTGCTGCTCGCGCGGCTGCCAGCGTTGGCCACCGCGCCCGCTGCCGTCGTCACGCTGACCGGCAACTTCGGCCCGCACGGCGCCGGCGCCTCGGTGGACCTGTACAACACCGACACCGGCACCCGTGGCATCACCGTGCATGCCGGGGGCACGGTGGACGCCGGTCGGGTCGAGGTGACGACCGTGCCTGGCACCCCGCCGCTGGACACCCTGCTCGGCAGCGACCCGACCCTGGCAGCCCTGGCGGCCGATCCCGATGCGCTGTTCACCGGCTACTTCAACATGAGCAAGGCCGCCTGGCGCG
Organism: Rubrivivax sp.; assembly: GCA_049453935.1. Taxonomy (GTDB): domain Bacteria; phylum Pseudomonadota; class Gammaproteobacteria; order Burkholderiales; family Burkholderiaceae_C; genus Rubrivivax. Next base: position 13,053 of record JBMTXX010000063.1, read on the forward strand.
CGGCGGCCACGCGGCTGACCTGCGGCAGCGACTGCGCGGCGCAGGTGCAGCAGGCCCACGCCGCCGGCGCCCAGATGGTCTGGATCGACGGCGACGCCGTGCTGAACACCAACGCGACGCTGGGCAGCACGGCGCGGCCGCTCGCGCTGGTCGTCGACGGGCAGATCGAGCTGCGCGGCAACACGGAATTCATCGGTCTGATCTACGCCACCACCTGGGACTTGCAGGGCGGCGGGCGCACCGGCGTGCGCGGCGCGGCGGTCTCCGAGGGTTCGCTCAGCGCCAATGGCTCGGCCGACCTGTACTTCGACGCCTCGGTGATGCTGCAGCTGCAGCAGGGGGGCGCCGGGGTGTTCTCGCGCCTGCCCGGCAGCTGGCGGGACTTCTGACCGTGAACCCACCGCCCAGCACCCGGCGCCCGTGCGCGCACCGCCTGCGGCGCCCGCGCGGCATCACGCTGGTGGAGGCGCTGGTGGCGCTGGTCATCATGTCGCTGGGGCTGATGGCACTGGCACGGGTGCAGGTCGGGCTGCGGCTGGAAGCCGACCTGTCACGCCAGCGCGCCGAAGCCGTGCGACTGGCGCAGCAGGACCTGGAGGCCCAGCGCGCGTTCGCCACGCTGGAAGGCTTCGACGCCATCGCCGACACCGCCGGGCAGGCGGTCCAGGGGCTGGACAACGCGACCGCCTACACGCTGGACCGCACGGTCGTCCCGCAAGCGGCCACCGGCGCCAAGGCGCTGACCGTGACGGTCCGCTGGACCGACCGGCGTGGCCAGACGCAGTCGGTGACGCTGCAGACCCTGCTGTCCCGTACCGACCCGGCCACGGCCGGGCAACTGTCGGTGACGCCCGCGGCATCGCGGCTGCGCAACCCCTTCAGCCGCAACGTCCAGATCCCGACGACCGCCGTCGATTTGGGCGGTGGCCGCAGCGGCTTGCGCCCGCCCGGCCTGAGCGCCGAGGACGCAGACGTCTTCTTCGTCTTCGACAACGTCGACGCCAGCGTGATCGAGAAATGCCGCGGCACGCTGTCGGCTGCCGGCTACGAGGCGGCCAAGGCCGGCAGCAGCGGCAGTTGCGTCACGCTGCGTGGGCTGCTGCTCACCGGCTTCGTCAACTTCGACCTCAGCGCCAGCCAGAAGGTCAGCGCCATCGACCCCGCCACCTCGGTGTGCAGCTACTACGCCGACCTGCGCACCGCCGGCCTGCTCGGCTCGGCACCGCCACCGCTGACCGTGAGCCATCGCCGCGCGCCGGAGGACCTGGCGGCCGGGCTGTTGCCCCGTTCAGCCGGCAGTGCCTGGGCGGCCGTGGTGACGCTGCAATCCACCAGCAGCCCTCTGGACGGCGACACGTCCTTCCCCACCGCGCAGGATCTGCGATTCGACTTCGACTCCTCGACGCTGCCCAAGGTCGACAGCTCCCAGCTGGTGTCGGCAAGCCCCTTCGTCCTGCGCGTGCGCGGTGGCGCCGACGTGGAGACCTTTTCCGCGCCCACGGCCTCGACCGCCAACCCGGCCACCCAGGCTGCCGGGGCCATGGGAGGCATCCTCAACCTGACCGGTGCCCGCCTGACCATCAACCCCGCCGCGGCGCTGGCCGCATCGACCGTCTACGAACTCGTGATCCCGGCCGGTACGGTCAGGCTGCGGAAGAATCCGTCGTCCTTCGACACCTACGGCGGCACAACGATCGTCTTCAGCACAGGACCGGGCCCGCAGCTGTTGTCCAGCCAGCCGGCCGCCGGCGGGGGGGCAGCCACGCTGGACGGCCCGATCCGGCTCGACTTCGACCGCGCGGTCTACGCCGGCGCAGGGGTGCTGACCCTGCTGCGCCGCGGCAACGGCAACAACTGGAACACGGTCGAGACCTTCAACGTCCAGGACGGCACGGGCGGCAGCGGCGGCACGCTCACCGGACTGGGCAGCACCACCCTGGTGATGGACCCGGCAGCCGATCTGCAAGATGCCTCGGAATACGCCGTGCAGATCGAGCCGACCGCGCTGCGCGACGCCGACGGCCTGCGCTACGCAGGTATCACCGACCAGACCACACTGACCTTCACCACGTCCTCGGGCGCTGCATCGAGTTGCCCGACCGCACAGACGGTGCTGCCCTTCCTGGGCCTGCAACTCGACGTGACCGCCACCGACGGCTCGACGCTGCTGCACGAGTGTTTCACCGACGCCGCGACCGCCGCCACCCTCGCGGCGGAAAAAGCCGCGGGCTATGTCTGCGTCGTCTACGCTGCCACCGGCAGCGGCAAGCCGCCGCCCTGGAGCGGCACGGCACGGCTGACCGGCCCGACCGGCTGGCTCAGCGGGGCGAGCGCCCGCTACCAGGTCTGCCGCTACCATGACCACGACGGTGACGGCGTCGACGAAGGCAATGCCGAGCATCCGGCGGTCTACAGTGCGGTGTCGGCCGCCTTGTCGGGGCAGAATTTCCTCGTGACGCGCCACACCGCCACCTGCCCGGACCAGACGATCAACGTCGGCTCGCTCACCGGCGTGGTGGTCCACTACAACACCGCGGCCTTCCAGCCTTGACGGCGGCGTCCGCCGCCCCCGCCCCGCCCTTTTCCGATCGACATCCTCCATGCACCCCAGCGACCGCGCGCTCGAACTCGCCGCCTCGGCCATCGGCCTGACCGAACCCAACCCACGCGTGGGCTGCGTGATCACCTCGGCCGACGGCCGGCGCGTCCTGGGCGAGGGCCACACCCAGCAGGCGGGCGGCCCGCATGCCGAGGTCATGGCCTTGCGCGCGGCGCAGGGCGCGGGCCACGACGTGCGCGGCGCCACCGCCTGGGTCACGCTGGAGCCCTGCGCGCACCACGGGCGCACGCCACCGTGCTGCGACGCCCTGATCGGCGCGGGCATCGGCCGCGTCGTCGCCGCGCTGGAAGACCCCTTCCCGCAGGTGGCCGGCCAGGGTCTGGCGCGGCTGCGGGCGGCCGGGGTCGAGGTGCAGCTCGCCGGCCGCTACGACCCAGGCTTCGCCGGCGATCCGGCCTGCCACCACCCGGGCGACCCGCAGGGGCTGGCCTGGGCC
>JBMTXX010000064.1:0-15967 GCA_049453935.1 Rubrivivax sp.
CACTGTTCCTGCTGCGTCTCGCGGGCCGGCGCGGCTTTCCAGGTGCTGGGTGTACCGAACCGCCCGGTCGTGTTCACCTCGTGGCACGACGCCACCGTTGGCGGCGACCCCGACGGCCCGGGCATGGGTTAGGCCGACGGCGGCCAGTGGGGCCTGCAGCGCTGCGGCGCTGCCTTGCAAGGGCAGCGCCGCGCTGCCGTTGCCACTGACGGCGGCCGCGCCCACGCCGCCGGGCACGTCGGTGGCCACCTGCAGTGTGCCGTGCGCCACCGCGAGTGTCAGCGTGATCGGTGCCGCGTCGGCATCGACGTCCGCCACCCGCAGCCCGGTCAGCGACAACAGGCCGTCCTCTTCGACCGTTTGCGGGCCCGGCAGCGTGAGCCTGGGCGCGTCGTTCACGGGCCGGATCGTGATCTCGACGGTGTCGGTGGTGCTGCGCGCACCGCCCGCGCCGCTGAGCCCGCCGTCGTCGCTTTGCATCGTCAGCGTGTCGGTGCCGTGGCGGTCTGCCGCGGGACGGTAGACCACCGCGCCGGCGGCCGCGAGCGTGGCGTTGATCTGCGCCTGCGTGCCGCTCAGCACCAGTTGCGCCGTGCCTTGGCCGGCCACGCCTGCGGCCGGCACCCCCCCGGGCACCGACGGCGCCGCCTCGAGCGTGCCGTGCGCCACCGACAGCCGCAAGGTCATCGTGCCTGGGCCGAGGTCGCCGTCCGCCACGGCCAGGCCGCTCAAGGCCAGGGGGCTGTCCTCGTCGACGATGTAGCCGGCCGGCCGGGTGTGCACCGGCGCGTCGTTGGCGGCGCGGACGTCTACTTCGACGGTGACGGTCTGCGCCACGGCCGGGTCCGACGGCGCGCCGCTGTCGCCCGGGCCGGCATCGGCGACGCGAATCTGGACGCTGCGCAGCCCTTCCGTGGGGCGGTCGGTGGTCGACCGGTAGCCGATGCCGCGCAGCAGGGTCTGGAAGTCGGCCACCGGTGCCGCGGCGGCGCCGTCGGGTGTGAGGCTCAAGGTCCGGGTGTCGGCCTGGTAGCTCGCGCGCCATGTACCGATCACGACGTCGCCGAGGTCTGTGCCCAGCGGGATGGCCTGTCCGGCGACGACAAGTTCCTCGGCGTTGCCGTCGCGCAGGCCGGTCACGGTCAGCGTCAGCTGGGACAGCGCGCCGTTGTCCGGGTCGGACAGGACGGCCTGCGGGGCGAGCGCCAGGGCCTCGTGTGGGGCATCGGCCGGCTCCTGCCAGACGATGCTGCGGTCCTGCGCCGGGGTGCCCGGTGCGAGGACGACCGACGGCGCGTCGTTGCGCGCCTGCAGCGTGACCGTGCCCGTGAGTTCGTTCGACGCCAGGCCTGCGGGGCCGCCCGCGGTGCCCCCGGTCTGCGCGTTGTCGGCGTCGAAGACGCTGATGCGGTAGGTCCGGGTGGTGTCGGTGCCGCGGGCGTCCGGGTCGTCGCCGGTGTGCCAGTAGCGCAGCGCCAGCAGCAGCGCCTCGGCCTGGGCCAGCGTGGCGTCGGGGCCCAGGGTGACGAGCAGGGGCTGGCCGTCGGTGCCGCCGCTGAGCTGCGCGCCCTCGGGCAGCGTGCCGCCGACGCCGAGCACGTCGCCGGCCACCGCGTCGTCCAGGCTCACGCGGATCGTGCCGGCGCCGAAGGTGCCGGGCTGCAGGCCGGCGGTCCCGGTCAGGTCGACGTCGGTCAGGCGCGGTGACGACAGCAGCCGGACGGCCGGAACGGACGTGCCGGTGGCGGTGTCGTCGTTTTCCACGGCCAGCGGGTTCGACACGGTGGCATCGAGCACCGGCGCGTCGTTGCGCGGCGCCACCGCCGTGGACAGCGCCACAGCCGCCGACCACGGCCCGGTGGGTGTGAACGTGCCGCGCAGGTCGGCCCCGGATTGCAGCAGTTGTGGGGCATCGGCCACGTGCACCGTCAGCGCGCCCGGCGGGCCGTTGAAGTCGCCGGCCGGCAGGAAGCGCAGTGTCGCCTCGGCCGGCAGCACCAGCGCGGTGGCCGGTGTCGGCGCGGTGTCGCCGCCACCGATGTCGACCCAGTCGCCGTCGAGCCGGTACTGCCACACGCCTTGCGCGACGCGATCGGCGGCATTGCCCACGATCGCCAGCCCGCCGACGGCCCCCGCGGCCTGCCCGCCGCCAGGGGTCGCGCGCCGGTCGTCCGGGGTGTCGTCAAAGCCCCAGTCGATGGCGGAGACGCGCTGCCCGGGCGGGTCGGTCGCGTCCTCGAAGGTGGCGGCCAGCGTCGCGTCCTGGGCCGTGGGCCGGTCGTTGACCGGCAGGATCTCGGTCACGAGATCGATCGCGTTGTCACGGTCGGCGTAGCGCGACGTCCCGCCCGACAGCCCGCTGGATTCGGAGAGGTCGACGCGGCTGCCGCCGGTCAGGGGGGCGCCGCTGCTGTCGGCCAGTCGCACGCTCAGCCCGCCGGGGGTGCCGTGGAAATCGGGCGCCGGCACGAAGCGCAGCCGGTCGTCGGCCGCCAGCACGAGCGCCGAGGCGTCGTCGACGGCAGGCAGGTCGGTCCAGCCGTCGTTGCCGATCGCGACCTGCCAGCGGCCTTGCGACGCCAGGGCGGTGTTGCCGGTGACGGCGACGCCGGCGAGCGTGTGGGCCGGCGCCCCGCCGGGCACGGCGTCCAGCGGGTCGGCGTAGCGCGGGCCGAAGAGCGCGGCCACGGTCGCGCCGGACGGGCTGTCGACGCCGGCCTCGGGGCTGTCTTCGGCCACCGCCGCCAATCGTGCGGGCTGGGCATCGACGCGCTGCGGCGCGTCGTTGACCGGCGTGCCGGTGATGCTGAAGGTGCGGGTGGTGACCAGGGCCGCCCCGGTCGCGTCGGCGTAGGCGTAGTCCCCGGGGCTGCGCTGCGGGTCGTTCGTGTCGCCGGCGAGTTGCGTCGGACGCCCGCCGCTCAGGCCGCCGTCGTGATAGGCCACCGTCACCGACAGCGCGCCGTTGAAATCCGAGGCCGTTGCCGCGCCCTGCGGCCCGTCCGGATCGGGCAGGGCCAATGTCAGGGCCTGCAAGCGTGCGTTCAACTGCGCGAGCGTGACGCCCGAGATCGTGACGGCCGAGGTGTCCAGGCCGGCCACGCTGCCGCCGCTACCGCCCACCGACACGACGCGCCCGGCGCTCAGCGTGACAGTGGCCGAGACGCCCGTGGCGTCGCCGGCGTCCGGGTCGGTGATCAGCAGGCGCCCCTGGACGGCATCGAGCGTCAGCGTCGACGCGCCCTCGGCCACGGTGACATCCTCGGCGTGGATGTCGCCCGGGTCGTTCGACGGCACGATGGTGACGGCGCGCGCCGCCGCGGTGACGTTGTAGACGCCCCAGGCCGACACCGTCGTCGCGTAAGGGTCGAAGGTGTCCTGGCCGGGCACGGCCGGCAGTCCCGGCTGCTGGTTGCGCGCGCCGCCGTCGGCCCCGCCGGTGAGCAGTCCCTGAGGCCCGCGCGTGCGGTCGTCGGCGACGACCTCGACGAAGGCCACGTCGCCGGCCGTGTCGGGCAGGCTGCTGGTCAGGCGCAGGCCCTGCAGCCAGGCGTCGATCTGTTCGCGCGTGCCCAGCAGGCGCAAGGCGCGTGCCTGACCGTCCAGCGCGGCGTCGACCGACGCGCCGCTGTCGGTGACGCTGCTGTCCAACCGGAGGCCCGCGGCGGCATAGGCCGCGGCTGTCAGCGGCACGCGCTGCGCATCCAGCAGGCGCACCAGCACCTGCATCCGCACGTCCTGCTCGCCGTCGGCGTGGCCGTCCGTGGCGTCGACGTCGCTCAGCGTGAAGCCGGACACCGCCGTGGGGGTGTCGTCGTCGACCGTCAGGAGGCCCCCGACCGTGCCGACCACCGGCGCGTCGTTGACCGGCGCGATCACCAGGCCTACCTGCCATGGGGCGGGGAGTCGGGCGACGCTGCCAGCGCCGACGTCGCCCCCGATGCGCGAGCCCGCATCGTCCAGCGCCAGCGTCAGCGTGACGTCACCGGCGGCATCGCCGTTGAGGTCGTGGTTCAGGTCGGACGCGCCGGTGTAGAACAGGCCGCCGTTGGCGTCGTCGAAGAGACCCTCGACGTCGCGCCGGTTCAGCAAGGCCTGGATGTCTGCGGCGCGACCGGACAGCGTGACGCTGGCGCTGTCGTCCCCCGAGATCGTCACGGCCTGCCCGCCGGTGGGGGTGAAGCGCGTTTGCGCACCCGTTGCCGCGACGTCGAGCCGGCCGCTGGCCACGCTGAGCGTCACCGTCACCGGTGTGTCGAAGGCGGCCGATTCCGCGTCCGCCACGGTGAAGGTGCCGCTGACGAGCGAACGGATGTCCTCGTCGACGCCGGCCGTGGCCGGGCCGGTCAGCACGGCCGCGTCGTTCACGCGCGAGGCCCGCAGTTCGATCGTCTGCACCGCGAGGTTGGCGTGGCCGGCAGGCACGGCCTGGCCACCAGCCCAGTCGAAGCTGTCCGCAGGCACCGGCGACGGCACCCCGCCGGAGGAGGCCGCCTGGTTGAAGTCGCCTCCGTTGGCCAGCACCCGGCCGGCGGCGGCGACGAGCGCGCCTGCGCTGTCGCGCAGCCGATCGTCGACGATGACCTGCAGTTGCAGACGGGCGTCCAGGTCCTGGTCGAAGGTGACGCTCAGGCCCGCGAGCGCTGCGTTGACCTGTGCACGCGTGCCCTGCAGTTGCAGGATCTCCCGCTCACCGCTGCGCGTGACCGCCCAGGTGCCGCCGGTGTCTGCCGGTGTCGCATGGGCGATCACCGCGCCCCCGCCGCCCAGGCCCTGGGCCAGATCGGTGATGACGGTGCCGGAGGCGTCCAGCAGGCGCACCGTGACCTGCACGACATCGGCCTCGCCGGCCTGCGTGCCGTTGCTCAGGTCCGGGTCGGAGACCTCGACGCCGGTCACGGCGTTGCGAGCGGCCAGCGCGCTGTCGATGTCTACCGGCCCGGCCGGCACCGCCAGCGCAGGGCGGTCGTTCATCGGCCGCACGTAAATCCAGAAGGCGTTGCCCGCCTGCTCGCGGTTGCCGTCGGACAGCGTGAAGGTGAAGCGGTCGTCGGGCGTGCCCGGGTAGCCGAGGCTGGCCGGCTCTGCCCCGTCGTGCAGGTAGTACAGGTGCCCGTCGTTGACCTGTTGCTGCGAGAACGACGCGCCCACGCCCAGCGTGGTAAAGCTGAAACCGTTGGTCGACAGCGCCAGCCGGCCGGCCGTGGGCGCGGCTGTGAGCCGGTACTGCACCTGCTGCGCGGTGCTGTCGGCGTCGAAGGCCCGCAGCAGCGCGCTGTCGATGCGCGCGCTGCCGCCCTCGGGCACCGTGGTCAGCGGGTCGTTGACCGAAGGCCCGCCCAGCAGGTTGGGGGCGCCGGGTGCTGCCGTGGGGTCGGCAGCGGTCGGGTCGGCCGCGATGGCGGGGGCGTCGTTGAGGTTGGTGATCACCAGCCCAACGGTGGCCGGGGCACTGTCCTGCCCCCAGCGGTCGCGCGCCACGGCGGCGAAGCTGTCGGCGCGCGCCTCGCCGCCATCGTGCACGTAGCGCAACCGGCCCTGGGCCACGAGACCGGCGTCGAACAGCGTCTGCTGCGCGACGTCGGCCGCCGTCACCGCCGTCCACGCGCCGCTGCCGGTGGGGTCGATCTGCAGCAGGCCCGCCGACGGCAGGGCGCTGATGCGAAAGCGCAGTCCGGGGCCGCCCCAGGCAGCGTTGTCCAGGGCATCACTCTCGCGATGGTTGTCGACGGTCTCGGGGTCGTCCTCGACGTAGGGCTCGCTGGTGGCATCGTCGGCGTCGGAGAACGACAACAGCGTCGTGCCGATCACCCGCGCAGCGCCCTCGACGACCGACGCACCGGTCGACCCGCTGGCCACCGGCGCGTCGTTGACCGGCGTGGTGTAGAAGTGGAAGACATGCTCCGCGAAGCTGCCTGCACCGCCCGCCGAGACATACAGGGTCACCGACGACGCGAAATCCTCCCCGCCGTCGTGGACGTAGCGGATGCGTCCGGCATCGACGTCGGCCTGGGTGAAGCTCTCGAAGGCGCGCAGCGCGACGCCGTCCTTCTGCAGGCTGCCATTCCACGCCCCGCTGCCCGCATCGACGCCGTTGAAGGCCCCGATCGTGAAGACGATCTGGCTGGTCGGTACGCTGCCGGCGGCAAAGCGCAGCAGGTCGCGCGTCACCGGGACGGTCGCACCCTCGGTCAGCAGCACGGGCTGGCCGTCGACCAGCGGCCACAGCGTGGCGCCGCTGGCGGGCCGGCCGACGTAGTCGGTGGACAGTTGTGAACTCGGCACCGGGGTCGGATCGGTCTCACCGCTGCCGCCGCTGCCGGTGCGGGACAACGCCAGCGTCAGGCCGAAGTCGAAGGTGCGCAGCGGATCGGCGAAGTCCGTCCCGACGTGGATGCCGCCCTGCCGCACGAAATCCTCGCCCTGCGCGTCCCAGCGCAGCGACAGCGTGTTGTCGCGCACCTGGAAGGCGAAACCGTCGGTGGGCTGGCTGCCCGCATCGTTGACCGCTGTCTGCACATACTGCACCCGACCGGCGCGCACGTCCGCCAGGCTGAAGGTGGCCCCGGCAAGCAGTTGCGTGTTGTCCACCAGCAGATGGCCGTGCGCCGGCGCCGCTGTGAGGACGAAGGTGATGCTCGACTCTGCGGAGTCGACGTCGGTGGCCGACAGCATCTGCGGCGTCAGCACGACGCGGTAGTCGTCGCCGCCACCGTCCAGCAGGCCGTTCGGCCCGGCCGCGGTGACCGTGGCGTTCAGCGTGCTCGCCTCGACCCAGACCGGGTCGTCGTTGACCGGCTGGATGTCCAGCACGATGCGCGCGCTGGCCGACATTGCGCCGCCCGCGCCCAGCCCGCCACCGCCGTCGGTGACGGTGACGTCGAAGCCGTCATCGGGCGGGACGCCGCTCGGGTCGACGCCGTCGTGGGCGTAACGCAGCCCGCCGCGGTCGGCGTAGGCGATGACGAAGCCGCTGGCGATGTCCTGCAGCCCCAGTGCGCGGTCAACGGTCTGCGCCGTGCCGCCGATCACGGCCTGGCCCGTGAAGTGCAGCGTGCCGTGGGCCGGTAGGCTGTCCAGCCGCAGGTCCAGCACGTCATCCCCTGGGTCACCGCCGCCTTCGGCCGTGACGAACAACCCGACCGCAGACTGCGCCACGCCGCCGCTGGTCGCGTTGCGCGGCTGGCCTTCGAAGACGCTGCCGCTGCCCGAGACGCTGGGCGCCTGGTTGACCGGAGTGATGACGAGGGTCACCTGGGCGGTGTCGGAGTCGGCCAACGGGGTGGCGCCGTCGTTGACCTTCACGGAAAAGCCGTCGGCGGCGTTCTGCGCCGCCGTGCCGCCGGCGGTGTGTGCATAGGCCAGCAGGCCGTCATGCAGCTGTCCCAGGTGGAAAGTCGATCCCAGGCCGATCGGGCTGCCGTCCAGTGTCAAGAAGCCGTGCAACGGGGCATCGATGAGCGTGAAGACGATCTGTTCTGGCGTCTGCTCGCCACGGTCCAGGTCGGCATCGGTGAGTGCGAGTGTCTGTGCCAGCAGGGGCGTGCTCGCGCTGCCTTCGGCCACCGACTGGACTCCGTCGGCCACGGTGGCGGGCGTGTTGGGCACGGAGCCCTGCAGCAGACCCGGCTCGGCCGTGGCGAGCCAGGCCGGATCGAAAGCCAGTGCCGCGTCGACCGCCCCGGTGCGCTGCTCGAGCACCCAGTCGCCTTGCGCACCGCTGCGCCCGGTGGGATCGTCGGAGGCCGCGACATCGGCCTGCGTCAGCCGGGCGATGCGGTCGACCAGCGCCTGGCCGTCGGGGCCTGCGCCCACGCTGCAGCCGTACAGCAGGATGTCCGCATCGGCATCGAGGAACGACGCCCAGCGCGACAGCTCGCGGGCCATGGCATCCGAGGACTGGGTCTGCGAAGTCTGGCCGCCACCGTCCGATGTCGTGCCGAACGCCAGTTGTCCCGGTGTGCCGTGGGACAGCAGATGCACCGCCTGCCAGCCGGTGCCGCCCTCCTCCAGCGCCTGGCTCATCTGTTGCCAAGGGTCGCGGTTCGGGTCGAGCACGACCACGCGGATTCCGCCGCGGACGTGCGCGATGTAGGCCTCGTGTCCGGCGACGCCGGGGTCGACGAACAGGATCTCCGAGCGCGCGACAGTCGCCGCCTTCGACAGGGTGGCCGCAGCGGCGAAGGCGCCGGTGGGGGCTGTGGCTGGCGCCAACGGCAGGCCGGGCGTTGCCTCCTCAGGGGCCTTGGCGCGCTCCCACGGGTCCCGCTGCGGAGCCACCGAGCTCAGTTCGTGCGTGACGTCCAGCGCCAGCGCGCCGTCGAACATGAAGCGCGGCTCCAGCGCCATGGGCCGCGAAACCCGCCGGGGCCGCAGCGCGGCGCGATGGGAGGCCGGGCGCGGCGGGCTCACGGCCGGCTGGCGAGGATGCGGCCGCTCATCCCCGCGACGAGTTCGGGGAAGCGACCGTCGATCGCGGCGGCGATCTTCACCGATTGGCTCACCGGGTCGGCGCGTGCGCCGATGCGGGTGAAGCGCGCCGGGTAGCTGCGCTTGGTCTCGTCGATCTGCACGCGCAGTCGCTGGCCGACCTTCAGCCACACGAGCCAGCTCGAGGGCACGAGGAACTCGAGCTCCATCACGCTGTCGTCCAGGATCTCCAGCAGAGGCTGCCCTGGTTGCACGAACTGCTGCTCACGCACCTTCTGCTCGGCCACGCGGCCGGCATAGGGGGCCAGCACGCGGCATTTCGACAGGATGGCGCGCTGCATCTGCGCCTCGGCCCCGGCCCGGCTGACCGCGGTGCGCGACAGGTCGAACTCGAGCTGCCCGATGGAGTTCAGATCGAGCAGTTGCTGATTGGCGCGCAGCGTGGCCTCTGCCGCCTCGAGTTCGGCCTTGGCCTTGTCGTGCTGGGCCTGCTGCACCGAGCAGTCGAAGGCCACGAGCAGTTGCCCTTCCTCGAAGCGCGCGCCTTCGCCCACGGTCACACGCTGCACCCGTGCGCCGACCTCGGCAGCCAGCGTGGTGTAGCGTCGTGGTGTGAGCTGGGCACGGATCTCCTGGCGCTCCAGGCGCGCCTCCAGGGCCTTGTCGGCGCGGGGAGGGGACTTCTGCGCCGACGCCGAAGCGGCGGCGCCCAGCAGCAGGCCGACCAGGATCCAGCAGGCCGGGCGGCGGCTCATTTCTTCTCCGGCAGCGTCTGCACCAGTTGCGCCATCGCGTCGAACTGCTGCCGGATCTGCTCGGTGATCTGCTGCACGCTCATGCCGTCGGTGCGTCCGAGGCGCGGGTCGAAGCCGAGCGTGGCCGTCAGGCGGTTCTCGGCGGCCTGCATCTGCCCCAGCGCCTGGTAACGGCGCAGGCGGCTGAGCGTGGCGCTGGTGGCGTTGCTGATGGTGTCGAGCTTGCTCTGGGTCTGCGCGGCCTCGCGGTGGCGCACCATCACGGTGATCTTGCGGTCCACGTCCCAGATCGCGTCGGCGCGGGCGAACTGGTCGCGGGCGTTCTGCAACGCCAGCCGTGCCAGGTGCATCTGCGCCAGCACGGCCAGCTGCATCGCGATGCGGCGCTGATCGGCCAGCGCCACGCCGGCCTCGGCCAGCTGCATCTGCGCCGGGCCGCTGAGCAGGTTCAGCAGGTTGAACGACAGCTGCAGTCCCGCGTCCTGCCAGTGCCGGTTGACCTGGTAGCTGTCAGAGTCGTACTCGGCGCCCAGGTTGAGGCTGACGTTCGGGAACAGCCGCGCCATCGTCCGCCGCACCTCGTCGCGCGCCAGGCGCGAGCTGTAGTGCGCCTCGCGCAGGTCGGGGTTGTTGGCCAGCACGGCGTCTTCCATCCGCGTGATCGGCATCTGCAGCAGCATCTGCGCGACGTCGGGGCGGTCCTGCTCGGCCAGCACCAGCGTCTGGCCCAGCGGCGCGTTGATCAGCTGCGCCAGCTCGACCTGGGCCGAGGACAGCTCGTGCCCGATCGCCTCGAGCAGGCGCAGGTTCTCCAGCACCTGACGCTGGTAGCGCAGCGCGTCCAGCGGGCTGCGCACGCGCAGCGCCTCGGCGCCGCGCGCGTCGCGCAATGCCTCCTCGGCCAGACGGACGGTCTGATTGACTTCATCGCGCAGTTTCTGCGCCGCCAGCGCGCGGAAGTAGGCCGTGCGCACGTCCTGCAGCAACTGGTGCATGGCCTTGCGCCGGCGCTCGGTGGCGATGAGCGCCCGGTCGGCCTGCTGCCGTGCCCCGTAGTAGCCCAGCGTCAGATCGAGCAGACTCCAGGTGAACTCCAGCCCCGACAGCGTGTGGCTGCGGTCCTGCGAGACGAAGCGCGAGGGGGAGAGTTCACCCGTCTCGGTGTTGCGGCTGAGCGTGATGCGGTCGCGGTCGCGCCAGTTGTAGCCGGCCTCGGCCATCACGCGCGGCATCATGTCGAAGGCGGCGGCGTCGAACTGGCGCAGCGCGATCGCCTCTTCCATCATGCGACCGCGCCGGTCGAGGTTGTATTTCAGTGCACGCGCCATCGCCTCTTCCAGGCCGAGCGGTGACTGGATGGGCTCGACGCCCTGGCGCATGCGCTGCGCGTCCACCAGCGTGACCACGTCCATGCCGGCGGTCGTCAACGGCGCAGGCTTGGGGGCGGCGCAGCCGGCCAACGCGATCACCGCCGACACCGCCACCCACCGCGCCCTCGGGGCGGATCGTTTCAGGTTCGGCAGTGTGCTTGGACTCAACGTCTCGTTCCTGTGTGTCGGTGTGTCGCCCCGGCACAGGCGGGTTGCGTCTACGGGCCGTCGACCGCCCGCAATCGCCACATCAGCGACTTGTTCAACCCGCATATTGTCGCAAACGGCTGGCGATGACAACGACAATGCCCGTGGATTCGGACAAAAATCGATATGGCCACGCGCCCCCCGACCACTGCAGACGGCGACTTGGGCTCGTTGCCCGGCCGTGCGGGCGGCGCTGTGGCAGGCGATGGGCGCGGTGCCGAGGCAAGCGGTGCGCCTGCTTCAGGCGGCACCGGCAGCAAGCGGGCCGGCCGCCTGCCCAGCCTGGCCGAACTGGGAGCTTTCGACCTTCCAGAGCCCGCTCCGCCCCGACCCCGCCTGAGTGGGCGGCTCACCGAGGAAGACCTGCGTGGGCTGCCAGCCCGCGGCGCCCCCGCCACACCGGCGCGGCCGATCTCGACCACACCTGCGGTGCCCGCACAGGCGCGTCCGGTCTCCTGGCCCCCGTTGAAGGACAAGGCCGGCGCGTCCGCAGGGGCTCCGCAGCCCGTGCCCTGGCGTGTCGCGCCCGCTGCCCCGCCGGCCCAGCGCGCAGACGAGGCCTCCCGAGCAGCCGACGGCGCCCCACCCGGCCGGGCCGACCGGCAAGGCGTGGCGGATGACCCGAGGTCCGCACCGCAGGTGGTGCAGCCGACCGTGGCAGCCGATCCAGCGCCTGCGCAGGGCCCGGCCGCTCAGCCCGTCGACCAGGGCCCGCGGGGTCGCACCGTGCCTGCGGTCAACGTGCGATGGGCCGATCTGCACGCCGCCGTGGAGGCAGGATGGATGACACCGGCCGCCGCCCACTCCTTGTGGGCTCGCTGGCTGGCGCGCAAACCCCTGATGCACGTCGAGGCCGATGCCGCCGATCTGGCCGCGCTGCAGGCCTCCCCCGAGGAGGGCGACGAGCCGCCGCCCAAGGCCTTGGCCGACGCGCATCCGCTTGCAGATGCGCAGTCGCCCGCCGAGACGCCTGCACCCAGGTCATCGGCGACGCCTCCTGCAGACCTGCCGCAGGTGGCCGACAACGACGCGGATGGGCCGAAGCACCGGCCTGGGGCCGAGGCGTTCGCCGCGCCGCCGGCCACCCACGCAGATGCGGCAGGCGCCGAGCCGCCGCGCCACGCCGGCGCCGCCGCGCCGGAGCCCGAAGTGCTGGAGCCCCTGACCGAATCGGTCTCCGACGCGCAGGCGCGCCGAGCCGCGCACTGGGCCTTCCACGGCCCGCGCGTCGAAGTGGTGGACGTCATCGAGGTGCCCAGCCTCCAGCCGCGCGAGCGGGTCTCCAGTGGCGCCGTCGCCGCCCAGTACGCGCTCGCGCTCGCCCTGGCCGTGGCGGCCGCCGTGTGCGTGGGCGTCGGCTCCACACTCTTCGGCCCCTGGGGCGGTGCCCTGGCCGCGGCCGGCTGGACGGGCTGGGTCTGGGTCAGAACCGGTCGCGCGCACCGTGCGGGCGCGGCGCAGCCGGCGCTCATCGGGGCCCATCTGGTGCTGCCGTTGCTGGCGCTGACGGTCTGGCAGGTCCAGGTGGCTGCCGGTCTCTGGCCTGCCGTGGCGCCGATGGACCTGTTCGCCGACGTGCCGCTGGGCGGTGCCATGCCCGACGAGGCGCAGCGCCTGGACTGGCGCTGGTTCTTCCTGGCCTTCTGCCCCTTGTTGGCCGCTCTGTTCTGGCTCGTCAGGTTGCGCCGGCCCGCCTTGCTGGGTGCCGTCACGCTGCTGCTGTGGGCGGTGGCTTTCCAGGCCGTGGCCGGCGTGCTCGGCGCCCTGGGCCTGGCCTTCCACGGCATGTCCACCTTCATGCTGCTGATGGGCGTGCTGACGCTGGTGGCGGCGCAGTCCATCGACCTGCGCTCGCGCCGGGCCGGGCTGGCCGACTTCGCGCAATGGCCCTATCTGGCCGGGGCGATGCTGCTCGGGCTGGGCTGGGTGTCGCTGTCGGTGTTGCCGGGCTGGGTGCTGCTGCCGCGCTACCTGGGATGGGGGCTGTTCGCGCTGTGGGCGATGTCGGTGCGGCGTGTCGCGCTCGTCGGCGTGGCGCTGGCGCTGGCGGGCTTCGAACTGGCCTGGGGCCTGGGCCGCTGGATGGGCTCGGATCTGGTCTCGCTCGGCGTCTGGGCCCTGTGCCTGGGGGCGAGCACGGTGGCGGTGGTGTGGCTGTCGGCGCGCACCGAACGCTGGTCGGCGCCGCTGCGCGCCTGGATGCCGGCCGCCTGGCGCGAGGTCTATCGCCGGCGGCCTGCGGCCCGAGCGGCTCCGACGCAGCCGCCACGGCCGCCACGACCACCGCGGGGTCCCCAGGCCTGAGCGTCGTGTCGGCTTCGGTGAGAATCGGCGGCTCGATCCAAGCGGACATCGTCTGGCGCTGATCTTGCGCCTGCCCGGGCCGCCACATCCTGGCCATGACGCCACCGCCACCGCTGACCGCTCTCGAAGATCTCCCGCGCCAACTCCACAGCGCCGGCTTCGCCGTGCTGACGGCGCAGGCCCTGGCCCGCCGCTGCGACGTCGACGCGGCGGCCTTGCAAGGGCTGCGGTCCTGGTGGGACGATCTGCCGCCGGACCCGCACCTGCGCGACGGCGGTCGCTACCGTCGTCGTCGCCACGGCAGCTTCGTCGTCGATGTCGGGGGGGCGGTGCTCCAGGCGCCGCACCGAGCCCACTGGCAGCCGGTGGAGTACAACGCCCTGCACGGGGGCTTCGAGCGCTGGTTCGAGCCGCTCCACGACGGCATGGCCACCGATGCGGCTTTCCTGGCGTTGCTGCGGGGCCTGGCCGGAGTGTCCTCGGATCTGCGGCCGGGCGTGACGCGCTGGTTCGTCGAGGCGCACGCCTTCCGCATCGACTGCACCGACGGCATCGGCCGCCCCACGCCCGAGGGCGCCCACCGTGACGGGGTGGACTTGGTGGCCGTGATCCTGCTCGGCCGCCACCACATCCGGGGTGGCGAGACCCGTGTGTTCGACGCGCGCAGCCCGCAGGGCATGCGGTTCACGCTGTCACAGGCTTGGAGCGCGCTGCTGCTCGACGACGAACGCGTGATCCACGAGACCACACCCATCCAGCCCGTCGACGCGGCCGAGCCCGGCTGGCGCGACACGCTGGTGATCACCTGCCGCGACCGCGGCTTCCAGGGGCCCACGACATGACGGATCTGGCGATCTCCTTCGACGACATCACCGCGGCGGCCCGGCGCCTGCACGGTCATGCGCATCGCACGCCGGTGCTGCGCTCCCGCCTGGTCGACGAGCGCACAGGCGCACACGTCTACTTCAAGGCCGAGAACCTGCAGCGTATGGGCGCGTTCAAGTTCCGCGGGGCCTTCAACGCCCTGGCGCGGCTGGACGCGGCCACCCGGCAGCGCGGGGTCATCGCCTATTCCTCCGGCAACCACGCGCAGGCCACCGCGCTGGCGGCGCGGCTGCTCGCCGTGCCCAGCGTGATCGTGATGCCGCGCGACGCGCCGGCGGCCAAGCTGGCCGCCACCCGGGCCTACCAGGAAGGGCAGGCCGGCAGCGAAGTCGTGCTGTACGACCGCTACACCGAGGACCGGGAGGCCATCGGCCGGCGCCTGGCCGACGAGCGCGGCATGACGTTGGTGCCCCCCTACGACCATCCCGATGTCATGGCCGGGCAGGGCACGGCGGCGCTGGAACTCGTCGAGCAGATGGCCGAGATGGGCGCGGGCGCCCCGGAAGCCTTGCTGGTGTGCGTGGGCGGCGGCGGGCTGATCTCGGGCTGCGCGGTGGCGGCGCATCACCTCGCGCCGGGCGTCGAGGTCTGGGGCGTCGAGCCGCTGGCCGGCAATGACACCCAGCGCAGCCTCGCCGAGGGGCGCATCGTCCACATCGACACGCCACGCACCATCGCCGACGGGGCGCAGACCCAGCACAGCGGCGCGCTGACCTTCCCCGTGATCCAGCGACTGGTAAGCGGCATCGTCACCGTCACCGACGCACAGCTGGTCGAGACGATGCGGCTGTTTGCCGAACGCATGAAGCTCGTCGTCGAGCCCACCGGCTGCCTCGCAGCGGCGGCGCTGCTGCACCGCGTCGACGGTCTGCCCGATCTGCGCGGACGCCGCGTCGGCGTGATCGTCTCAGGCGGCAACGTCGACATGGCGCGCTTCGTCGAGCTGATGTCGGCGGCCTGAGGCACGTCAGGCTGCCGAGTCTGCGCGCCGTCGATCGGTCGAGCGCGGCAGGCGTCAGAGGCTGAGAGTTCTTCCGCCGTGCCCGAAAGGCGCGTCCAAACGCCCTGGATGGAGGCGCAAACCACAGCCATGGCTCGCGCTATGGCGAGGATTTGCAACGATGAGCCAGGGTGTTTGGGCGTGCAAGGCGGGCATGGGGGACTGGCTCTCAGCCTCTCAGCCTCTCAGCCCGGCTCGCGCACGTCGGCCACGACCTTGCGGCCGAAATCCGGCCGGTCCAGATAGGCCAGCAGCTTCTCGGCGGCGCTGTGCGGGCTGTCGAGCCGGCCCTCGGCCTTGTAGTCGGCAAAGCGCTGCTGCTCAGGGAAGGCCGTGGCGTCGGCGCTGCGCAGCTGCACCTGCATGTCGGTGTCGATGATGCCGGGCGCCAGCGAGACGATGGCCGCGCCGGCCGCGTGGGCGGATTCCTCGAGCGCCACGGCCCGGCTGAAGTGGTCCATGCCCGCCTTGTCGGCGCAGTACACGGCCGAACCGGCCATCGCGTGGCGCCCGAGACCGGAGGAAATGTTCAGCACCTTGCGTGGGACGGCGTAGGCGGCACTGGCCCGCAGGAAGGCGGCCGTCAGCAGCAAGGGCGCCTCGAGGCTCGCGCGTGTGGCCCGGCTGATGGCGGCGAGGTCGGCAGCGGCCAGCGGGCCGGGCTCCACCAGCAGCGCGGCGTTGTTGATCAGCGTCAGCGCCGACACCTGAGAAGGTGCGAGTGCGGCGATCCAGGCCTGCAGACGCTCTGCCACGGGCAGGGGATCGCTCAGATCGACGGCCCAGGCCTGCGCGTCGGTGTCGTGGGCGGCCGGCAGCGGGCTGGGGTGACGCTGCAGGGTCAGCAGGCGATGGCCACGCTGCAGCAGCAACTCGGCCAGGGCCCGGCCCATGCCTCGAGAGGCGCCGGTGAGGATGGTGACGGGGCGTGCGGTGTTCATGGGGCGGAGGATACTGCGGCGCCGGATGCCGGATGCCGGATGCCGGATGCCGGATGCCGGATGCCGGATGCCGGA
>JBMTXX010000065.1:0-15878 GCA_049453935.1 Rubrivivax sp.
CCGGGCAGGTGGCCGGTGCGGCGGCTGACGGCGCGCCGGGCATAGCGCCAGGCCAGACGGGTCATCGGAACAGGCTCACGCCTGGCTGGCGACGCATGGCATGGGTGTATCCAGCGGTCTGGCGCGGCGATCCTGGCATCGTGGGGCCGCCTGCGACAACAGCGCTCGAGTCCAGGACGGGCCGGGTCATCTCGGGTATGTCGTGTCAGCCATGGTCGCCGCAGAATCTACCACCCCACATAGGGTTCGCGACCACCCGCTCGGGTGTCACGAAACGGTCTGGTAGTACAGGTTCTGTGGATGACGTGCCTGCGCGAAGAACAGCCAGCGTTCGGCCGTCAACCCGGGCACCTGCGAGGCCAAGGCCAGCCACCACCAGGCTGGATGGACGGACGCCATTTGCGCAGCGGCCACCATCAGCGCCGCCGGCAGCGCGAAGCCCAGGCCGTGCAGGGCCCAGCGCACCCGCTGCACCGCCAGCGCGCTGGCGCGGTGGAAGAACTCGCGCGTGTTGAAGGCGCCGGCCGACATGCCCATGGATTTCTGCACCAGGCGCGCGTTGCGGATGCCGGTGGCGCTCTGCGCGGTGGACTTGAGCTTCAGCCCCGCATTGCGCAGCAGTGCAGCGGTGCGTGCGGCCCAAGCGACGAACGTCAAGGTCAGCGCCCAGGGCGCGGCGGCGGCCAGCAGCGCGCGCTCGCCCAGGCTCGCGGCCAGCGCGCAGGCCAGCACGCTGCCGCTGGCCAGGCCGATCAGCGTGTAGTTCGCGATCGTGAGCGGGTGCGCCCATTCCTGGATGAAGCGCAGGCAGGCGTAGATCTGCGCCGTGCACAGCCACAGCAGCGCCGCCAGCCCCAGCGCAAAAACGGCCAGCAGCGCAGGGGTGCCGGCGAGGCCCTGCGACGCGCCTGCGCCACTGGCGCCCTGCAGCCACAGCACCGCCCACCACAGCGCCACCAGCCCCATGAAGGCCGGCAGCACGATGACCTCGCGGCTGAGCCAGGAGGTGCGCCACATCGCCGCCGCGCGCCAGGCGCGCTCGGGCCGGCCCAGGTGCAGGAAGGACGCGCCCAGGCCTGCCGCCAGCATCGCCAGCGCCAGCGCCAGCGCCACGAGGCCGAAGCCGCGCCCGGCCGGCACCCCGGCCAACACGGCGCAGGCCAGCGCCACGACCAGGCCCTGCGCGGCGCCGGCCACGAGCGTGAAGCTGATGACGGAAAACGCCGGGTTCACTTCGGCCCCCCTTCACCCTGGGGGCCGGTGACCTGGCGCGGCAGGTAGTGGTTGGCGGGTTTGGTGTCCCACTCGGGCATCAGCGCGTAGCCGCCACGCTCGCGGATGGCCTGCGAGACCTCGGATTGCGGGTCCTTGACGTCACCGAACAGCCGGGCGCCGGTGGGGCAGGCCTGGACGCAGGCGGGCTTGCGGTCTTCGGGCGGCAGCAATTCGTCGTAGATGCGGTCGACGCACAGCGTGCACTTGGTCATGACCTGGCGCTCTTCGTCGAGCTCGCGTGCGCCGTAGGGGCAGGCCCAGGCGCAGTATTTGCAGCCGATGCACTTGTCGTAGTCCACGAGCACGATGCCGTCCTCGGCCCGCTTGTAGCTGGCGCCGGTGGGGCAGACGGGCACGCAGGGCGGGTCTTCGCAGTGCAGGCAGCTCTTGGGGAAGTGCACGGTCTGGGTGTCGGGGTAGCTGCCGGCTTCCCAGGTCTGCACGCGGTTGAAGAAGGTGCCGGTGGGTTCGGCGCCGTAGGCGTTCTGGTCGGCCAGCGGGCCGGCGCTGCCCGAGGTGTTCCACTGCTTGCACGAGGTGACGCAGGCGTGGCAGCCGACGCAGACGTTCAGGTCGATGACCAGGGCCAGTTGCTTGGCCAGGGTTTCTGTGGGGGGGGAGGCCATGGGATTCAATGTCTCCGTTGCTTGTACCAACCAGTGGTTCGTTGCGTCATGCACAGGTCTCGCGGATTTCCCATGTCGACCCGTTTCGAGCGTAGGCTTCGCGAGCCGAGGCCACCGGGTACCCGCCTCCGCTCATGTCCCCCGGGCCGGGCTGCGCCCGCCCCTCCTCCTTTACTTCGCTGCGGCGGGTACCCGGCGTCCTCGGCCTGCGGGCAGCTTGGTATTCCGCGAGATGGTTCGCGTGATGCCTTGGTGGATAAGCAACCACGCTGGCCGGGCGGGTGGGCGTGGTGCCTTTCGTAGCGAAGTAAAGGAGGAGGGCTCGGCCGAGAGGCCGAGTCCGGGGGACATGAGCGGAGAAAGGCACCGCGCCCGCCCGCCCTCGCGCGCCGCTGGCATGAAGTCCCAGCCCAACCGTACGGTCGGTCAGAAGCCAGGCTCGAAAAAGGAAAGCACAAAAACTCACGAGACCTTCTTCCCCGCGAAGTACGTCAACACCTTCCGTACCGACCCCAGCACCCCGGGCGCCGGTGGGGTGGCGGGGATCTGGGGGAAGGTTTCGTGGGGTTCGGCGGGGTCGGCCGGGCGGATGCGGACGCGGACGTCGTACCAGCCGGCCTGGCCGGTGATGGGGTCGGAGTTGCTGATCGTCGCGCCCTCGGGGCCGCCTTCGAGCGGGAGTTCCTCGCTGATCAGGTGGTTCAGCAGGAAGCCCTTGCGCGACTCGTCGGCACCCGGGGCCAGCATCCAGGCGCCGTCGGCCTTGCCGATCGCGTTCCAGGTCCACACCGTGCCCGGTTCCACCGCCTCGCTGTGGCGCGCCATGCAGCGCACCCGGCCCCAGCGGCTCTCGACCCAGCACCAGCCGCCGTCGGCAATGCCCGCGGCCTGCGCCGTGGCCGGGTTCACGTGCAGGTAGTTGTGGCTGTGGATCTGGCGCAGCCAGGCGTTCTGCGAATCCCAGGAGTGGTACATCGCCATCGGCCGCTGCGTGATGGCGGCCAGAGGGTAGGCGGTCTTGTCGGTGCAGGCCTGCTCGAGCGGTGGGTACCAGAAGGGCAGGGGGTCGAAGTAGGTGGCGATGCGCTCGCGCAGGTGCTCGGGCGGCTGGCGGCCGGCGGTCTTGCCGAGCGCGGCCAGGCGGAAGCCCTGCAGCACGTCGGAGTAGATCGCCAACTGCACCGGGTCGTTCTTCTGGCGCCAGCCCTTGTCCTTGGCGAAATCCAGGTAGGCGCGGTTCCAGTTGCGCATGTACTGCTGGTCCTCGCGCAGGTGGTGCTGGAAGACGCAGCCGTTCTTCTCGTACATCTCCCATTGCCGCGGGTTGGGCTCACCGCGCAGGTGCTCGGTGCCGTCCTTGCCACGCCAGCCCATCAGGAAGCCGATGCCGGGCTGGGGCTGGAAGTTGACGACGAAGTCCGGGTAGTCCTTGAACTTGCGCCCGCCCTCGGGCGTGGTGAAGGCCGGGAACTTCAGGCGCGAGGCCAGTTCCACCAGCACCTCCTGGAAGGGCCGGCACTGACCCGTCGGCGGCACCACCGGCACGCGCACTGCATCGACCGGGCCGTCGAATTCGCTGATCGGGCGGTCGAGCATGCTCATCACGTCGTGCCGCTCGAGGTAGGTGGTGTCGGGCAGCACCAGGTCGGCAAAGGCCACCATCTCGCTCTGGAAGGCGTCGCAGACCACGATGAAGGGGATGGCGTGCTCGCCGTCATCCGCCCGGCGGTTGAGCATCTCGCGCACCGCCATCGTGTTCATCGTCGAGTTCCAGGCCATGTTGGCCATGAAGATCATCAGCGTGTCGATGCGGTAGGGGTCGCCCTTGACCGCATTGGTGATCACGTTGTGCATCAGCCCGTGGGCCGACAGCGGATGCTCCCAGGAGAAGGCGTGGTCGATGCGCAGCGGCGTGCCGTCGGGGTACACCGCCAGTTCCTCCGGGCCGGCCGGGAAGCCCAGCGGCGCGGCGTTCAGCGGCGTGTTCGGCTTGACCTGCTCGGGCTCGCTGAAGGCGCGGTAGTTGGGCACGATGTGGCGCGGGTAGGGCGCCTTGTGGCGAAAGCCGCCGGGCCGGTCTATCGTGCCCAGCAGGCTCATCAGCACCGCCAGCGCGCGCACGGTCTGGAAACCGTTGGAATGCGCCGCCAGCCCCCGCATCGCGTGGAAGGCCACCGGGCGGCCGATGGTGCTGGGGTGCTCGTGGCCCCAGGCGTCGGTCCAGGCGATGGGCAGCTCGAAGGCCTGCTCGAAGGCGGCATGGGCGAGCTCGCGCGCCAGCGCGCGGATGCGCTCGGCATCGATGCCGGTGATGGCGGCGGCCCACTCGGGGGTGCAGTGCGCCACCTGCTCGCTCAGCAGCTGGAAGGCCGGTGCCACCGCCGTGCCGTCGGGCAGCGTGTAGCGGCCGGTCAGTGCCGGGTCGCGGCCGGCGGCGATGCCCTCGGGGTAGGCCGACAGCGGGGCGTTCGACACCGTGTCCCACACCAGCTTGTTGTGCGGGTGGCGGCCGTCGCCGGGCGGGCCCTTGGCGGGGTCGGGGTCGAAGGCGAACAGGCCCTCGCGCGCACCTTCGTCCAGCACCACGAGCTGCGGCGCGTTGGTGTGGCGCTTCAGGAAGGCGTGGTCGATGCGGTCGTGCTTGAGCAGCTCGTGCATCAGCGCCATGAACAGCGCGCCGTCGGTACCGGGCTTGATGGGGATCCACTCGTCGGCGATGGCCGAGTAGCCGGTGCGCACCGGGTTGATGCTGATGAAGCGCCCGCCGCGGCGCTTGAAGGCCGAGATCGCGATCTTCAGCGGGTTGCTGTGGTGGTCCTCGGCGGTGCCGATCATCACGAACAGCTTCGCGCGGTCCAGGTCGGGGCCGCCGAACTCCCAGAAGCTGCCGCCGATGCTGTAGATCATGCCCGCGGCCATGTTCACCGAGCAGAAGCCCCCGTGCGCCGCGTAGTTGGGCGTGCCGAACTGGCGCGCGAACAGGCCGGTCAGCGCCTGCATCTGGTCGCGCCCGGTGAACAGCGCGAACTTCTTCGGGTCGGTGGCGCGGATGCGCGCCAGGCGCTCGGTGAGCATCGCCAGCGCCTCGTCCCACGAGATGGGCTCGAACTCGCCCGCGCCGCGCTCGGCGTCGGCCTTGCGCTTCAGCGGCTGCGTCAGCCGCGCGGGCGAGACCTGCTTCATGATCCCCGAGCTGCCCTTGGCGCAGATCACGCCCTTGTTGATCGGGTGGTCGGGGTTGCCGTCGATGTAGCGCACCTCTGGGCCGTCGGCGCCTTCGCGCAGGTGCACGCGGATGCCGCAGCGGCAGGCGCACATGTAGCAGGTGGTGCACTTGATCTCGGTCTTGGCGCCCGGCGCGGCTGGTGCCAGCGGATCGTGCAGAGGGGGGCTCGCGCTGAGCAGGGGCATAGACGGGGGTCTCCTGGCTGGCGCACTGGCGGGCGCGATGATGCCAAGATCTTAGGGTCTCGAGTCTGATCGATCCAGCCCATAATTTCAGTCAAGGTGAATCAGAAAATAGATCAAATCGGAGTGCCGGCCCTGACCCTTCGTCAGCTCGGCATCTTCGTGGCCGTGGCCCATGCGGGATCGACGCGGGCGGCAGCGGATAGGGTTGCGCGGTCGCAGTCAGCGGCGAGTTCTGCGCTGGCCGAGCTCGAATCGACACTGGGCGTTCAACTCTTCGATCGCGTCGGGCGCCGGCTGACGTTGAACGCGCAAGGCCGCGCGCTGCTTCCGCGGGCGGTGAACCTGCTTGAGCAGGCGGCCGAAATCGGGCACCTGTTCGTCGCGTCCGATCAGGGTGAGGTCCACGTGGCAGCCAGCTTCACGGTGGGCGAGTACCTCCTGCCACCCCTGATTGCGGGCTGGAAGCGTGGTCACCCTGGGACCCGCTTGCGCCTGGACATCGCCAACACGCGGGCCGTGCTCGACGCCGTGGCGGCCCTGGAGGTGGACGTGGGCTTCATCGAGGGCGCGCGCACCCACCCCGATCTGGACGTGGCGCACTGGCGTGATGACGAGCTGGTGGTCGTCGCCGCGGCGGAGCACCCGATGGCTGGCCGCCGCGTAGACCGCGCCTGGCTGCGCGCGGCGCCGTGGATCCTGCGCGAACCGGGTTCGGGCACGCGCGAGGCGGCCGACCGGTGGCTGGTGCCGGGCCTGGGGCGCCTGCGGATCGAGATGGAACTCGGCAGCAACGAGGCCGTCAAGCGCGCGGTGGCCGCAGGGCAGGGCGTGGGGCTGCTTTCGGTGCATGCCGTGGCCGAGGCCATCGCCGCGGGCACGCTGACGCGCCTGCAGACCCCGCTGCCGCGCATGCACAGGTCGCTGGCCATCGTGACGCACCGCGAGCGCCAGCCCGGCCGGGCGTTGGCGGGCTTTCTAACGCATTGCCTGGGGAACTGAGCGCGTTTGCTCAGCCCGCGTGCTTGTTGATGAGCACCACGCCCGGCAGACGGTCGAAATGCCTGTCGTACGTGAGGATCGAAGCGCCCATGCTGTGCGCCGTGCCGTACAAGATGGCGTCCGCGGTCGCAAGCTTGTGCGCGCGGCCGGCCTCGGCGGCGGCGCGGGCGATGCGGGTGTCTAGCACGACGACTTGACACATCTGCGTGGACGCGAGCACTTCGTCGGCCCGGTCTTCCCCGACCTCACGGGTGAGCCATTTCGCCAGCTCGAGTTGGACGATCGTCGGTACCACCCATTCGGGTTGCGACGGGAGGAGTGGCCCGATCCTGGGCGCCAGGGGCGATCCGATCAGCCACTCGATCCATGCAGAGGTATCGACGAGGACCATCAGGCCCGGTCCGACCGGTCACGGTAGTGGGTAGGTGATGCGCCGCGTGCGATGCCTTCCAGAGCCTGGAGCTCGGACACCGGCACCAGCAGAACCCCGGCACCATTGGGAATGAAGGCGAATTTCGCCCCGGGCTCCCTGTGCTGCGCTGTCCGGATGGCCTTGGGGATGGAGATCTGGTACTTGGAAGACAGGGTCGCGGACGGGGTCATGACATGGTGCTCTGATCGATCGATAAATCGTAAGACGGGGAGCGCCGGCCATCCTGCGAGGGCGCGATCGGGGAGGACCGCTGCGTCAGCTGTTCCGACCAGCCTGAACTCACCCGCGAGATGCCGCGCCGCGTCGGCATGCCGCCCGCTGCCTACCGCGAGGCGTTTCGGCTCAGGGTTTTCCCGGGGATTGTTGGGCCTGCCCGGTGACCGCGCGATGATCGTCGGGAAAGGACACGACCATGCCCTCCAAACCGAAGACCTGGAAGCAGAAGATGCAAGCGAAGCCGCCTCACATCGTGCGGCTGGACAAGGCGTTCGCCGGTGTCCCGGCCGGCGAGCGCCTGCTGATCTCCTGCCCGATGGAGGTCGAGGATTACCTGCGTAACCAGGTGCCGCCCGGCGAGACCCGCTCCATCCAGCAGATGCGCCGCGAACTGGCAGCGCTGCACGGTGCCGACACAGCGTGCCCGGTGTCGACGGCGATCTTCCTGCGGACCGTGGCAGAGGCTGCCTGGGACGAGCTCGAGTCGGGCGCGCCCGCCACGGCCATCGCGCCTTTCTGGCGCGTCGTTGACCCGCAGTCTGCGCTGGCTGCCAAGTTGCGCGCCGGAAGGGCCTGGGTCGAGCAGCAGCGGGCGGCTGAGCAGGAGTTCCAGGAGTGACGGTCTCGGGAGTCTGGATTCACCCGTCACACGGCGTTAACAACCCCACCCAACGCGCCGTGTGCTGTGCGATCACGGCCTCTTCGTTGGTGCGCAGCGCGAGCGCCCTCACGGGGCTGTCGGCGGCGCTGATGCGGCCCGGTCCCTGGGCGTTGGCCTTCTCATCCAGCCGCAGGCCCAGCCACGCCGCGCCTTCGATGATGCGCGCGCGCAGCGCGATGGCGTTCTCGCCAATGCCGCCGGTGAACACGATGGCGTCCAGCCCGCGCAGCGCCGCGGCCAGCGCGGCGAGTTCCCGCAGGATCTGCTCGACGAAATGTTCGATGGCGCGCCGGGCACCCTCGTGGCCATGGGCGGCGGCGGCTTCCAGCTCGCGCATGTCACTGGACAGGCCTGACAGCCCGAGCAGGCCCGAGCCCTTGTGCAGCAGGCGTGACACTTCGTCCGGCGACCAGCGTTCCTGCTGCTGCAGGTGCAGCGCCACCGCGGCGTCGATGCGGCCGCAGCGGGTGCCCATGGTCAGCCCGTCCAGCGGCGAGAAGCTCATCGTCGTGGCCACGGAGCGGCCGTCCCTGACGGCCGTCAGCGAGCAGCCATTGCCCAGGTGGGCGATCACGGCGCGCGCGGAAGCGATGTCCGGATGACGGGCGCGAAGCTGAGCGGTGATCGACTCGCAGCTCAAGCCGTGGAAGCCGTAGCGGCGGATGCCGCGCTGGAACAACTCGTCGGGCAGCGCGAAACGCTGGTGCACCTCGGGCACGCTGCGGTGGAAGGCGGTGTCGAAGCAGGCCACCTGAGGCACGCCGGGAAAGGCTGCCTGCGCCGCCCGCACGCCCGCCAGATTGTGCGGCTGGTGCAGCGGGGCCAGCGGCGCCAGGGCCTCGATCTGCGCCAGCACTGTGGCGTCGACGAGGCAGGGTACCTCGAACTGCGTGCCCCCGTGCACGATGCGGTGGCCGACCGCCGCCACTGGCGCCGGGCCCAGGCGCGCGAGCACCTGGTGCAGCGCCTGCGCGTGATCCGCCGGCCCGCTGCGAGTGCCGATGCCTTCCACCTGTCCGGCCTGCACCGGTGACGCCAGATCGCCAGCCGCGTCGAACAGCGCGAACTTGACCGACGAGGACCCGGCATTCAGCGTCAGCAGGCAGCCGGGCATACGAGCGCTCAGGTGTAGTCCCGGTACTTGTCCAGGAAGCGCACCGGCTTGCTCAACGCGTCGCGGCGGAAGGGGTCACCCAGTTCACGCGTGCACATGATCTCGATCACGCAGGTCTTGCGCTGGTTCATCTGCAGGTCGATGGCGCGCTTGAGCGCCGGGCCTACGTCTTCCAGGCGATCCACCGTGATGCCCTCGGCGCCCATCGCGCGGGCGATGCCGGCGAAGCTCTGGTTGTCGAGCTCGCCTGCGACGAAGCGGCGGTTGTAGAAGTCGACCTGGTTCTTCTTCTCGGCCCCCCACTGGCGGTTGTGAAACACCACCGAGGTGACCGGGATGTCGTGGCGCACGCAGGTCATGATCTCGCTCATGCTCATGCCCCAGGCGCCGTCACCGGCGTAGCTGATGGCCGGGCGGTCGGGGCGTGCCACCTTGGCGCCGATGATGGTAGGCAGCGCGTAGCCGCAGTTGCCGAAGCTCATCGGCGCGAAGAAGCTGCGGGGCTCCTCGAAGCGCAGGTAGCTGTGCGCCACCGAGTTGATGTTGCCGATGTCGGTGGAGATCATCACATGCGCGGGCATGGCCTTTTCCAGCTCGCGCAGCACCTGGCGCGGGTGCAGCCAATGGCCACCCGAAGGCGTCTCCTCACCCTTGGCCTCCTCGATCATGTCCAGGCTATAGGCGTCCTTCTCGTGCGTCCAAGCGGCCAGTTCCTGCTCCCAGTCGGCCTTTTCCTGGGCGGTCTTCGCGGCACGCTCTGCTCGTGTGGCGTCGCAGGCCAGCTCGCGGCCGGTCAGGCGTGCCAGCAGGGCCACCGCGGCCGCCTTGGCGTCGCCGCAGATGCCCACGTCGACCTTCTTGACCAGGCCCAGCATCTTGGCGTCGGCGTCGATCTGCACCAGCTTGGCGCCCTTGGGCCAGTAATCCATCCCGTATTGCGGCAGGGTGCCGAAGGGGCCGAGGCGGGTGCCGAGCGCGATCACCACGTCGGCCTGCGCGATGAGCCGCATGCCGGCCTTGCTGCCCTGGTAGCCCAGGGGGCCGCACCACTGCGGGTGGCTGGCCGGGAAGCTGTCGTTGTGCTGGTAGCTGTTGACCACCGGGCAGCCAATGCGCTCGGCCAGCGCGATGGCCTCCTTGAAGGCGTCTCCCATCACCACGCCGCCACCGGAGATCATCACCGGGAACTTGGCGTTGGCGATCAGTTCTGCGGCAGCGTTCAGACTGTCCTCACCGCCGGCGCCACGCTCGATGCGGATGGGCTTGGGGATCTCCACCGTGATGTCGCCGTAGAACAAGTCTCGCGGGATGTTCAGCTGCGTCGGACCCATCTCCAGCAGCGCGCGGTCGAAAGCGCGGGCGGTCAGCTCGGCCATGCGCTTGTTGTTCGAGACGTGGGCCTGGTACTTGGTGAACTCGGCAAACATCGGCAGTTGGTGCGCCTCCTGGAAGCCGCCCAGGCCCTGCGTCAGCGTGCCGGTCTCGGGGGTGATCACCACCACCGGGCTGTGCGCCCAGTACGCCGCGGCAATCGCGGTGACGGCGTTGCTGATGCCCGGGCCGTTCTGTCCGATGATGACCCCATGGCGGCCGCTGACGCGCGAATAGCCGTCGGCCATGTGGCCAGCGCCCTGCTCGTGCACCACCGGGATCAGTCGGATGCCCGCGGGCGCAAAGATGTCCATCGCGTCCATGAATGCCGATCCCATGATGCCGAACATCGTGTCGACGCCCTGGGCGACGAGCGTCTCGACGAAGGCCTCGGATGGCGTCATGCGGGTGGGGCCCGAAGGTATGGTCCGGGCAGCAATCGGTTGTGGTGCGTTCATCTGGGGATGCTCCTCGTGGGTTTTGTCTGGGCCGTTCCTGAGCGATCGGCCCTCGGCTCGACGTGTCACCGCCTGACGCTACTGATCATAGCTGTGAGTTCAGTAAACCGGAATACTTCAGTTCGAAAAGCGGAATCCAGGGCTATGATGCCGCGCGATGAAACTGGTTTCTTCTCGATCCTTCGCGCCTGGGTCAGGTGCCGCCGACACGCCAGCGTTGCGTCTGGTGGCGCTGCTCGAGCACGTGGCCGCGCGCGAGCAGCGCCACACATTGCAGGGCTTGACCGAGGCTACCGGGTTACCCAAGCCCACTTTGCACCGCATGCTTCAGCAACTCGAGACGGCAGGGCTGTTGCAACGCGAAGGGGACGGGCGTCATTGGGTCACGGGCTCCCGTCTTCGCCGGCTCGCGGAGAACCTGTTGCTCAACAGCGGACTGCACGGCGCCCGCCGCCAGGTTCTTCGGCGCCTGGTGGACGAGGTTGGCGAGAGTTGCAACATCACGGCGCTGGTCGCAGGCGAGGTGGTGTACCTGGACCGGGTCGAGACGGCCGCGCCGCTGCGCTTCCATCTCCAACCCGGCTCACGTGTGCCCGTGCACTGCTCGGCCAGCGGCAAAGTGTTCCTGTCGCAGATGGCGCCCGCACAGCGTCATCAGTTGCTTAGCGTTGTCGCGCTGGAGGCCTGTACCCCGCGCACGGTGACAGATCCTGACATCCTGGAGCAGGAGTTGCAGCGAGTGCGGATCGAAGGCTGCGCTTACGACGACGAGGAGTTTCTGCCGGGTCTGGTCTGTGCAGCCGTCCCGGTACCGACGGCCACGCCTGCTCGGCGATCGAGCCTTTGTGTGGCGTTACAGGGGCCGGCCGTGCGTTTGCCAAGAGACAGGCTTCGCGGGTGGTTGCCGGCGTTGCAGCGCGCCGCACAGGCACTGGCACATCTTGATGGTGTGCCGGCGCAGCAGGTGCCCACGCACGCTCGCGGATGACGACGGCTCCCACCCAAGTTGTCGCGTGTACCCGCCGCCCACCCTGTACCTGTGCCGGTCCGACTTCGCCAGATCCGATCTCCCCAGACATGAGCTAAAGCGCGGCCAGCGCCGCCGAAGGACATCATTTGGACGATATCTTCACCATGCAGCCTGACCGTACCGTGGGTGTGCGGGAAACTTTCGGTATCGACACTTCGATGCGGGTGCCTGCCTTTTCTCGCCGTACTGAGCATGTTCCCGAGGTCGACGAGGTCTATCGCTTCGACACCGACGTCACGCTTGCGCTGTTGGCCGGCTTTGCGCGGGATCGTCGCGTGCTGGTGCAGGGGCTCCACGGTACCGGCAAGAGTTCACACGTCGAACAAGTTGCCGCTCGACTCAACTGGCCTTGCCTGCGCGTGAACCTGGACGGCCACGTCAGCCGGCTCGACCTGGTTGGACGCGACGCTGTGGTTCTGCGCGACGGCGTCCAGGTCACCGAGTTCCAGGAAGGAATACTGCCATGGGCTTTGCAAAGGCCGATCGCGCTTGTCTTCGATGAATACGACGCCGGCCGCCCAGATGTGATGTTCGTGATCCAGCGCCTGCTCGAACGGGACGGCCGTTTTACGTTGATGGATCGCAATCAGGTCCTCAAACCACACGCCGCCTTCCGGCTTTTCGCCACTGCGAACACCGTGGGTCAGGGCAATCTGAACGGGATGTACCACGGAGCCCAGCGGTTGAATCATGCCCAGATCGACCGCTGGAACATCGTTGCCGCATTGAACTATCTGAGTCCAAGCGAAGAGGCGGCGATCGTGACTGCCAGGGTGCCCGCGCTAGCGGACACTCATGGACAGGTCCTGGTGCGGCAGATGGTTGCGCTCGCCGCGCTGACCCGCAAAGGGTTCGAGGCCGGAGACCTGTCCACGCTGATGTCTCCGCGCACGGTCATCACTTGGGCGGAGAACTGGGAACTGTTCGGGAGCGTTGCGCAAGCCTTCAGGCTGTCGTTTGTCAACAAGTGTGATGTCGCAGAGCAGCCAGTGGTGTGTGAGTACTTTCAACGCTGCTTTGACGAGGACCTGTCGTCCAGCGGAGCGGTGACGTGACCTTGGTCACCGAGGTGCGCCGGCAGCGGCGAACCGAGGAACTTGGCGCTGCAACGGCCCGCGCCATCTCCGGTCAGCTCGACCTTCATTTCCGGGGCGGTCGTCTGCACCGCGGCCAGCAGCGCCTGGCGGCGTACGCGCCGCACCTGCACCCGGCCCAGGCGCTTGGCGACAGCCAATGGTTTCGCGGTGCCGCAGACGGACTGGCAATGCGACTGGTTCATTCTGACCATGCGCTGCACCTGAAATTCGAGCCGGAAGATGCCACCGAGCGCGCATTGTTTGGCATGTTCGAGCAGTTTCGCTGCGAGAGCCTCGTAGGAGACCCATGGCCCGGGGCACGCCGCAATCTGCGTCACGGTTTCGACTGTTGGCTGCGGACACTGCACCATGAAGGTGTGACCGAAACGGCCGGCGGCCTGCTTGTGTTCACGGTGGTGCAGATCGCACGATCGCACCTGACTGGCGATCCGGTACTCGAAGAAACCGAAGGGATCTTGGAAGCCACCCGCGCTGGGATCGCCCCCGACATCGGCGGCGCGCTGGTCGACATGCGCCGACGGCGGCATGACCAGGCAGCTTTTGCTCTGCCAGCGCTGCAACTCGCTGGCTGGGTTGCTCTGCAACTCGCCGACGCGGCGGCGATTGCGCTGGACAAAGGCGTCGACGAAAAGCCCTTCGACACCCGGATTGCGCTGGGCATGCGCATGGAGTTCGAAGAAGGAGAGGTAGAAGACGGAGACACCTCTGTGGCCCATGCGGGTCCGCGCGACGTCGATGCGGCCGAGTCGGGCTATCGGATATACACCACCGCATACGACCGTGAACTTGCGGCGTCGTCAATGGTACGAACCGCGCAGTTGGACGAATTTCGAGACCAGCTCGATCGATACGTGCGGGCTCAGGCAGTGAACCTGCCGCGATTGGCACGTGAGCTCGCTGCGCTGCTGTCCGCTCCTTTCCATGAGGATTGGGCACTTGCGCAGGAAGAGGGTTATGTGGATGGTCGGCGACTTGCGCAGCTCGTGAGTTCACCGACGGAGCGACGGCTGTTTCGTCTGCCGGTGCACGAGCCCGTCTCGGACGCGATCGTGACATTCCTGGTCGACTGTTCCGGCTCGATGCGCACGCACAGGCAGGCGGTGTCAGCCATGGTCGACATCTTCGCGCGGGCACTGGAGCTTGCGGGTGCCGTCAGTGAGATCCTGGGTTTCACCACGGGTGCCTGGAACGGCGGTCGAGTGGCTCGTGACTGGCGCCGCGCAGGCAGTCCATCCGAGCCGGGGCGCTTGAACGAGCGCCTGCATCTGGTTTTCAAGTCAGCCGATACGCCTTGGCGCCGCGCGCGGCGAGACCTTGCCGCCATGCTCAAGGAGGACGCTTTCAGGGAGGGCCTGGACGGTGAGGCCCTGCAGTGGGCTGCAAATCGCCTGCGTACCCGACCTGAGCGTCGCAAGCTCCTGATCGTTGTCTCGGATGGCTGTCCCATGGACGCCGCCACAGGACTGGCCAACGGTCCGCATTTTCTTGATCGGCACCTTCAACAGGTGGCAGCAGACGTGGAGTCCGGCTCAGACATCGACCTCTACGCCGTCGGCGTCGGGTTGGACCTGAGTCTGTATTACAGACGCAGCGTCGTCGTCGATCTGGCGTCATCCGGCTTGCGTCATCGGGTGTTCTCCGAGATCCTTGGAGTCATGCGCCAGCGGCGCCGTGCATGAACTGTCCCCGGGGTTGCAGCGTATGACCCCAGATTCGGCAGTTGACCGCTTTCCCCCGCGAGCAAGTAATTGTCGGGTTGGAAGATTCCGGCCACGGCCAGCATCACCAGCCGTGTGACGGCGCTGCACACTCGATCGAACTGCCCTCGACCACGCTGGCGGCGTTACCAATCCTCACCGTGTCTCCGGCCGTGACTGCCGGTTCGCGCCTTGCCATCGAGGCCGATGACAGCCCGCTCGGGCACGCCCGACAGCCGAATGTAGGTTGAGGTGCTCGCAGGCTGTGCGCTTCGGGCACCAGCGCCGAAGGCATAGGCCGTGCAGGCGATGGGTCGGTGGCCACCTGAGGCTGCCGACGACGCGTGGACGAGCTTCCAGCCTGCAGGAGTGTCGTGGGGTCGCGACAGTCCTGTGTCCCGGGCGGCTCGCCGCCGGACGCCGTCAAGCGACTGCCGTATCTATGTTGCCCAATTTCCACTGGTGAATCGGTCCGATCCTATCTGGGGCATGTAGAGCACGCCGACCAGGCCCATGACGAGACCGGCCACTGTCCCGAGCGCGGCGCCGGTGATGGCCTGACGGCTGGCGTCCGCCTTGTTCGCGCCTAGCAGCCCGGCAACGTAGTCCAGCACCCATGCGATGACGACGAGCACCGCGACGATGCGGATGGTGACCGCCCCGATGCGGTTGAAGTCGTCGATCCAGGCCGCCAGCACGATGCCGGCCACCCGATGACTGGGCGTCGCGTCGACCGCGCCTGGCTGCGCGCGGCGCGATGGATCCTGCGCGAGCCGGGTTCGGGCACGCGCGAGGCGGCCGACCATTGGCTGGTGCCGGGCCTGGGGCGCTTTCGCATCGAGATGGAGCTCGGCAGCAACGAGGCCGTCAAGCGCGCCGTCGCCGCGGGCCTGGGCGTGGGCCTGCTGTCCGTCTACGCGGTGGTCGAGGCCGTGGCTGCAGGATCCCTCACGCGCCTGCAAATGCCGCTGCCGCCCATGCATCGCGTGCTCGCCATCGTCAACCACCGCGAGCGTCCACCGGGGCAGGCGCTCGCAGGCTTCCTGGGGCATTGTCAGAGGGGCGGCTGAGGCCGGGTCGATCCATCGGTCTGGAGGTATTCGTTCGGGGCGATCCGTGCAGCGGCGAGGTGATCCTGTCACGGCGGCCCTCATTCGGCCATCGCTCAGCGGCACGCCTGTCATCCGATTCGAAGGCTCGTCGCAGGCGTTCGGCCCCGACGACTCCACGGGTGCGCGCACCGTGGACGTACGCTTCGAGCTCATCGGTCAGGGAGCGCGCACCGACGCACGCAGCGGGCGGTGTCGCCCCCTCAATCCGGGCGATGCGTTCGCCGCCTGCATCGTCAGAGCCCAGCCATGCGTCTTCGCAGGGTCGGCTGCGGTCTGGGGCGCGATGCTTCGACACGCAGCGTTCGGACCGCACGGCGGTGCGTTGCGGTGCGCATGGCACGGCTTCGCAACGCTGGGCAGCCTTGGCAGGTGTGGCCC
>JBMTXX010000066.1:0-15670 GCA_049453935.1 Rubrivivax sp.
TTCAGCTGCCCGAGCTTCAACGAACTGGCGCGCGACGGCCAGGACTGCGAGCGCTGGAACCTGCTGCATCCCACCGAGGCCGCGCGCGTGCCCTTCGTCACGCAGCAACTGGGCGCGCACGCCGGCCCCGTGATCGCGTCGACCGACTACATGAAGAACTACGCCGAGCAGATCCGCGCCTTCGTCCCCGCAGGCCGCGCCTACAAGGTGCTGGGCACCGACGGTTTCGGCCGCAGCGATTTCCGCAGCCGGCTGCGCGAGCACTTCGAGGTCAACCGCCACTACATCGTCGTCGCCGCGCTCAAGGCGCTGGCCGACGAGGGCACGCTGCCGGCGACCAAGGTGGCCGAGGCGATCGCGAAGTACGGCATCGCGGCCGACAAGATCAACCCGCTGTACGCCTGATCGGCGCCCGCGCAGCAAGGAGACGACAACATGGCTCTGGTGGAAGTCAAGGTCCCGGACATCGGTGACTTCGAGGAGGTCGCGGTCATCGAGCTGCTGGTCAAGCCGGGCGACACCGTCGCGGTGGATCAGTCGCTCGTCACCGTGGAGTCGGACAAGGCGTCGATGGAGATCCCATCGTCGGCCGCCGGCGTGGTGCGCGAGCTGAAGGTGGCGCTGGGCGACAAGGTCAAGGAAGGTTCGCTGCTGCTGATGCTCGAGGCCGAGGGCGGCGCGGCGGCTGCGCCGCCTCCGGCCGTGGCCGCACCATCGGCGCCTGCGGTCGCGGCTG
The DNA here is from genome assembly GCA_049453935.1 of Rubrivivax sp. Taxonomy (GTDB): domain Bacteria; phylum Pseudomonadota; class Gammaproteobacteria; order Burkholderiales; family Burkholderiaceae_C; genus Rubrivivax. The sequence goes on from JBMTXX010000066.1 coordinate 737, forward strand.
TGGCATCTGCCCCTGTCCCGGCGGCGGTCCCGGCGCCCGCTCCTGCGGCAGCGGCGGGTGGCCCGGTCGAGGTGCGTGTACCTGACATTGGTGACTTCAAGGACGTCGCGGTGATCGAGGTTCTGGTCAAGCCCGGCGACAAGGTGGCGGTGGACCAGTCGCTGATCACGGTGGAATCCGACAAGGCGTCGATGGAGATCCCGTCGTCGGCGGCCGGCGTGGTGCGCGAGCTGAAGGTGACGGTGGGCGACAAGATCAACCAGGGCGATCTGCTGGCCTTGCTGGAAGGAGCGTCTGCGGTGGCGGCGCCGAATGCGGCCCAAGCTGCCGCGTCCCCCGCGGTGGCCGCGCCGGTGCCGGCCGCTGCGGTGGTCGCCGCCACAGCTGCGGCGACGGCACCGTTGGCTGCAGTTGCAGCGTCCATGCCCGCGCACCAGCCCACGGCCACGCCTGCGCGCGGGCTGCCGTATGCGTCGCCTTCGGTGCGGCGTTTTGCACGCGAGTTGGGTGTGCCCCTGGAGGAGGTCACCGGCACCGGTCTCAAGGGCCGGATCACGCAGCAGGACGTGCAAGCCTTCACCAAGGCCGTGATGGCCGGCAGTGCCCAGACCCAGGCCATCGCCGGAGCCGTGGCCGCGGCGGTGGCCAAGGCGGCGCCCGCGGTGGGTTCCGGTGGCGGCGAGCTCGGCCTGATCCCCTGGCCCAAGGTGGACTTCGCGAAGTTCGGCCCCATCGAGCGCAAGGAGCTGGGCCGCATCAAGAAGATCAGCGGCGCCAACCTGTTGCGCAATGCGGTGATGATTCCGGCCGTCACCAACCATGACGACGCCGATATCACCGAGCTCGAGGCCTTCCGTCTGCAGGTCAACAAGGAGAACGAGAAGGCCGGCGTCAAGGTCACGATGCTCGCCTTCCTGATCAAGGCTTGCGTGGCGGCGCTGAAGAAGTACCCCGAGTTCAACAGCTCGCTCGACGGCGACGCGCTGGTCCACAAGCACTACTGGCACATCGGCTTCGCCGCCGACACCCCCAACGGCCTGATGGTGCCGGTGATCAAGGACGCCGACCGCAAGGGCGTGCTGCAGATCAGCCAGGAGACGGCCGAACTCGCGAAGAAGGCGCGCGACGGCAAGCTCGGCCCGGCCGACATGAGCGGGGCGACCTTCACGATCTCGAGCCTGGGCGGCATCGGCGGGCGCTACTTCACGCCCATCATCAACGCGCCCGAGGTCGCGATCCTGGGCGTGTGCAAGAGCCAGATGGAGCCCAAGTGGGACGGCAAGGCCTTCGTGCCGCGCCTGATGCTGCCGCTGTCGCTGACCTGGGACCACCGCGTCATCGACGGCGCCGCGGCCGCGCGCTTCAACGTCTACCTCGGGCAGTTGCTGGCGGACTTCCGCCGCATCATGCTGTGACTGCCGGGGGCGGGGGCTCCGGTCTCCGCCCACGGATCTGATCGGATCTCAGGGCCCCGGCGGCACGCTTCGGTGCAGCAGGGGTTCGACACTCAAGGAGCCGCGTGATGGCGCTCATCGAAGTCAAGGTGCCGGACATCGGCGATTTCAAGGATGTGGCGGTGATCGAGCTGCTGGTCCAGCCGGGCGACAGCGTTCGGGTCGACCAGAGCCTGGTCACGGTGGAGAGCGACAAGGCCTCGATGGAGATCCCGTCCTCGGCCGCCGGCGTCGTCAAGGCCTTGAAGGTCGGGTTGGGCGACAAGATCAGCGAGGGCTCGCTGCTGCTGGTGCTGGAGGCGGCGGCTCCTGCTGCGGCGGCCGCTGCAACTTTGCCCGCTGCAGCCCCCGTTCGGGCTGAGCCTGTCGAAGCCCCCTCTGCGAGCCCGTCGACAGGCTCAGGGCGAACGGAGGCTGCCCCGACCCACGGGATGGGCGCAGCTGTGGCCCCTGCTTCCGTCGCTGCCACCGCCTACACCGGTGCTGCCGACCTCGAGTGCGATCTGCTGGTGCTGGGTGCCGGCCCCGGCGGCTACTCGGCGGCCTTCCGCGCCGCCGACCTGGGCATGAAGGTCGTGATCGTCGAGCGCTACGCCACGCTGGGTGGCGTGTGCCTGAACGTGGGCTGCATCCCGAGCAAGGCCTTGCTGCACGTGGCCTCGGTGATGGACGAGGTCAGCCACTTCGCTGATCTCGGCATCAGCTTCGGCGCGCCGCAGATCGACCTGGGGCGTCTGCTCGCGCACAAGAACAAGGTCGTCGGCAAGCTCACCGGCGGCCTGGCGGCGATGGCGAAGATGCGCAAGGTCACGGTCGTGCGCGGCTACGGGGCCTTTGTCGGCCCGCACCATGTCGCGGTCGAGGAGACCACCGGTGACGGCCAGGACAAGACCGGCCGCAGCCAGGTGATCAGGTTCGGGCAGTGCATCATCGCCGCGGGCTCGCAGGCGGTGCGCCTGCCTTTCCTGCCGAATGACGAGCGCATCGTCGATTCCACCGGCGCCCTGCAACTGCGGCAAGCGCCGAAGAAGATGCTGGTCGTCGGCGGCGGCATCATCGGCCTGGAGATGGGCACGGTCTACTCCACGCTCGGAGCGCGCCTGGACGTGGTCGAGATGATGGATGGCCTGATGCAGGGCGCCGACCGCGATCTGGTCAAGGTCTGGCAGAAGATGAACGCGCACCGCTTCGACCAGATCCGCCTGAAGACGAAGACGGTCGCGGCCGAGGCCACGGCCGACGGCATCCGCGTGCAGTTCGAGGGACTGGACGGGCAGCGCAGCGAAGGGGTGTACGACCTGGTGCTGCAGGCCGTGGGCCGCAGCCCGAACGGCCGCAAGATCGGCGCCGACAAGGCCGGCGTGGCCGTCAACGAGCGCGGATTCATCCCGGTGGACGTGCAGATGCGCACCAACGTGCCGCACATCTACGCCATCGGCGACGTCGTCGGCCAGCCGATGCTGGCGCACAAGGCGGTACACGAGGCGCACGTGGCGGCCGAGGTGGCCGCAGGCGACACCAAGGCGCGCTTTGACGCGCGCGTGATCCCGAGCGTGGCCTACACCGACCCCGAGGTGGCCTGGGTGGGCCTGACCGAGGATGAGGCCAGGGCCAAGGGCATCGCGGTGAAGAAGGGCCTGTTCCCGTGGAGCGCCTCGGGCCGCGCCATCGCCAACGGGCGGGACGAAGGCTTCACCAAGCTGCTGTTCGACGCCGAGAGCCACCGCATCCTCGGCGGCGGCATCGTCGGCACGCACGCCGGTGACATGATCGGCGAGGTGGCGCTGGCCATCGAGATGGGGGCCGACGAGGTCGACATCGGCAAGACCATCCACCCGCACCCAACGCTGGGCGAGAGCATCGGCATGGCGGCGGAGGTGGCACACGGCTCCTGCACCGACCTGCCGCCGGCCCGCAGATAGAACCGCCGACCGGTACGCGCCCAACGGGCTGCGTGCAGGGCCTGTGCGGCGGGCGCGCGCGATGTACCTGCCGCGTATGGTCGTCTCGTCTGGCGAGATTCCATCCGCGTCGCGCAGCCAAGAAAAAAGGGCCGTCAGGCCCTTTTTTCGTTCAGACGACCGGCGTCGGCCGGACGACGTTCAGGACTTCTTGACCCAGGCGCTGCACCAGCCCGGCCCGGCGACCTTCTTGCCGGCGAACAGTGGGCACGGTGCCCATGCGTCGGTTGCCTTGCCCTGATAGAGCTGGCAGTTGTCGCAGCGCTGTGCGGGGTTGGCGGTCTTCTCGACATACTTCAACGCCACCGCCTGCGCGGCCTTCGGATCCATCGCATCGGCCGGGCGAGAGGCCAGGGCCTCGCGACTGGTCAGAAGCGCGGCACCGGCCACCGGGATGATCTGAATGAAGGTACGACGGGATTGCATCTGGACTCCTTTGTTCGAATACCAAGAACCGGCCAACGTGGACACCGGGACCGCCCGGCATCCGTTGGCACCCTGTGGCGTTGCTGTGCGAACACAGGCGCCTCAAGGCGATGAAGTATCGACGGCAGTATCCCTGTCAGATGCAAAACCCAAGTCGCAGCAGGGTCACGAGGTCATCAGGCCTTCTTGACCCAGGCGCTGCACCAGCCCGCGCCGGCCACTTTCTTGCCGCCGAACAGCGGGCAGGCGCCCCATTCGTCGGTGGCCTTGCCCTGGTAGAGCTGGCAGTTGTTGCACTTCTTGCCGGCGTCCGGCGTCTTCTCCACGTACTTCAAGGCTGCAGCCTGGGCCGCTTTCGGGTCCATGGCGTCTGCAGGACGGGCTGCCAAGGCCTGTTGGCTGGCCAGCAGCGTGGCGCCGGCGATAGGGATGATCTGAATGAAGGTGCGACGGGATTGCATGGAGGCTCCTTTGCGGTGGCTCGGGAAGTTCCCGGGTTCAGGGGCCGACACCGATCGGGCGACCCCACCCGTGAACACCCCACCACTATAAGGGTTATGACGTCCCGCGTCCGGCCCAGCCTCGCCGATCAGGCGATGTCCGCGCAGTGCAGGCCGAACTGCCCGCTGCGGGCGTCGGTGAAATAGCGCTCCAGGGTCAGCCGCACGGTGCGGAAGGCCAGGTCGTCCCAGGGGATCTCGGATTCCCTGAACAGGCGTGCTTCGATCGTCTCCGGACCGGGGTGGAAATCCGTGTCGAGCAGCCTGGCGCGGTAGTACAGGTGCAACTGCCCGGCGCGCACGACGTTCAGCAGCGTGAACAGACCCTGCAGGTCGACTCGCGCACCGGCTTCCTCGTCCGTCTCGCGCAAGGCGCCTGCCTCGGTGGTTTCACCGAGCTCCATGAACCCAGCGGGCAGCGTCCAGTAGCCGTGCCTGGGCTCGATGTTGCGCCGGCACAGAAGCACCTGGTCCTGCCACACCGGCACGGTGCCCACCACGTTCAGCGGATTCTCGTAGTCGATGTGGCCGCAGGCACCGCACATCGCGCGCTCACGGTTGTCGTCGGTGGGCACGCGGTAGGACACGGCCTGACCGCACGCACGACAGTGGCGGATTCGAGGACGGTGGAACATGGCCGCAGTGTAGCGACGCCGACCGGACATGGCATCATCGGCGCGCAGCCCGCCACGCACCGTGCGTGGATGCACGGCAGCGATGCGCCTGCCTGGCCCAGTTCCCCCATCAGGACCCCCGCATGGAACTCTTCAACTATTTCCGCTCCTCGGCCTCGTACCGCGTGCGCATTGCGCTGGCGCTCAAGGGCCTGGACTACGACTACCGCGCCGTGCACCTGCAGAAGAACGAGCACACGGCCCCGGGCTACGCCGAACTGTCTGCTGCCCGGCTCGTGCCCCTGCTGCGCGACGGTGACGCGCTGATCTCGCAGTCGCTGGCCATCATGGAATACCTCGAGGAGGTGTATCCGCAGCCGCCGCTGCTGCCCTCGGATCCTCTGGCCCGCGCGCGCGTGCGTTCGCTGGCGCAGGACATCGCCTGTGAGATCCATCCGCTGAACAATCTGCGTGTGTTGCGCTACCTCGTCCACTCGCTCAAGGTGTCCGAGGAGGACAAGGACCGCTGGTACCGGCACTGGGTCGAGACCGGGCTCGAGGCGGTGGAGCGCCGTCTGGCGGCCGAGCCCACGCCTTTCTGTCACGGTGAGGCCCCCACGCTGGCCGACTGTGTCCTGGTGCCGCAGATCTTCAACGCCCGGCGCTTCAACTGCCGACTGGACCACGTGCCCCATGTGATGCGCGTGTTCGAGGCCTGCATGCGACTGGAGGCCTTCGACAGGACCCAACCGGATGCCTGTCCGGATGCCGGCTGAGGGCCCGTTCCTGCAGGTCGACTGGGACGCCCCGGACGGCGTGGGCGCCTTGATGACCACCCGCATGGGCGGGCACAGCGAGGGCCCTTGGCAAGGCCTGAACCTCGGCGATCACGTCGGCGACGACCCGCTGGCCGTGGCGCGCAATCGGCATGATCTGTCGGCGGCCGTCGGCTGCGAGGTGGCCTGGCTGCGCCAGGTCCACGGGTGTGTCGTGGTGTCGGCGCGAACGGCCGTCCACGAGGCCTGCGAGGCCGACGCCAGCTGGGCCGATGCGCCCGGGGTGGCCTGCGCCGTGCTGGTGGCCGATTGCCTGCCGGTGCTGCTGGCCGCCGAGAACGGGCAGGCGGTGGGCGCCGTGCACGCGGGCTGGCGTGGCCTGTGCGCGGGCGTCATCGAAGCCGCCGCCGTTCGGGTGGCCGGGGCCGCAGCCTGCAAGACCGGCGAACTCGTGGCCTGGCTCGGCCCGTGCATCGGGCCGCAGGCCTTCGAGGTCGGCCCCGAGGTGGTGCAGGCCCTGGGCGGCGGCGAGGCATTTCGTCCGACGACGTCGTCGCATCGCCCCGACCGCTCGTTGGCCGACTTGCCGCAACTGGCGCGGCAACGCCTGGAGCGTCTGGGCATCAGACGCGTGGCAGGCGGCACCGAGTGCACCGTCAGCCAGCCGGCGCGCTACTACTCCTATCGACGCGACGGGGTCACGGGGCGGATGGCGGCGGCGGTGTGGTTGAAGCGCTGACCGGCATGGTCTCGGCTGCCGTTGCGTTGTCACCGGCTTCCGCGGCGCGCCGCGCACGCCGTCGTGCGGGCGTGCCCAGCAGGTAAAGCACCAGTGCCAGCGGCGCGCAACCGTACAGGACGAAAGTCATGAACGCGCCCAGCAGGCTGCCCTGAGGGGAAAGCGCCTCTGCCAGCGCCATCATCACCACGACGTACATCCAGGCGATGGCAACGAGGTACATGGTCGGTGATGTCCGGAGGGATCCGGTCAGTCATGGAAGGGTAAGCCGTGGATCGTACATTCCACCGGTGAACCTTGTCGCCCATGGGGTGTGGCCGCAACAGGCTTGCCGACCCGCCCGGGCGTGACCAGCACGGGCAGCGCCGCAGGCCCAGGAGAGTTCCGTGAAGACCCCGCAGTCACCCGTATCGATGCTCGATCCGCTCCAGGGCCTGCAGGCCTGGACCGACGCGATGACCCAGTCCATGTCCGCTCTGCAAGGCCTGGGGGTGCAGCCCGAGAGCCTCGCCGGCATGCAGGCCGAGTATCTGCGCAGCGCCACCCAGCTCTGGAACGAGGCTCTGGCGCAGTGGGGCCCGGCGGCTTCCGCCACCCAGCCGTCCAAGCTCAAGGACCGGCGCTTCGCCGCCGCGGAGTGGGCTGCCAACCCCGGTGCGGCCTATCTGGCGCGGATGTACCTGCTGAACGCCCGTACGCTGATGCAGATGGCCGACGCCGTCCAGGGCGACCCGAAGACGCGCAATCGGATTCGCTTTGCCGTCCAGCAATGGGTGGATGCGGCCAGCCCGAGCAACTTCCTCGCCACCAACCCGGAAGCTGTGCAGCGCGCGCTGCAAAGCGGCGGCGAGAGCCTGACCAAGGGCCTGCAGCAGCTGCTCGAGGACTTTCGCAAGGGGCATGTCTCGCAGACCGACGAAAGCGTCTTCGAGGTCGGCCGTAACGTCGCCACCAGCGAAGGCGCCGTTGTCTTCGAGAACGAGCTCTTCCAGCTCATCGAGTACAAGCCCCTGACCGCCAAGGTGCATGAGCGGCCGATGCTGTTCGTGCCGCCTTGCATCAACAAGTACTACATCCTGGATCTGCAGCCCGAGAACTCGGTCATCCGCTACACCGTCGAGCAGGGCCATCGCGTGTTCGTCGTCAGCTGGCGCAACCCGGACGAGTCGATGAAGGCGCTGACCTGGGACGACTACATCGCCGAGGGTCCCATCCGCGCCATCGAGGTCGTCCGCCAGATCGCCGGGGTCGACACCATCAACACCCTGGGCTTCTGTGTGGGCGGCACGATCCTGTCCACGGCATTGGCCGTGCTGGCCGCGCGAGGCGAACATCCGGCGCACTCGGTGACGCTGCTGACGACGCTGTTGGACTTCAGCGACACCGGCATCCTGGACATCTTCGTCGACGAAGCCATGGTGCGGGTGCGGGAGATGACGATCGGCCCTGATGCGCCCAACGGCCCGGGGCTGCTGCGGGGGCAGGAACTCGCCACGACGTTCAGCTTCCTGCGGCCCAACGACCTGGTGTGGAACTACGTCGTTGGCAACTATCTGAAGGGCGAGACGCCGCCCCCCTTCGACCTGCTGTACTGGAACGGGGATTCCACCAACCTGCCCGGGCCGATGTACTGCTGGTATCTGCGTCACATGTATCTGCAGAATGAACTGTCCCGGCCGGGCGCACTCACCGTGTGCGGCCAGAAGGTCGATCTGGGGAAGATCCGCGCGCCGTTCTACATCTACGGCTCGCGCGAGGACCACATCGTCCCGTGGATGGCGGCGTACCGGTCCGTGCCCCTGTTGAAGGGGCCGCGGCGTTTCGTCCTGGGCGCCTCTGGCCACATCGCGGGTGTGATCAACCCCCCGGCGCAGCGCAAGCGCAGTTTCTGGACGAATGACACACTGCCGGCCGATGCGTCGGTGTGGTTCGACGGCGCCACAGAACACGCGGGCAGCTGGTGGCCCGATTGGGCCGAATGGCTGAAGTCCCAGGGCGGCGCACTCATGAGCGCACCCCGCCGTTACGGCTCGCGCAGCCACAAGGTCATCGAGCCGGCACCCGGGCGGTACGTGAAGGCCAAGGCCTGAACGCCAGACGATTCAACAGATCCACAAAGGAGAGAGAGCAATGACACAGAAAGTGGCTTACGTCACCGGCGGCATGGGTGGCATCGGCACGGCGATCTGCCAGCGCCTGGCACGCCAGGGGTTCAAGGTGATTGCGGGCTGCGGTCCGACACGCGACTTCACCAAATGGCTGGACGAGCAGAAAGCTCTCGGTTTCGCCTTCCACGCTTCAGTGGGCAACGTAGCCGACTGGCAGTCCACGGTCGACGCCTTCTCCAAGGCCAAGGCCGAGCACGGGCCGATCGACGTGCTGGTCAACAACGCCGGGATCACGCGCGACCGCATGTTCATGAAGATGACCCGCGACGACTGGGACGCCGTCATCGACACCAACCTGAACAGCATGTTCAACGTCACCAAGCAGGTGGTGCCGGACATGGTCGAGCGTGGCTGGGGCCGCATCATCCAGATCTCGTCGGTCAACGGTGAGAAGGGCCAGGCGGGCCAGACCAACTACTCGGCCGCCAAGGCTGGCATGCACGGATTCACGATGGCGCTGGCGCAGGAGCTGGCCAACAAGGGCGTGACCGTCAACACCGTCAGCCCCGGCTACATCGGCACCGACATGGTCCGCGCGATCAAGCCCGAGGTGCTGGAGAAGATCGTCGCCACCATTCCCGTCAAGCGTCTGGGCACGCCCGACGAGATCGGCTCCATCGTCGGCTGGCTGGCAGGCGAGGATTCCGGCTTCACTACAGGCGCCGACTTCAGCTGCAACGGCGGCTTGCACATGGGCTGATCCTGGGCGCCCGGGGCCGCCGACGTGCGCGCTCCGGGGCTGCCAGGTGCGGCAGGCCCGGCAAAACGACTGCCGGGCGCGGGGGTTCAGCCGCCCTCGATGAAGAACTTGATCACGCCCTTGGCAACATAGCCCACCAGCCCGAATCCCAGCGCCAGGAATAGGATGAAGGTCCCCAGGCGGCCGGCTCGCGACTCGCGTGCGAGCTGGAAGATGATGAACACCATGTAGAGCATGAACGCGCCGACCCCGAAGGTCAGGCCGAACTGCGCAATCTGCTCCTCTGAGTAACCGAACATCGTCGCGTCCTGTCGGCGGGTCCGCTCAGCGCGCAGACCGGTCCGGACCGACCAGGTCCCGGTAGGCGTGCCAGCTCGCATGGGCGAGCCAGGGGACGATGGGGATCAGCCCGAAGAGCCCGGCCGCCATGCCGGCCAGTGTCACGGCCATCAGCACCCCTGCCCACAGAGCCATCGGCACCGGGTTCTCGATCACCACCCGCCAGCTTGTCAGCACGGCTGCCATCACGCTGACGCGCTGGTCCAGCAGCATCGGAATCGCGACCACCGACGATGCGAACACCGGCGCCGCCATCAGACCCCCCAGCGCCAGCCAGACCTCGAACAAGGCACCTTGCGGTGCCAGCACCACGAGACGGATGAAATCAGCCGGTTCGCGCACGGGCCCGGACGCAAACACCGTGATCAGCGATGCAGAAGTCAGCACCCAGCCGGTACCGGCCAGCGCGAGCAGCAGACCGAAGCCGATCAGGCGCAGATCGCGTGATTTCCAGACGCGCAGCGCCGTGCGCAAGTTGACGGGTCGGCCCTGTTCATGTGCACGGCTGATGTCGTACAGACCCGTGGCGATCAGCGGCGCGACCAGAAGGAAGCCTGAAAACGCGCCTGCGAGCATCCAGAAACGGTCGTGACCCCACCACAGCAGCAGGCCTGCGAAAGCCGCGGCGCAGCCGCCGTGGAACAGCCCTGGCAGGGGGTTGCGACGCAGGTCCTGGGCGCCTCGCGTGAGCCACTCCCGCGTCTGCCAGACGGTGACCGGCCGTATCGGGTAGCGGCGCGACTGTTCGATCGCGGAAGCTTCACTCATGCCGAGATTGTCGCGCCGAGACCAGGGGCCATCGGCCGTCTGGACTCAGATGGACGGCTGGCATCGACCCCTGCGCTCAGGGCCTTGTCCAGGTGAGCGGCGGCACGCATCGCGCGGCGTGGATGACGGCAGGATCATGCCAGGGCCGGGGGATCGGTGGTCTGTGTGAGTTGCTGAACTGCCTGGTCCATCGAACCCACGCGGCCGTCCGGCACCTCGACGACCGGCGCCTGCGCGAACGCCGCGAAATTGCGAGCCATCGAACGCAGGTAGATCGGGTCGTAGTGTTCGACCAGCAGGGCTGTGATCACTTCACGCAGGCGTCCGGCCCGCAGGCCCGCTTGCCACTGGTCTACGGTGGCGTGACCGCGAACTTCGCGCAGGGCGTCGAGCTTGCTGGCCAGCAGCGTCGGGTCGGCGGCCAGATGCGCGTAGTCCTGCAGCAGCAGGTCCACGCGCCCCTGTTGCGGCATCTGCAGACGCACGCAAGGGGCCGCACGCATGCGCAGCAGAAGGGCTTCGGGCAGGCGCAGTTTGCCGATCGTGCGGCTTTCGCTCTCGACGTAGACGATCCGTGCCGGGTCGAAGCGGGTGAGAGACTGCCACAGCAGCGATTCGAAGCGCTTTTGCGTCGGCTGCGGCTGGTCGGGCACGGCGCCCAGGACCGAGCCACGGTGGCAGGCCAAGGCCTCGAGGTCCAGCACCTGTTCACCGGCCGCCTGAAGGGCCTGCAGCAGCCGGCTCTTGCCGCTGCCGGTCTCCCCGCAGATCACGCGCAGTTCCAGGCCCTGACCGGCGTCGGCGAGGGCCGCCACGACATGGCGCCGGAAGTCACGATAGCCGCCATCCAGCACATGTACCTCGAAGCCCACCTGCGACAGCACGTGCGCCAAGGCCCCCGAGCGCTGTCCGCCACGCCAGCAGTAGACGAGCGGGCGCCAGTCGCGAGTGCGCCCGGGCAGTTCGCGCTCGAGGTGACCGGCGATGTTGCGTGCGACCATCACCGCCCCCAGCTTGCGCGCCTCGAAGGGCGAGACCTGTGCGTAGTCGGTGCCCACGAGGTGCCGCTGCTCGTCGTCCAGGCTTGGCCAGTTGACGGCTTCCGGCAGGTGATCGGCTGCGTACTCCGAAGGGCTGCGCGCATCGATCAGGGTGTCGAAGCGTGTCCGTTCGGCCAGCGCGGCGGCGATCGGGATGCGGTGCAGGGGCATGGCAAGGCGGCGTCGGACGACGGCTTTCAGGGCGGGCCCGGGGAGGGGGTCAGGCGATGGCGTCCAGCAGTTCGGTCTCGATCTGCAGTTGCGCGCGCAGTTGTTGCAATGCCGCGCCGTCGACGAGGAAGGTGTCCTCCACGCGCTCGCCGAGCGTGCTGACCTTGGCCAACTGGAGGTTGATATGGTGGCGCGCCAGAACGCGCGCGATGGCGTACAGCAGTCCGGTGCGGTCGCTGGCGCTGACGCTCAACAGCCAGCGCTGGGCGCGTTCGTCGGGTCGCAGCGTCACGCGGGGCACCATCGGGAAGGAGCGGACGCGACGCGAGACGCGGCTGCGGCCAGGCTCCGGCAGCGGCCCGTCCGACGCAAGTGCCAGCGCCGCTTGCGTCTCCACCAGTGACATCAGGTCGCGGTAATCGGCGTTCGAGTGAAACGTCTGCGTCGCGCTGACCACCTGGAAGGTGTCGAGCGCATAGCCGTTGCGTGTGGTGTGGATGCGGGCGTCCTGGATGCTGAAGCCGGCACCATCGAAATAGCCGCAGATGCGGGCGAACAGGTCGGGGCGGTCGGGCGCGAAGACCAGCACCTGCAAGCCCTCACCCACCGACGACATCCTCGCGCGCACCACGGGGACGCTGCTGTTGAGATGACGCCACAGCGACCGGGCATGCCAGGCGAGTTCTGCGGCGTCATGACGCGCGAAGTAGCTCAGGTCCAGCGTCTTCCACAGCGGCTGCTCGGTGCCGGGCAGGGCCGAGTGAAGTGCCAGGATCTGGACCGCCTCCTGCTTGCGCGACTCGATGTCGGCCTCCAGGTGGGGCCGCGCGCCACCCAGGGCGCGCAGCGTGTACCGGAACAGATCCTCCAGCAGCTTGCCCTTCCAGGCATTCCAGACCTTCGGACTGGTGCCGCGGATGTCTGCGACCGTCAGCAGGTACAGCGCGGTCAGCCTGCGCTCGCTGCCCACCAGCGCGGCGAAGCGGGAGATCACGTCCGGATCGCTGAGGTCCTCCTTCTGCGCGACGCGGCTCATGGTCAGGTGGTGCTGGACCAGGAACTCCACCAGCGTCGCGTCCTCACTGCTGACACCATGGTCACGGCAGAAGCGGCGGACTTCGCTCGCGCCCAGGTCCGAGTGGTCGCCGCCGCGACCTTTGGCCACGTCGTGGAAGAGCGCGGCGATGTACAGCAGCGCGGGTGCGTCCCACTGCGAGGCCAGTTGGGAGCAGAACGGGTACTCGTGCGCGTGCTCGGGGATGAAGAAGCGCCGGACGTTGCGCAGCACCATCAGGATGTGTTGATCCACGGTGTACACGTGGAACAGGTCGTGCTGCATGCGCCCGACGATGCGTCGGAACACCCAGAGATAGCGGCCGAGCACCGAGGTCTGGTTCATCAGCCGGAAAACCCGCGTCACCCCGGCAGGCTGGCGCAGCATCTGCATGAACATCGCGCGGTTGGCAGGGTCGTGCCGGAAGGCGCCGTTCATCAGCCCCCGCGCGTTGTAGAGCGCGCGCATCGTCCGGGCCGACAGGCCTTGCAGGCCAGGCGTGCGCTGGAAGACGAGGAAGGTCTCGAGGATGGCCTCCGGGTGTCGCGTGTACAGGTCGTCACGCGCGACCTCGAGCATCCCGCCGCGGTCGAGGAAGCGATCGGAGATCGGCCTCATCGGGGCCGATTCGCTACCGATGATCCGCTCTTCCATGTTCAGCAGCAGCACCTGGTTCAACTGGGTCACCGCCTTGGCGGCCCAGTAGTAGCGATGCATCAGCTGCTCGGAAGCGCGCGAGCCTCGACGGGAAACGTAGCCGCAGCTCTCGGCCACCATGGTCTGCAGATCGAAGACGAGCCGGTCTTCGCGACGCCCGGCCACTGCGTGCAGTCGCGCCCTGATGAGCTTGAGCGAGCCCTCGTGCCGCTGCAACTGGCGCACCTCGAAGGGCGTCAGCAGCCCGCTTGCGGCCAGTTCAGACCAGTGGCGTCCGAAGCCTGCGGCTCTTGCCACCCACATCAGCACGTGCAGGTCGCGCAGACCCCCCGGGCTCTCCTTGCAGTTGGGCTCGAGCGAGTAGGGTGTGTTCTCGTACTTGTTGTGGCGCTGGTGCATCTCCAGCGTCTTGGCGCGCAGGAAGGCGCGTGGGTCAAGCACCGCACGCGTGGCCGCGACGAACCGATCGAACAGGCGCCGCTTGCCGGCGATCAAGCGGGATTCGAGCAGGGCGGTCTGCACCGTCACGTCGCGCCCGGCTTCCTCTACGCACTCTTCGACGGTGCGCACCGATGAACCGATCTCCAGGCCCACGTCCCAGCACGCGGCAATGAAGTCGCTGATGCCTTCGGTGTGGCTGCCATGGGGCAGCAGTACCAGGACGTCCACGTCGGAACTCGGAAAGAGTTCCCCCCGGCCGTAACCTCCCACAGCGAGCAGGGCTGCGCCCTCGGGCAGGGGGGCCAGCCGAAGCAGGGCGCGCAAAGTGTCGTCCACGTGCCGCGCCAGACGGCGCACGAGGCGGTTCGCAGAGGTGGTGGTCGGTCGCTCGCCGAGGAAAGTCTGCACCAGGGCAGACTTGCGTTCCCGATGCAACTGCCGCAAGGCCTCGACCGTCGAGACCTGCAAGTCCTGAACGTCAGAGCCGCAGGGCAGGGGCGTCGCCGGGCCGGGCAGGTCCGGCGTCAGGGTGTCCACGGCGTGCTCGCGTCGGGCGGGCGGATGTCACGCTGCCGCAGCCGTGAACATCGGGGCCGCAAAGGCGGGCGGTGCGGGACTGCCGGCCGACAGGGTCAGCACTTCCACGCCGGTGTCGGTCACCAGCACGGTATGTTCCCACTGCGCCGACAGCGAACGGTCGCGGGTGACGATGGTCCAGCCGTCGTAGGGCCGGTTGCCACGCCGGTCTTCCTTGATGTCGCGACGGCCGGCGTTGACCATCGGCTCGATCGTGAAGGTCATCCCCGGGACCAGTTCCTCCAGCGTGCCGGGGCGGCCGTAGTGCAGCACCTGCGGTTCCTCGTGGAACTTGCGGCCCACGCCGTGGCCGCAGAACTCGCGCACGATCGAATAACCGTGGTGCTCCGCGTACGTCTGGATCGCATGGCCGACGTCGCCGAGCCGTGCCCCGGGCCTGACCTTCAGAATGCCCTTCCACATCGCCTCGAACGTGACGGCGCACAGCCTGCGCGCGGCAATCGAGGCCTCGCCGACGACGTACATGCGGCTGTTGTCGCCGTGCCAGCCGTCCTTGATGACGGTGACGTCGATGTTGACGATGTCACCG